>NZ_NPFX01000034.1:0-520 GCF_002259335.1 Rhodococcus sp. 14-2483-1-1 | reverse complement strand
GACGGTCCCGTCGGATCCGATCACCGGGGCGATCGAGGACTCGCTGACCGCGGAGGATCTCGAACTCGACACCCTGATCCCGGATTCACCGAACACCCCGTACGACATGCACGAGGTGATCACCCGCATCCTCGACGACGACGAGTTCCTCGAAGTCCAAGAGGGGCGGGCCCGCAACATCATCGTCGGGTTCGGGCGGATCGACGGCCGGTCGGTGGGGATCGTGGCCAATCAGCCCACACAGTTCGCGGGAACGTTGGACATCGATGCCTCGGAGAAGGCGGCGCGGTTCGTGCGCACGTGTGATTGTTTCAACGTTCCGATCATCACGTTGGTCGATGTGCCGGGGTTCCTGCCCGGGACGGGGCAGGAGTACAACGGCATCATTCGGCGGGGCGCGAAATTGTTGTATGCCTACGGGGAGGCGACGGTCGGGAAGATCACCGTCATCACCCGCAAGGCGTACGGCGGGGCGTACGACGTGATGGGGTCCAAGCACATGGGTGCCGACGTCAATTTG
>NZ_NPFX01000011.1:0-360798 GCF_002259335.1 Rhodococcus sp. 14-2483-1-1 | reverse complement strand
GACCAGCAGCGCCCCAATCCCCAACGCCCCAATCCCCAACGCCCCAACCAACAGTCACCGAACCAACAGTCACCGAACCAACAGCCTCCTGGCCCCAACCGGCCCGGCCAACAGTCCCCCGGCCAACAGTCCCCCGGCCATCGACCACCCGGCCAGCGGCCCTTCCGACAGCCGTCCGCCCAGCAGCCGCCGCCTCCTCGCGGGTATCGACCCGGCCAGCCGCCACCCGAGCGAGGGCCGCGCCAGTACAACCCCGAGCGTCCGGCACGCGGCCTCCCCGTCCCACCGGGTCAGGTACCTGAAGGCACCGAGTTCATTCGGCGCGACGGCCGGCCTGTCGCCGGGCCGCCGCGCTCGGCCGCGGCCCAGCAGGCGTGGTCGCAGGCTCCGGAACCCGGTTCGGCACACTCTCGTACACCCCGGTCCGATACACCCGATACACCCGATACACCCAATTCGACGCGTCAGTACTCACGATCCGCGGACGAGCAGCAGGGCCGCACCGGGTATGCCCCGCGCCAGCAGCCGGAGCCATACACCGAGGAGCGCAAGCAACCCGCCGCGCCTGCACAGCGCCGGCCGGAACCCGCCAGACCACAACCGGCTCGACCACAACGAGATTCGCGCCCACCCAAGGTCGCGAAGCCGCGCAAGCGCAGACGCTGGGGTCGACGTTTCCTGATCGTGTTGCTCGTTCTCGTGCTGGGAATCGGCGGTGTCGTCTACTACGTCGACAGCTCGTTGACGCGAGTCGACGCCCTCACCTCCTACCCTGGTCGCGTCGGAGACACTCCAGGCACCAATTGGCTTCTCGTCGGGTCGGATTCACGGGCAGGCCTCACGCCGGAGCAGGAGGCCACGCTGGCCACCGGCGGCGAGGTGGGCCCGAGCCGCACCGACACGATCATCCTGATCCACATTCCCGAGGGCAGCGGGGCGACCACGATGGTCAGCCTGCCTCGCGATTCGTACGTGTCCATTCCGGGCAACGGCGAAGACAAGCTCAACGCGGCCTTCGCATTCGGTGGACCGTCACTGTTGGTACAGACGGTCGAAGGCGCGACCGGGGTGCATATCGATCACTACGCCGAGATCGGCTTCGGCGGCTTCGCCGGGATAGTCGACGCGGTCGGCGGGGTGAACGTGTGCGTGCAGAACGCAATCGACGATCCGTTGGCGGGCATCAACATTCCCGCCGGCTGCCAGGATCTCACCGGGTCCGAGGCGCTCGGGTTCGTGCGGTCCCGCGCAACCGCGCTGGCCGATCTCGACCGAATGAACAATCAACGGGCATTCATGTCCGCACTGCTCGAAAAAGCCACCAGCGCATCGACTTTCCTCAACCCACTGAAGCTGTGGCCGCTGGTGTCCGATACGGCGTCGTCGTTGAGCGTCGACGAGGGAGACCACATCTGGAACCTCGCCGCGCTGGCCTGGGCGATGCGCGGAGGTCCGGTGACCACGACGGTACCGGTCGGCGGATTCCAGGACTCCGACGTCGGAAACGTGCTGTTGTGGGACGACACCCGCGCACCGGCATTCTTCGACGCCATCGCCCAGGATCGCGAAATTCCACCGGATCTGCTGACCGGCGGGCCCTGAGCCGCCGAATCGGTCGTTCCTGCAGGCTCCACTCCCACCCGAGACCGGTAGGTTGTGGACCATGACACTGCCGTCTGCCCAGCCCGCCGTGACGCCCGGTGCGTCGTTCCACGATCTACTGCGCGCTCAGGTGCGGCACGAGTTCACCGCATCGCAGCAGTACGTCGCGATCGCGGTGTGGTTCGACCGAAACGATCTACCGCAGCTGGCCACCCGCTTCTACGCCCAGTCCGCCGAAGAGCGTCGGCACGCCATGATGATGATCCGGTTCCTCATCGACAATCGACTCGATGTCGACGCGTCGAGCATCGGCGACGTGGTGACGGCGTTCGAGTCGGTGGTCGAGCCGGTGGAATTGGCACTGGGACAGGAAACGACGGTGACCGAGCAGATCACCGCGCTCGCGCGGGCTGCCCGGGCCGAGGGCGACTACATCGGCGAGCAGTTCACCCACTGGTTCCTCACCGAGCAGGTCGAGGAGGTGGCGGCGATGCAGAGTCTGCTCAACATCGTCCGGCGAGCCGAATCCAACCTGTTCGACATCGAGCAGTACGTCGCCCGAGAAATCGGTGGATCGGTGATCCGCGCCACCAATGCCCCGAAAGAGGCCGGGAGCGCGTAGCTTGCGCCCTGCTCAGAGCGGACATTTAGGATCCACTGTATTAGGCTACGTTCGCCTCAATAAGGTTCGACTTGGATGACAACGCCTCTGACCAGGCATATCGTCCTCGTCATGAGCGTAGATATCAAAGAAACCAGCCACACCAAGTTCCATGCACTTCTTCGCGACCAGATTCGCAACGAGTTCAACGCCTCGCAGCAGTACATCGCCACCGCTGTCTTTTTCGCGAACGTCGACCTGCCGCAGCTGGCCAAGCACTTCTACGCGCAGTCGGTCGAAGAGCGCAACCACGCGATGATGATCGTGCAGTACTTCCTCGATCGCGACATCACGGTCGAGCTGACCGGCGTCGACGCGTCGAAGTCCGTCTTCACCGATCCTCGTGAGGCCATCGCCCTGGCGCTGGCGCAGGAAGAGACCGTCACCGACCAGATCATCGCGCTGGCGAGCACCGCACGCGAAGAGGGCGACTACCTCGGCGAGCAGTTCATGCAGTGGTTCCTCAAGGAGCAGGTCGAGGAAGTTGCCAGCATGAAGACCCTGCTCAACATCGCAGATCGCGCGGGCCACAACCTGTTCGACCTCGAGCAGTTCGTTGCCCGCGAGATGAACACCAGCGTGGTCGCCGACGCAGGCGCACCCACCGTTGCCGGCGGATCGCTGTAAATCCCGCCGCAAGTAGCGCGCTCATACGGGTGGCCGCCCGAACAAGGATTCTTGTTCGGGCGGCCACCCGATGTGCTTTTCCGAGCAATTCGTCTCGACCGCGTATCCCGGCCGGAAGCCGTCAGCGCAACGTGACCTGACGACCGCGCAGGCCGTCACGTGAGCGCAGCTGCGCTGCAGTGAGCGGAGCGTCGACAGCGAGAGCCTCGCTCAGCTTGTCTCCGAATTCGTTTGTGGGCGAAGCCCATTCGGTGGGATGCATCTCGGGATCGAGATCGAACACCGGCACCAGCAATCCGTGCGTACGGAACGAACCGGCGTAGCGCGATCCCTCGCCCAGGTGCAGATCGCCCGCAGCGTGCAGCCGAGCGAGAGCGAGCATCACATCGTCTTCGCTCTCCGGCCGAACCCAGCGGATGTGCGCCTTGTCGCCCGCATCCACCCACCAGGCCGCAACGACGCCGTCCGCTTCGATCCGTGCCGACGGCATGATCGCTTGATTCGCACGCTCCACAGTGGCGGTCACATCGGCTGCGGGAGTGGCACTTTCGGGAATCCACCAGTTGAAGTCCTGATGGACGGTGATCTCGAGCAGAGCGGACGCGTCGAGCACCTCGGTCAACGCTGGGGTGCTGTCGGTGATGTTCGCGGCTTCGAGCGACTCGCCCGCGGAAGCAGTGGACACCCAGCCGAGTGCGCTACTGATATCTGCTGCAACGTCTTTCGACTGCGTCTGCACCTGCAGGCCGACAAATCCCTCGACGGTGCCCGCGTCTTCGCGCACCAGTGCCGCAACGGCACCGGGCAGCACCGTTGCCAGCGTGATGGTGCGACCGTCCACCGTGATCGGCGCGGTTGCCGTTGCCGACGGGACGAACTCGCGCAGCGCTACCAGATCGCATTCGGCGGCCAGGCCCTCGAACGGGCGGGTCGACGCCGAGTCGATGCTCGCGCGCTCGGCCTCACGCTGCGCCAGCTTCGCCGCTCGGTTGCTTCCCTGCTTCGGTCCACTGTTTCTTTTGCTCTTACCCACGCCCGAAAACCTACACGTTCTTCGATTCGAGCCAGGCTCGCGTTCGGCCGGGGTGGTTGGTGGCGATCCATCCGACACCGAGTTCGCGGCACAGGTCCACGTCCTCTTTCTCGTCGACGGTCCACACGTAACTGGCCCGGCCCGACGCGGCGGCGCGGTCGATGATGCTCGGGTGCTCGCGCAGCGCACGAATGGACGGTCCGACGGCGGTGGCACCGACGGTCGTCGCCGCTCCTCCGCCGAGGTAGTGCGAACTGTCGCCGAGGAGCACCGTCGGGAGCATCGGGGCAGAGCGGCGTACCCGCCAGACCGCCGACGGTGCGAACGACATGATGACCGCTCGCGAGTGGTCTGCCGATGCGGGCGCACCGATGCCGAACTTGCCCAGCTCCTCGAGTACCGCGCTCTCGATCAGCGAGCCGTAGCGCACGGGATGCTTGGTTTCGATGAAGACCTTGACCGGCTTGCTGGTCCAGTCGAGCACGAGCGCGATGAGATCGTGCAGTGTCAGGAGGTCGGCGGGTTCGTCGGGCTCGCCGTAGTTCAGCTGCGCAAGTTCGGCGAAATTCATCTCGCTGACGATTCCGGTGCCGTTCGAGGTTCTGTCGACACGACGGTCGTGCACGCACACGATGTGACCGTCCTTGGTCAGTCGTACATCGCACTCGACGCCGTCTGCTCCCTCACGCAGCGCCAGGTCGTACGCCGCGAGGGTGTGTTCCTTCTTGGCCGCCGAGGCACCGCGATGTGCGACGACGAGCGGGCCGCGGCGATCGGGACTCACGACGCCGTCACCGCTTCGTGCTCGGCGGGCTCTTCCTTCGAGCGCTCGGGACCGGTCGCCTCGATGTCGGTGGCCTTCGGGGCGGTGACCTTGCCCGTGGCCATGACCCATCGAGTAGGACGCGCCAGGGCCGATCCGCGCAGCGTGCGGCCCTCGAATCGGCGCATCACCGCCAGGGTGAGCACGGCCGAACCCGCAGCTACTGCCGCGACGACCGCCGACAGGAGAACTCCATCGGCCCGGGCCTGCAGGCTGCCCTGCAGATTCCACAGCAGTTGGACGACCACCAGCGCATTGCTCGCGGCCCAGACACCCCACCAGATGCGCACCAGAAACAGCTCGCGGTGCACGTCGGCCTCGGTGTCACCCCGTAGTCGGGCCAGCTCGGTCAGATACACCCCGGGCATGACGATGCGCACCAGCGGCAGCATCGACAACAGCAGCATCCATCGCACCGATCGCGGATCGGTCGCGCCCGCTGCGGCGAAAGCGAGCCGACGTTGCCGGATCAACCAGCACGACGAGCCGACGAGAGCGAACAGGCCGACGACGAGCGAGCCGACCTGGGCGAAGTACACCAACGCGTCGGATACGGCCAGGGTGATCGGCGAGACGAGTCGGGTGCGGTTGTACAGCAGAATTCCGTAGCGAAACACCTCGGCGAACGCGCCGAGAGCCAGCAGCAGCGCGGTGACGAAGACGAGCAACTGCGCGTTCGCGGCGTACTGCTCGACGCGTCCCACCGGCCGACTCGCCTCCGGATCGCGCGGGATGTCACGCAAGCCCCAGGTAGGCGTCGAATCGTAGTGCGGCGTCGGCGTCGGGGCTGCGGTTCGAGTCGTGCGGGCGGACGTCGAGCGCGATGTCGCCGGTCGTGCGACCCAGCGGAAGTTTCGTCGGCCCTGCGCAGGCGCTTGGGTCGACACCGGCGAGAGCAGGACGCCGTGGCAGCGGGGGCACCACGTGCCCGGCCGTGCACCGACCGCCCAGCGAGTGCTGCAGCGGGCACAGACCTGGAACGCCTGTGCGCGTCCCCGCGGTGCCGTCATCTAGATGATTCTCGGTTCATGGGAGTCGTCGTCGCGTTCGATCGGTCGACCTGCGGCCTGCCAGGCGAGCATCCCACCGTCGACGTTGATCGCTTCGAAACCCACTCGGTTCAGGTATTCGACGACGCGGGCCGACCGACCACCGGCTTTGCAGACGACGTAGACCTCGGATTGATTGTCGATCTCACCGGCGCGGGACGGAATGTCACTCATCGGGATGTGCACGGCATCGGGCGCGTGCCCGGCCTGCCACTCCTCGGGTTCACGTACGTCGAGCAGCAGTGCCGTCTCGGGAAACGGCACCGGGAGTCGGTCGACGGTGACGGCGGGCGGCTGCTCGGGGTGAGACACACCTCGATCTTGTCACGGCCTCGCGCGGGGCTGCCACCCGTGTCCCGACGACCCGAGCAAGGCGGCGCTATGACCTACGTCACTCACGCCACAGAAGTTATCCACAGTATCCACAGGTTGATGCACAGAATCGGGGCCTGTGCCGGTTTCTATCCACAGGTCAGAGCGTCGAATCGGTCTCGCGGTGTACCGAGTACCAACGCAGGTTGTGGATCGATGGTGATTTGACACAGCGACCGTCTGCGGTCCGGTGGAGGCGCTGTTTAGGCTGGCGAGCATGACTTTCCCATCCCAGGTCGTTCCGCAGGCTCCCCTCCCGTCCGTAGAACTGCGCGTCTTCACCGAACCGCAACAAGGTGCCACGTACGACGACCTCCTCCGCGTTGCGAAAGCAGCCGAGGAGTTCGGCTACGGCGCATTCTTCCGATCCGACCACTACCTCGCGATGAGCGGCGACGGCGGTCCCGGGCCCACCGACGCCTGGATCACGCTGGCAGGCCTGGCCCGCGAGACGTCGACCATTCGGCTCGGCACACTCGTCACCTCGGCCACTTTCCGCTACCCGGGGCCACTGGCCATCAGCGTCGCGCAGGTCGACGCCATGAGCGGCGGCCGCGTCGACCTCGGCCTCGGTGCCGGCTGGTTCGAGGACGAGCACAAGGCCTACGGCATCCCGTTCCCGCCGCTCGGTGAGCGTTTCGACCGGCTCGAAGAGCAACTCGCCGTTATCACCGGACTCTGGGACACCCCCGTCGGCGACACGTTCTCGTACGACGGCACGCACTACCCCGTCACGGACTCCCCCGCGCTCCCCAAGCCGGTGCAGACCCCGCACCCACCCATCGTCATCGGCGGCGGCGGAAAGAAGCGCACTCCGGCACTCGCCGCGAAGTACGCCGACGAATTCAACATCCCCTTCGCGTCGCTGGCCGACACCGAGACCCAGTTCGGTCGCGTCCGCGCTGCCTGCACTGCCGCCGACCGCGATCCGGACTCCCTCGTCTACTCCAACGCCCTCGTCCTGTGCTGCGGCCGCACCGAAGAAGACATCGCTCGACGCGCCGCCGCCATCGGCCGTGAGGTGTCGGAGTTACGCGAGAACGGTGCCGCGGGCAGCCCCGCCGAACTGGTCGACAAGATCGGCAGCTTCGGAGCCGTCGGAGCCACCCGGGTGTACCTGCAGACCATGGATCTCACCGATCTCGATCACCTCGAACTCGTCGCCTCCGAGGTTCTCCCGCAGCTCTGACCCCCAGAAACCGGCCGCCCGAGTCCACTCAACGTGACATTGACCCCCGAAAAGGCCACCAAATGTCACATCGAGTACCCAGGGGGCCTCGGTCAGGCGGCGGATCGAGCACGTAGGCGTGCGTAGGTCGAGCTGATATGTCGAGCCGCGGGCAGTTCGATCCAGCGGTACATGATTTCGGCGAGTGCGGCTGTGCCGGCGAGGAAGGCCAGCACGGCGGCGCTGGGGCCCAGGTGTGGCTCGACGGTGGCGTAGATGCGGTACAGCACGAGGGTGTGGATCAGATAGATCGCGTAGCTACGCGTGCCGATCCAGTGGACGACGGGCCAGCGGGTGATGGGCCCGTCGTATCGGGCCAGGATCAGGACGATGCCGGTGATGACCAGCAGGGTCCACAGGTAGGTGTCGCCCATCCAGAAGGTGTGGACGTCGATGGAGAGTCGGATTACTTCGATCTGCGCGATGACACCGACGACCACCCATCGCCAGCCGACCAGTTTCGCCCAGCCGAGATAGATGATCTGGCCGAGGAACAGGGTCGGTAGTACGCCGGCGACCTTCGTCAGGAACGGGATTGTGTAGGGCTGCGGCAGGTACAGGTTGTAGGCGATGACCACAGCGCACAATGCAGCTCCGACCAGCGGCACCACGATGGGTCGGGTACGCAGCGGCCCGCGCATGGCGACGCAGTAGAGGTAGAACACGATTTGCACGACGAGCGTCCAGGTGACGCCGAGGACGGCAACTTCGGGTCGAAGAAAGAAGCCGCCGAGGAAAAAGCTGAGCACGGCCTCGCCGTTGGTGATTCCGGGTTGACCGCTGAACATCCCGTTGAGGCCGAGTTTGACGAGGATGACCGCCAGCGCGACGGCGAACCACAGTGCAGGGACCAGACGGGCGAGACGCGCGACCATGAAGTCCCGACGCGAGTGCCGCATCGCCGATCGGGTGATCAGCAGGCCGGTGAGCAGCATGAACATACTGACACCGACGAAGGACAGGTGCAGGTTCAGTCCGGCGTCCTCGATCAGGACCGTGTTGACCACGTCGATCACCCACCAGCCACCGCCGATGTCGTCGATCAGATAGAACGAAATGTGTGAGTACAGGACTGCGAAAACAGCGATGACGCGAAGGAGGTCGGCACCGTTCATCTGAACTCGGGGCGCGGTGACCGGCTCCACGACGGCGGAGTCCTCGACCGTACTTCGGCTCGGTCGGTCCCCTTCCACACCCGCGAGTTTAGGTTCCGTTCAACTTCAGGACCAATCCAGACCCGCTCCGCAACTGTTTCGTGATATTCGGAGCGAATTCGCAGCCGCGAATTCCGTTGCCTTGTTCACGTGAATTTATTCCGAGAAAAGCATCTCGGTTACAACGGTTGCACAAGGGGTAGGAATGAGATTGGGTTGAACCCTACGAAAGATCCGAAGTAGGACGAACGTGCCCGCATCACGCGATGGGTACGGCGTCGTTAGAGAAGGGAACCACGTGTCCGAGTACACCTTGCCCGACCTTGATTTCGATTACTCCGCCCTCGAGCCGCACATCTCGGGCGAGATCAACGAGCTTCACCACTCCAAGCATCACGCCACCTACGTGGCAGGCGCGAACACCGCCCTCGAGAAGCTCGCCGCAGCACGCGAGAACGACGATCACGCTGCCATCTTCCTGCACGAGAAGAACCTCGCGTTCCACCTCGGTGGCCACGTGAACCACTCCATCTGGTGGAAGAACCTCTCGCCCAACGGTGGCGACAAGCCCGAGGGTGAGCTCGGTGCCGCGATCGACGACCAGTTCGGTTCGTTCGACAAGTTCCGCGCACAGTTCACCGCTGCCGCCAACGGCCTGCAGGGCTCCGGCTGGGCAGTGCTGGGTTACGACTCGCTGGGCAAGAAGCTCCTCACCTTCCAGCTCTACGATCAGCAGGCCAACGTGCCGCTGGGCATCATCCCGTTGCTCCAGGTCGACATGTGGGAGCACGCCTTCTACCTGCAGTACAAGAACGTCAAGGCCGACTACGTGAAGGCGTTCTGGAACGTCGTCAACTGGGCCGACGTCCAGGCTCGTTTCGAGGCCGCCACCTCGAAGACCCCGGGTCTGATCTTCCCGTAGGTTTCGAGATTGCCGTAAGTCGCGCAATCGCAGACAGGGCCACCGCATCCGTTGCGGTGGCCCTGTCTCGTTCGAGAAGTCATGCGCTCCCGGCTGCGGGAACCGACCGAATCGACGTGACGCCGTGGTCGGGCGTCGCGAATGCTTCCGAGCGGCAGGTCGTCCTACGCGGGGTCTCGAGATCGGGCGTCACGTGTACCTGCACCGATCCCGACGCTGTCACCACGACGACATCGGACCCGCCGCTGGACGAGGTGACCTCGGTCGGGTGCACGTCGTCGATTCCGGTAAGGCCGTACTCGGTTCGTACGGCGTGTTCGGCGATCTGAGCGGCCGTGTCGTCGGTGCAGCGGCCCCGGTAGTTCTGCAGGGTGAGCTGCCCGCGGTCGTGACCGTCCACCACGGCCTGCGCGTTTGCCGGGTCGAGGTTGCCGTAATAGCTACCGTCCGGCAATACCACCATGCCGGCTGCGTATCGGTCCCCGCCCAGGTGCGTCGATTCCCATACCCGCCCGTTCGGTCGATTCAGGGCAGCCGCTACCGGCCGACCGAGCACCGCGCAGCACGGGTCCTTCTTGCCGTGCGTGCAGACGAGGTACAGCCGCTGGTCGACGCGGATCCCGGTGCCGGGTGGGGTGCCTTCGGCGGCGGCTTCGAGCGGTAGTCGAAGTATTTGCTCGAGAGTGTCGATCGTGTACTGCTCCAGCCATGCACCGCGGCGACCCGAATGAACCAGAAACACCCGTCGTGTATCGGTGGGTTCACGCCTGCCGTGAGTTTCTCGCACGAGTTGAGGGCGAATGCCGACGGCCTTGCAGCGCCGCGAGAGTTCGGTACCGATTCGGCCCAACGGACCCTCCGGATCCCACGGTTCGCGACCCCACGGGCCCCGATGTTCGATCAATACCCACCCTTCGGCCCTCCCCGCTGTTCCGCGGAGCGACTCGTTGCTCGCGCGCGCCACCGCAGCGCAGCCCACCCAGCGTTCGAATGCAGGCATATCAGCCCCCGATCTGCGACGCGGTGTCGATCAGAACGCGGGCGGTCAGCACATTGCCGAAGAGAAAGTCCTTCGACGGCAGCTCGATCACCCGAGCACCGAGACCGGTGAAGAGCGGATTCTGCCGAAGTTGTGCCACGGCATCCTCCGTCCCGGCGTCGGTCAGCAGGAGGATGTCGTCGGCCGCCAGTACATCGATCAATTCCGGACTGACGTCGAGGGTCTGCACCGCGTCCGAACCGCGATCCTGCTGCGCGGGGGCTCGGTAGCCCAGATCGGCCAGAACCGAGTACGGGAACGATCCGTCCTGGGTCATGTATCGCAACGAGTCGGCTCGCACGCGTGCGACGGTCAACGTGCTGTTCTCGCCAGGTGCGCGCACCGCGGATTCGTCGACCGCTCGGCGATAGTCCGCCAACAAGCCATCAGCGCTCTCGCCGAGCGGATCCTCTGTTTTTCACCGCAGCAGCGTATCGACCGCCGATCCGCCGTGGGGCGGCTACGTTTTTGGCTGGCACTCTCCCCATCTTGTGTGCCAGCCGTTTTCGGGTCATCCTTCTCCTTACCCAACGTCGTGTACCCGGCTTCTGCCTTGTACCTGTCTGGGAGGGATGCGCAATGGACGATCGAAATCTCATCGGTGTCTCGCCTTTTCACGCCGCCGGTCTGCTGCGCGGGTTCGTGATCTCCGGCCGTTGGCCGGACACCACCAAGGAGTGGGCCCAGTTTTTGGCGCTGGCCGTTCGGGTTGCGTCGATGCCGGGTCTGTTGGCGACGTCGACGGTGTTCGGGGTGCGGGAGGAGTTGCCCGAGGATCCCGAGCCGGGGACGGTCGGCCTGGTGGTGGCCGAGGGACCGGTGATCGGCGATTTCGCGTTGGCACCCGGACGATTCTCGGCCCATCAGCCGGCCGCGTTGCTGATGTTGCATCCACCGTCGGAGACGACGCCCTCACTTCCGGAGTGCGCGGGCGCTGCCTCCGGTTGTGTTCTGCTGCCGGGTCTTCCGCATCTCGGCCTCGATCACCGGGCTGCGTGGGTGGAGGCCGAATCCGACGGCACCGTGACATCGATGGTCAGTCGGGTCGGCCTCGATCCGATCAGCGATCCCGACACCGCAGTTTTGGCAATGCTCCTCGCCTCCTGACCGCTCCCCGCACACGATTTTTCGGGTGCCCAAACTAATTGGCGCATTGGACAATTCGCGAAACGGCACTTAGAGTCGTCTACAGCGAAGGGGAGTAGCCCCCAATCAACGTGTCGACATACTGGTCGTAAAACTGCGACCCGGCACCTGAACCGGTTCTTCCGGTGGGCGAGACCTTCGGTCCGTTCGACGACCGAGGAGTCTGCTGTGCTGTCCGCATTGTTGTTGAGTTTCGCTGTCATTTTCGTGGCCGAGTTGGGTGACAAATCCCAGCTCATGGCCATGACATTCGCTCTGCGCTACAAGTGGTACGTCGTCATCGGCGGCATCACGGTCGCCACCACGATCGTGCACCTCGTGTCCGTCGCGGTCGGCCACTTCCTCGGCGTGTCGATCCCCACCGAGGCCATATCGATCGTCGGCGGCATCGCATTCGTCATCTTCGGACTCTGGACGCTGCGCGGCGACTCGTTGTCCGACGACGAAAGCGCGAAGGCCTCCCGCGTCACCAAGTCCGCCTTCCTGGCGATCGCTTCGGCGTTCTTCCTCGCCGAGCTGGGCGACAAGACGATGCTGGCGACCGTCACTCTCGCTGCCGACAACGACTGGGTCGGCGTCTGGATCGGCTCGACGATCGGCATGGTCGCGGCCGATGCGCTTGCCATTGTCGTCGGTGCGGTTCTCGGAAAGCACTTGCCGGAGCGCATGATTCAGTACGGCGCTGCAATCCTGTTCTTCGTCTTCGGTGCCGTCCTGTTCTTCGAGGGCCTCATGCCGGGCACATCCGCGCCGTACATCGCAGCGGGAGTGGTCGTGGCGATCTCCGCCGTCATCGTCGCGGTGCTTCGCGCCAAGGCGTCCCGCACCGAGTCCTCCAGCTCCGACGGGTCGCACGAGATCGAGCAGCAGACCACCACCGAAGACGCCTGACCTTGGTTTACACTCCTCCCTCGGAGGGGTGAATGGACGACGAGCAGCAGGTGGCCGGAGCCGACGCGGCGCACCGTTCGACGGATCGACTGATCAGAATTTTCGGCCGTTTTGTCGGTACCGGCTATCTGGTCTATCTGCTGCTGTTGATTCCCGACATCGGGCGCAGTGGCGAAGCAGTTCCCGGTTGGTGGACCCCGGTCACCGTGGTGGTCGTGTTCGGCAGCGGTTTCGCGTTCGGAGCCTCCACCTTTCATCCGAGCATCACTGCCATCAGGATCGCCGGTTCGGTTGCGGCGTCGGCATTCCCGATCATGGCCCTGCTGTGGTGGGCCGCCTGGGACGGCACCGCCTTCGATCAGGCCGGGACATTTCTCGCGGCGTTCCCCGGCCTTGCGGCGCTCGCCGCTGCCACAGTGTGGCGTCCCGTTCCGGCGTTCGTCCACATGACCGTCAGCGTTGTTATCGTCCAACTCACCAATCAGGCTCTGCGAGAACCGTTCCCGCGCAGCAACATCGTTGCGGAGATCTTCTTCGCGATGATGTTCTGCACGGTGTTCGTGGCGGCCACACTCGCCGCGGTACGCACCGGACGCATTCTCGATGCCACCATCTCCGAAGCACACAGCGACGCGGCACGGGCGGCGGCGGCCTCCGCGCGCGAAGTCGAGCGTGAGCGGTTCGACGCGCTGATCCACGACGAGGTCATGTCCTCGCTGCTCGCCGTCGCGCGCCATGGCCGCACCCCGAGTCTGGCCCGCCAGGCCCGGTCGGCACTCGCCCATCTGGACGATCTGACCACCGGTACCGTCTCCGACAATTTCTCAGCCGACGAGGCTCTCGCTCAGCTTCGTTCCGCCGCAACGACGGTCGACGAGTCGATCGAATTCACCGTACAGGCGGAAGCGCCCGAACGATCGGAGGACTACCCGGCCGACGTCGTCAGATCCGTCGCTGCAGCTCTCGCTGAAGCACTGCGCAACAGCCGAATTCACGCACCGGCGTCGAACCGATCGGTCACTGCCCGCGTGGGCCCGTCGTCTCTGCAGGTCACCGTTCGTGACGACGGTGCGGGCTTCGATCGGCGCTCGGTGCCGCCCCACCGACTGGGCGTCGCCGTCAGCATCGAGGGCAGGATGCGTCAGCTCGACGGCGGATCCGCCGACATCGAGTCCTCCAGCGCCGGCACCATCGTGCGGTTGGGTTGGAAAGGATGAACGGCCAGGACATCCGCGACCTGCTGTCGATGAAGTCGACGGCCGCGTATGCCGTCGCAGTGTTCTTCGTTCTCGCGTGTGCCGTGTGCGCCGGCGCAACGCTCGACGGGGTCTCGGCGGTGTGGCCACCGTTCGCGGCGGTTCTCGTGTTCGCGGGAGCCGTCACCCTGTTGCTCCGCGCTTCGGGCGATCCATTGGGGGTTCGCTCGACAGCATTGCTCACCGTATCGGGTCCGGTCGCCGCGACGTCGGTCTTCGCGGTGCTACCGGTACCACTGACCGGAAGCCTGCAGACCTGGCCGTTGGGCATGTCCGTGGTGATCTACACCTTCATGTGCGTCCGCGGTCGCACACTGGCCGCGTGGCTCGGGTTGGTGCTCACCATGGCCGTCGCCATCGGGTGGGCGGCCGTGACGGGCCAGGGCGTGCTGTACGGGCTCTCGTTCAGCGCCATCAACGTCGCGCCGCTGTTGATGGCCACATTCTTCGCCTTCACCATCCGCCCCTTGGCCGCAGCAATCTTCGAGTTGCGCGAGCAGTCGACGGTACGGATTGCGTCCCAGGCCGCCACAGCCGCTGTCCTCGAGGAACGAGACTCGCGTCTGGCCAGTCTCGACGCACTGGCCCGTCCCTTGTTGCAGCGCATCACCGACGGTCCCGACCTCACCGAGGAGGAGATCCTCGCGTGCGTGTTGCTCGAAGCGGAGCTGCGAGACTCCCTGCGCGCCCGCGGTCTGGTGCGACCCGACCTCGCTCGCGCTGCGAGATCGGCACGGGCCCGAGGGGTCGAGGTGATGATGCTCGACGACCGAGCCCCGGCCACGCTGAACGACGACGCACGCGACCGCATCGTGGCCGCCGCGTCGAACAGCCTGGACGGTGCCGACGCCGGGTCCGTGACGGTCCGGCTCCTCCCTCCCGGGCGCCCGGTCGCGGCCACCGTTCTGCTCGACGACCTCGGCGACACCGCACGGCGAATCGAGTACGACGACACCGGCCGAATCACCAGCTGAACGCCGGGTTTGGGCCGAGACCGTCGTGGTTACCCTGCGGCGGACCAGTAGGTCTGTACAGCCGCTGCCGGTGAATGGAGCCCCGCCATGCCTCTCGATCGTCGATCGTTCCTGATCGGATCCGGTGCCGCCGCCGTGCCGCTGCTGTTGGCGGGGTGCGGCTTCGTCAAGTCCAGCCCGTCGCAGCAGGCCGAGGGCACACTGACGTTCACCACGTGGGGCACCGATGCCGAGTTGGCCGGCTTCCGCGACTCGATCAGCGCATTCGAGGCGGCGAATCCCGGGTCGACGATCACCCTCAACGCGGTGCCGTACGAGCAGATGTTCACCAACATCGACGCCCAGCTGCAGGCGGGCAACCCACCCGACATCTTCCGCGTTCCGTATTACACGTTCGGCGCATACGCCGGCCGAGGCCAACTGCTGGATCTGTCGCCGCTGTTGGCGTCGGACACACGGGATCAGTTCACACCGACAGCGTGGGCCGCAGTGCAGAACGGCGGAATCCCCTACGGCCTGCCGCACCACACCGATACCTCGGCAATCCTGGTGAACCGAAACCTGTTGTCGCAGGCAGGTATCGACTCGGTTCCCACAAGTCTGGACGACGCCTGGACGTGGGAAGAGTTGACGTCGATCGGCGATCGACTGCGTTCATCGCTGCCGACCGACAAGTATCCGTGGGCCTACAACTGGCAGGGCAACGGTGTCACTCGCTGGCTGAGTCTGCTGTTCCAGGCCGGTGGGTCCTTCCTGGCCGAGGATCAGAAGACTCCACTGATCGACTCCGACGAGGCGCGCCGGGCCGTCGAATTCTCGTCGTCCTTCTTCTCGAAGGGCTACGTGCCTGCCAACAACACCATCGCGTCGTCGAGTTACGCGAGCGAGGCGTGGTTCTCGCAGTCGGTGGCCATGGTCTGGTCGGGTGCGTTCCAATTGCCCGACGCCGATGCCACGGCCAGCTTCGATTGGACGGCCACCTATGCACCGCGAGATCGCCGGGGCGGCGGCGACTTCGGCGGCAACGCACTCGTCGCCACGTCGCAGACCTCGCAGCCCGAGTTGGCGGCGTCGTTCCTCGAGTTCGTCACCCAGCAGGAGCAGATGCGCAACTTCTGCAAGGCCGCCTCCCTGCTGCCCACGCGCACCGACCTGCTCAACTCCGACCTCGAATTCGACATCCGGTCGGAGCTGGCCCCGATCTTCGCGGCGCAAGCGACCACCGTGCAGCCGCAGGACGCAGCGCAGGTGGCCTCGCCGTCGATGTCGGGAATCATCCCGGTGCTGAAGGAGCAACTCGATCTCGCGTTCGCAGGCTCGCAGGACGCCGCTGCCACCGTGTCGGCATTGCAGACCGGAATCGCCGGGGTCACCGGCGCATGACGGCCACACCGAACCTCACACCCAAGCGGGCAGGTGCGCGCAAAGAAGCGTTCGCGGCCGCCGGATTCCTGGCCCCCAGCTACGCACTGTTGGCCGTGTTCGTCCTCGTTCCTCTCGTCGCCGCGTTCGTGGTCAGCCTGCAGCAGACGGACGGATTCGGTGCCGGAGAGTTCGTCGGAGCGGCCAATTATGCACGCCTGGTGGAGGATCCACTGTTCTGGCGGGCGCTGATCAATACGCTGGTGTTCACCGCTTTGGTCACTCCGCTGTCGATGCTGTTCGGCCTGATCGCTGCGGTACTGCTCAATTCGGCGTTACCTGCGCGGCCGTTGTGGCGCTCACTGGTGATCCTGCCGATGGCCGTCTCGGGCGTGGCGACCGGACTGATCGGCATTCTGGTGTTCGACCAGAACTCGGGCGTGCTCAACAATCTGATCGGTTTCCTCGGGCTGCCCGCTATCGATTGGCAGTCCTCGCCCGGACCGGCTTTCGCGTCGATCGTCATCGCCACGGTGTGGTGGCGCACCGGGTTGAACATGCTGATCTACTTGGCCGGCCTCCAAGGCCTCGGTCCCGATCTGTACGAGGCGGCCAGGCTCGACGGCGCGAACGCATTTCAACGCTTCCGCAACGTGACGGTGCCGCTGCTGGGGCCGACGTCGTTCTTCCTACTGGTGCTCAACGTCATCTACTCGTTCCAGGTGTTCGATCTCGTCTTCGTCCTCACCGGCGGTGGACCGGGTGGGGCGACGTCGGTGCTGGTCACGTACGCCTACGAGACGGGCTTCGTCACCCGCGATCAGGGTTACGCCGCGTCGATCGGCATGGTGCTGTTCCTGTTCGCCCTCACCTTCGCCGCCGCGCAGTGGCGCGCGAGCCGAACGAAGGATCTGGTCGAATGAGCGGGCCGAGGAACGCGTCCGCTCGCCGGGCAATGGTGCTGCGCACCGTGATCATCGCCGTCATCGGTCTGATCACCGTGGCGCCGCTGTATTGGATGCTCGCCGTGGCATTCTCGACTCGCGGCGAGTTGCTGGGCGGGGGCGAGCTACGGTTGTGGCCACGCCAGGTGACGTGGGAGAACGTCACCCGCGTGTTCGATTCGTTCCCGGTCGCGACGTGGCTCGGCAACTCGATCGCCATTGCCGTCGTGGTCACGATCATCACCGTGGTCACGAGCCTGCTCGCGGGATATGCGTTCGCGCACTTGAATTTCCGATTCTCCACGCCGTTGTTCTTCATTGCGCTGGCCACCTTGGTGCTGCCGGTGCAGGTGATCATGGTGGCGCTGTTCCGCATCGTCGTGGGGCTCGGCCTGTACGGCACGTACTGGGCGGTGATCCTGCCGAGTTCGGCGTCGGCGTTCGGCCTGTTCCTCGCGCGCCAGTTCATGCTCGGCATTCCGCGCGAGCTGCTCGAAGCGGCGCGTCTCGACGGTGCGGGGCATTGGCAGATCTTCCGGCGCGTCGTGCTGCCCCTGTCGGGTCCCTTGATCGCCGTACTCGCCTTCATGAGCCTGTTGCAGTCGTGGAACGACTTCGCGTGGCCGCTGATCGCGTTGCGGGAGAACGAGCTGTTCACTTTGCCGATCGGCCTGCTGTACCTGCAGGGCCAGGCGAACAGCGATTACGGTGCCACGATGGCGTTCGCGCTGATCAACGTCGTGCCGATGGCGCTGCTGTTCCTGTTCTTCCAAAAGTACTTCATCGCCGGATTCGCGCGCAGCGGGATCAAGTAGGTCCCCTTCAGGGCGCCTGAGGGTGGGTGAGGTGCCCCGCCGGTTATGGTGCAAGCGACTACGAGGTCGCAGCCTGTGCCGTGGCCCGCCACCGTGAGCGAAGGGGATCGTACGACGTGGAGATTTCAGGAACAGCAGCACTTGTCACCGGTGGGGCGTCCGGCCTCGGAGCCGCAACGGCCGCTCGTCTGGCCGCCGCGGGAGTGACCGTATTCGGCCTCGACCTGCCGCAGTCCATCGAGCGCGCCGGAGACAGCGTCCCGGCCGGGGTGACTCTGCTGCCCGCGGACGTCACCAGCGAGGCCGAGGTCGAGGCCGCACTGGACACCATCGTCGAATCCGGTGTGCCCCTGCGCATCGTCGTCAACTGCGCGGGCGTGGGCTGGGCGGGTCGCATCCTGTCCAAGAAGGGACCGCACGATCTCGAGCTGTTCCGCACCGTCATCACCATCAACCTGCTCGGTACGTTCAACGTGATGCGGCTGGCCGCGAACCGGATGCAGTCGCAGTCGACCGTGGACGACGCAGGCCAGCGCGGCGTGGTCATCAACACCGCATCGGTGGCCGCATTCGAGGGTCAGATCGGCCAGATCGCCTACACCGCCTCCAAGGGCGGCGTGCACGCGATGACCATCACCGCGGCCCGCGACCTGGCCCAGGTCGGCATCCGCGTCAACACCATCGCCCCCGGCATCGTCGACACTCCGATGCTCGCCGGCGTCACCGAGGAATACCGTCAGGGCCTCGAGGCGTCGGTGCCGTTCCCCTCTCGCCTGGCTCAGCCCAGCGAGTACGCCCAGCTCGTCCAGATGATCGCCGAGCACGACTACCTCAACGGAGAGACCATCCGTATGGACGGCGCTATCCGCATGGCTCCGCGCTAGACAGCCGTCGCGTGACCCCGCTTCTCCGAGGCGGGGTCACGCACGAGCGCGTAGGTCCGCCACGGTCGGGATCTCCTTCTCGGCGCGGTCGGTCATCCACTCGCGCAACACTTTTGTTGCCAGCACGTCGTCCTCGTTGTAGACGAGCAGCCGCTCTCGCTGGGTATGGTCGGGGTCCGCGTCGTAGCCGACGGCCTCGCGGTACCAGCCCATCGACGCCTCCCCACCGGCCTCTTCGTCGCGCCATGCGAAACCGGCCACCGGGGCAATCTTCTTGAGCCCCTTGCCGTTCGGACAGATGAATTGATCGCTCACGGCCTGGTAGACGTCCACCCACTGCTCGCTGTCGATGAACTCGCGAATCTGCGCCTCG
Organism: Rhodococcus sp. 14-2483-1-1; assembly: GCF_002259335.1. Classification (NCBI taxonomy): domain Bacteria; kingdom Bacillati; phylum Actinomycetota; class Actinomycetes; order Mycobacteriales; family Nocardiaceae; genus Rhodococcus; species Rhodococcus sp. 14-2483-1-1. The sequence goes on along the minus strand of NZ_NPFX01000011.1, from coordinate 341,643 downwards.
GTGGGAACCCCGGGGACGTCGGCGAATCGACGAGCGGAATCGAGCAACCACTTGTCCTCTGCCTGACGCGAATAGCAGTACGCCGCAAAAGTTTTGCCGCGGGCGGCCGCGTCGGCCCTGACCTCCATCAACCAGTTCCAGAACACCGCGAACGAGCGCCCCTCGTCGACGGTCGGCAGCGGATCCCACGTGACGAAACCCCGGTATCTCGGCGGCGGCCCACCCGCCTCGGTGAGCAACGTGCCCCACAGGTAGGCGCCGTGTTCCTGGTAGCTCTCCATATCGACGTCCACCTCGACGTCGGCGCGGTGGACCGAGACGGTCTCAGAGCGCCGGAGCAGAGGGACGTCGGCTCGCCAGGCCAGCGCCGCGGACACCGCGTCGTCGAAGTTACCGAACGGCCACTCCTCGGGAGCCGGACCGGTCCACTGCGCCAACTCGTCGATGGTGCGCACACCCGCAGCGCGGAGCACGTCCGCCCGAGAACCCGACGCGACGAGTGAGACGTCACGAACGGCTTCGAGCTGTGGCTTGCAGTCGAACCACCATGCACACGAACGACATTCACTCACCTGCGAGGGAACGGTGAACGCGCTGCCACGGGCCACGGCGAGCCGGTCTGCGAAGCGCGTGTCGTATTCGCCGAGCACCGTCGTCAGATCGTGGACCAGCATGCAGTCGCCGCGATAGCCCACTGCGCCGCCGACGGGCGAGGACGCTTCCAGTCCCTCGTGCACCAGCATGCGGTAGAGGTGGGCGAGCCGAAGCTGGTCACGCAACTGACTGCGCACCTTCCGGGTCTCGTCGACGGCCGGGGACCAGTGCGTCAGCGAGGTCGTTCGAGCGCCGCGCCCCGGATCGGTGACCTTGTGGTTGACAACGATCACCGGGATGTACCCGCCCGCCGCGTCGCGCACCAGAAGTTCGCTACGTCCACGCCGACCGGTGTCGCGCTCGAGAGGCAGCACCGCGTTCCAGATTCGCTCGACTCCGGCCCGGCAGGCCGCGACAGTGGCCTCGGCCGCGGCACGGGCCGTCGGCTCGTCGATTTCGGTCCACTCCATCGGATCTGCCACGGCCAGCTGCATACGGATGTTCTCGCGGTGCGCCTGCGCTGCTTCCCGGCGCTGGCGGACGCCGGGATTCTCGGGTTCGCCGCGCAGCAACGATCCGTAGGCGGTATCGAGATAGAGCCGATGACGGCAGCGCGTCAACGATCCGGCGTCGAGCAGCACGGGAGATGACAGCTCGAGAGATGACACCGAGGCACCTCGTTGACCGTTCACACTCCAAGACACTAGGTCAGCCCTCCGACAGCCATCACAGATCAGCGCCCGATAGGCAGGAGTGGAGCCCGCGGAATGACCCATTAGGCTGTGTGGAACGCACCGTTTCCGCCGAGCAGTACATGTCAGGAGCCTTGTCGATGGGTTTGTTCCGTAAGCGTAAGGGTCGTGCTACTCGCAAGGCAGAGGCCAAGGCTCTCAAGCACAAGGCCACTCTGGAAGCGAAGCTCGGCGCGAAGAACGAGCGCAAGCAGTTGAAGTCGATCGCCAAGGCGCAGAGCAAGCTCAGCGCGGTGGAGGCGAAGTCGCAGAAGAATGTCGAGAAGGCGCAGGTGTCGGCTCTGCGGGCGCAGCAGAAGGCTGCCGCTCAGGGCACGCTCAACGTGGCGCAGATTCGTAAGTACCTCGGCATCGCTCGGCTGTTGCTTCCGGTGCTCGCTCCGATCGCCTACCGCGCGGCCACCGTCGTCCGGGGGCAGCTGGACAGCCGCAAGGCGCAGCAGATGGGTATCGCGCCGGATCAGCTCAGCGAGTACACCGGCCACGGCGGCAAGCTCAGTGCCCGCATCGCCGGGGCCGAGAAGTCGCTGAGCACCATCGGTGCGCGTCACTCCGATCCCGAGACCAAGAGTTTCGGTGCCGCGATCAGCGAGCGCCTGGACGATCTGACGACCGCTGTGCGTGCATCCGAGCAGATGCCGCCCGCTCGTCGCAAGACCGCCCACGCGGCCATCTCCGCGGAGCTCGACGGCATCGAAGCCGATCTGCTGGCCCGCCTCGGCGTGCGCTGACCCCTGAACAACCGATGACCGACGCCTCCGCCGCACCACTGCGCGGCGGAGCTGTCGGTAGTGTCACCGCGGCGCTCGCAGTGGCCGCGCACGGCATGGCAGGCGGCGGTTGGCCCGACGGAGCCGCTCTGACTCTGCTTGTCGTCGTCAGCATCGGCGTCGGGGCCATGACGGCAGTACCGAGACGGTCGACGGTACTGCTCCCGGCCTTGATGGGCGGCCAACTTCTCGCCCACATCGCGCTGAGCCTGAGCGACATGTCGGGCATGCTGCACAGCCACTCGTTACTCCCCAGCACAGCGATGATTGCCTTCCACGCGGCCGCGTCCGTGGTCGCCGCGCTGTTGATCGCCGCCGCCGAACGCCTCTACGGACCGATCACATCCATCGTCCGCGCCGTTCTCGCGCTCCTCACTCCCCTGCCCGACGGTTCCGCCGTCGGTCGCGTCCGATTCTCCGTTGCGTTGCCGTCGATACACGGCACCGCGCTGGACTGGGCCATTTCTCGTCGCGGGCCCCCGATGTCGATCTACTCGTTCCGCGGGCTCCACTCGCGGTCGTCGTACTGACCGACATCCCATTCCGCACTTCTCCACACAGAAATGACCCAATACCCATGAAGAGCTCTCTTTCCCGTGCCCTGTTCGTTTCCGGGGCCACCGTCGGCGCGTTGCTGATCGGCGCAGGCGCGGCATCGGCACACGTCGTCGTCTCTGCTCCCGACGCCGAACAGGGCGGCTACTCGGTGCTGACGTTCCGTGTTCCCACCGAGTCCGACACCGCCGCGACCAGTTCGGTCAAGGTCACCCTGCCGGGCCTCAATTCTGCTCGTACGCAGCCCATTCCGGGCTGGACGTCCACCGTCGAGAAGGACTCGGCCGATCTCGCGGTGTCGGTGACGTGGACGGCGAACCCCGGTGCCGAGGTCGGCCCGGGCCAGTTCCAGCAGTTCTTGCTGTCGGCGGGCCCGCTGCCCGAGGAGGAGACCGTCTCCTTCCCCGCCACGCAGACCTACACCGACGGTGAGGTCGTCGAGTGGAACGAGCCCATGGCACAGGACGGCAGCGAGCCCGAACTGCCCGCTCCCACTCTGACTCTCGCCGCGGCCAGCGGCGAGGCCCACGGTGGCATGCAGTCGGCAACCACCGAGACCGCCGAGGCATCGACGGAGGCGTCGACTTCCGACAACACCGCTCGCTGGCTCGCCGGCGTCGGACTGGTGCTCGGAGCCGTCGGCGCAGGCCTCGGCATCGGCGCAACGATCCGGGCCCGGCGCTCGTGAGGGCGCTGGCCTTTTCTGCGAAGGCACTGGTTTTTCCTGCGAAAGCACTCGTCGTAGCGCTGCTGACGTTGCTGATCGCCGCCCCCATCGCGTCGGCGCACTCGCAGGTCACCGGGTACAGCCCGGCCGACGGCTCCTCTCTCGACGCGTCTCCGGCCACGGCCTCGGTGACGTTCAACGAGGTACCGCAGTCGCAGTTCGCCACGCTCAACGTCGTCGGACCCGACGGCAACATCTGGTCGAAGGGCGACGCCCGCATCGAGGGCCAGAGCGTCGTCGTCGATGTCGGCGAGCTGGGACCGACCGGCGATTACACCCTCGCCTATCGCATCACCTCGGCGGACGGTCATCCGGTGAGCGGGACTGCGACGTTCACGCTGACTCAGGAGGGTTCGGGAACGCCCGGGGCACCGGCCGACGCGTCGGGCACCTCGGACGAGTCCGAGGGCGGGTTCCTCGGCGGCTACGGGCACATCGTGTTGATCGTGGTTGCGGTTCTGGCCTTCGCAGGGGCACTGGGATTCGCCCTGCGTAAGCCGAAGACCAAGAAGTAGGACCGGCGTGGCTGCGGTGAGCGAGAGAAGCGTTCGGCTCGTGCTCGCCGCCGCAGCCGCGTCGTTGCTGGGGGTGGCGGCCGCCTTCGTACTCGCGTACCCCACCTTCCCCGGCGGGTCGTCGTGGCTGCGGGTGGTTTCGGTGGCCTCGGGTTCGGTGGTGTTGGGGTTCGGCGTTCTCGCTGTCATGGACGGCAATTCCGATTCCGGACGCCCCGCCGTCGACCCGCTGGTGATGTGGCGAGCGATCGGATTCCTGTCGGGGCTGTGGGCGGTTGCCGAGTTCGTTCTGCTCATCGCGGCCGCTGCCGATTCTGCTGGTCGCACTCCGTTGACGTTGTCGCCGAGCGCATTCACCTCGTTCGCGACCGAGATCTCGGTTGGTCGACTGGGGACGGCAACGGTACTTCTTGCGCTTGCCCTGTGCGCCATCGGAGTGGCCGGCTATCGACGCGAGGCAGACTGGTCTCCGATTCCGGTGATCGTGTTGGCGTCCCTCGCCCTTGTCGCGCGCCCGATCACCGGCCACATGTCACAGTTTGCGTTCGGCTCCATTGCCGTTGCGGTGCATGTGTTGTTCGCATCGGTGTGGCTCGGCGTTCTCGGTGCGATGGCGCTGAGTCTGCGGAGCAAGTCCGCCTGGGCGACGCTGCTGCCGGTCTACTCCAGGATCGCCTTCTGGTGCGTACTCGCAGTCGCCGGCACCGGCGTGCTGGACGCGGTCCTCAAGCTGGACAACATCGCCGCAGCGGTCGAGACCGGTTACGGCCGAATCGTTCTCGCCAAGGTTCTGATCACCGTGATCCTCGTCGCGGTGGCCAACCGAATCCGCCGGACGTGGTTGCCCAGCGCCGCCGCGCACCGATCCACCGTGGAGTACTCACTTGGCCGTGCAGCCTCGCACGTGTGTCTACTGGCGGTCGCGTTCGGCCTGGCGGCGGCGCTGGCAACCACGGCGTGACAGAGACGGTGGGTTCGAAACATGAATTGTCCCGGCGTCCGACAAGGCTACCGATCGGTGGTCCGTTTGCGGACCCCTAGCAATGCAATCGGAACCAGCGAATTCGGGTCGACCCAGGCAGACCAGTGACCGGAACGGACAGGGAAGCTGAACAGCAGCGCGGAGCCGCCCTGGCGGGTGCGAGCTATGGTCTCCTCGAAGCCTACGACCTTCGACAGGCCGTAGCCCTCTCGGTTCGCTTCGAGATAGTCGGCGGACGTCCGCAGATCGACGACATAGGTCGCAGTAGTCGTCCTCTGTCCGCGTGCTCCTTCCAGGTCGTTGATGAACGATGTCAGAATGGGTTCCGGCAGTTGGGAACCCGGCGCGGCAACCAGAAGCTCCTCGATCGTCAGCGCGCGCTCGTCCGGCTGCGACGAGGGCTCGCGGAACACTCCGTCCGCATCGGTGTGGTCGGCGAAGTCGGCGAAATCCAGATTCGCGATCGACAGGTTGCTTTCGACCGATGCGAGATGTTCGGGAGCTACCCGGAAGCTGTTTGCTTCTTCGGACTCGTCGTCTTCCGCCGGGTCTGTATTCAGCACGAGAATGGTTCGTTCCGGATCCGCGAAGGTTCGCGCGTCGGCGACGAACAGGTACCCACTGTCGACGTCGAGGCCGAGCAGCATCTCGACTGTCCAACCGGCGAACTCGCGGTCATCCACTGTGGTCATCACCGCCGGTGCGTCCTGCATCAGCGTTCGCCATGCCGAATCGTCGGTGAAGTCCGTCCGGACCAAGATCGATTGTGCTGGAGGGAGATTCGGAGACATTCCTCGATGATAACGCAGTCCGTGGACCATACATGGACGTTTCCCTCAGCTTCGACGCCTCGGGCCGATCACGAGATCATGCAGGGTCGAACGGCTCGATTCGCAACCGTCGTGTTCGACATCCACGCAGCCTCCGGCCGGAACAAGTAGTGGCCTTGGCGGGCGTTAGCACAGCGGAAGCTGCACAAGGAGGACTCGGCTTCGGCAAGGCCCGGTCCGAGCTCGCGAACTGGAACACACACACCGCGTGCGACAGCACCGGCGTGAGCAGGTGGAACTGCCAACGATGGTGGCGGCGGTGAACAGGGAGCGGGCTCGGAACCCGAAGCCACGGGGTACTGGGCTGAGTTCGTCGTGAATGGAACGACACGTTCCGGGACTTGGTGATTTCCGAAGCAAGCGCACGTCGACAGGTCTGTTCCGACGGCCTGCGGAACGACCAGAAGACGAAGTCTGTCGGGGGTCTGTACTAGCCTGGGTGCATGCCGAAGTTGACAGTGGTGCCGGGTGGTTCTTCGGCGTCTTCGGTCGACGGTATCCCCACGGTCGCGGAGTTCTTCGCCGGCATCGGTCTCGTCCGAATGGGCTTGGAGCAGGCCGGTTTCGAGGTGCGCTGGGCCAACGACATCGAGCGTGACAAGCACCAGATGTATCGCCAGCACTTCGGTGACGATGCGGGCCATTTTCAGCTCGGCGATGTCGCCGCCACTCGCGGTCACGATCTGCCCGAAGGCTTGTCGTTGGCGTGGGCATCGTTTCCGTGCACCGATCTGTCGCTGGCCGGTGGCCGGGCCGGTCTCGCGGGCAAGAACTCGTCGACCTTCCGGCATTTCACCCGGGTGCTGGGTGAACTCGGTGCCGCGCGCCCGGAGGTGGTCGCGCTCGAGAATGTCGTCGGCCTGGCCACCAGTCACGGCGGAGACGATCTGGCCGCAGCGGTCCGGGAGCTCAACGAACTGAGTTACTCGGTGGATGTGTTGACCATCGATGCTCGACGCTTCGTCCCGCAGTCGCGTCCGCGCCTGTTCTTGATCGGTGCGCAGAATCCCCCCGAGGATGCCCGCGATCCCAACAGCGAGCTACGACCCGATTGGCTCCAGGCGGTGTACGGCGATTCGACGTTGCTGACGCATCGAGCACCGCTACCGAGTCCACCCATTCCGTTGACCAGCGGTCTCGGTGACGTGGTCGAGCGTATGGACTACCGAGACTCGCGGTGGTGGGATGCAGCCCGTACGGCGGCGTTCGTGCAGTCCTTGTCGCCGATTCAGTTGCAGCGCATCGAGATTCTGAAGAAGGCCCGCAAGGTCAGCTACCGCACCGCCTACCGTCGCACTCGTAACGGCGTCGCGGTGTGGGAGGCTCGACCCGACGACATCTCCGGGTGCCTCCGTACCGCCCGCGGCGGTTCGTCGAAGCAGGCCGTCGTCAAGATGGGGAACGGCCGCTTGCAGGTGCGTTGGATGACGCCGGTGGAGTACGCCCGGCTGATGGGTGCCGGTGGCTACACGCTCGATGGTCTGCGAAACAACCAGGCGCTCTTCGGTTTCGGCGACGCAGTGTGTGTTCCCGTGGTCGCGTGGCTCGCCGAGCACTACCTGATGCCGCTCGTCACCGGATCTCTCGTCAATTCGACGGCCCTGAATTCTGCTGCGGCACATGTCCAGTCACGGTAAGTCCTCACTGCGGGCGTCGGCCGTCGCGCCGCGAAAGAGCACCCTGCCGGCGGACGACGTGCAGTCCTTTCGCACAGCGCTACGAGAAGTGCTGAGCGAAAAGGACGATCAGGGGCGAGTGTGGTCGGCAGCCAAGTGGGGCGTGTACGCGTTCTACGATTACGACGGCGAACCGATCTATGTGGGACAGACCAAAGAGAAGCTCAGTGTCCGAGTGCAACGACATCTGACCAACCAGCGAACCGACGCCGTCGCGATGCGGGTGCTCGACGTGTTCGAGGTCGCGGAGATCGAGATCTGGCCACTGTGGCAGTACGAGGACCTCAAGAAGTCCGATGGCGCAGAGCACTTCCGGGCTGCCGAGCGCGATCTCAATGCCCACGAGTACACGGCCTACCTCGAGGCCATCGGCAAATCGCGACACAAAGCAATCCTCAACGAGAAGATCCCGCCGGTCTCGCAGCCCATCGCGCTGCCCGCATCGCTGCGCCGGTCGTTGATCTCCGAACAGACGCGTCGCGAGCGCGGGCACCCCGACATCCGTATCGCGCGCCGCGCCGAGACAATCTCACGCTTGGCCGCCGTCACTCGTGAACGGGGAGAGGTGTCCGAGGGCCTGCGACGCGTCCTCGTGGTGCAGGCGGTGCGGCTGGCGTACCTGTCGGCCGAGCGACTCGCCTTCGTCGAGGGGCATCCGATCCCCGATCCCGCAGCCATCGACGTCACCGCGCTGGTGGGCTCGGTGCTGCACGAGCGTAGCGACCCTGACGACTCCGAGGACACAGTAGAGATAGAGGGCAGCACCGAACCCGACGGCGAGCTGGACCTGTTCAGCGAATACTGACGAAAGTAGGCTCGCCCTGTGCCGCTTCCCCCTCACGTTGCCGATCTCACCAGCATCGATCTGTTGCTGTCGGTGGCCGAGCTCGGCAGTATCGGGCGAGCGGGTCGAGCTCACGGCATGTCGCAGCCGGCGGCAAGTTCCCGTATCCGTGCGCTGGAGCGTCGTGTCGGCGCGCCCTTACTGAAACGAGGCGCACGCGGAACGGTGCTGACCGAGTTCGGCGAGCTCGTCGCAAGTTGGGCCGCACCGGTCGTCCGGTCGGCAGAAGACTTGGCGACGGCGATCGCCGCGCTGCATGCCGAACGCATCGGCCACGTGCAGATCGCCGCGAGTCAGACTGTCGCAGAGTATCTTCTGCCACGCTGGCTGGTCACGCTGCATGCGCATCTCCCGCACATCGTGCCGACGCTGAGTTCGGGCAACTCCACGGTGGTCGCCGAGAAGGTGCTGGCAGGTAGCGCAGACATCGGTTTCATCGAAAGCCCTGGATTGCCTGCAGGTCTCGACCATCGGACCATGGCCACCGACGAATTGGTGCTCGTGGTGCCCCCGGGCCACGCTTGGGTCAGCACCTCGCCCACCGCCTCTGAAATCGTCGCCACCGCACTCGTCGCGCGAGAGACGGGCTCGGGCACGCGCTCGGCCTACGAAAATGCCTTGGCCGCAGCGGGACTCGGGGAACCAACGGCTCCGCTCCTCGAGGTCTCCTCGACGACGGCGATCAAATCGGCTGTCGGCGCAGGAATCGGCGGAGCCGTTCTGAGCTCACTGGCCGTCGCCCCCGAGCTGGCCGCCGGAACCCTGATCCAGGTGCCGATCCCAGGGCTGACTCTGCGTCGTGAGTTGAGGGCCATCTGGCCGTCCGGTCGTATCCCGACCGGTCCGGCCGCAGAGTTGCTGGCTGTGGCGGCGAAGACACAGCCATAACCCCACGTTATGACCGGTGAACAAACCGGCGCCTACCGAGCGGGCACGGCGCCGCGCAGGCTGAAGACATGACCGTGACCGTCCCCGCCCCGATCTCGACCGAGACCGGTACGCATCGCCGAACCTTCGAGCACATCACCCCCAACTGGTTCGCCGCGGTGATGGGGACCGGCATCGTCGCCACCGCAGCCGCAACGTTGCCGATGCAGTTCCCGGCTCTACACGTCTTCGCGGTCGCTGTCTGGGTCTGTGCCACTGCGGCGCTGGTCGTCATCGGCACAGCCTTCGCACTGCACTGGATCGGGCATCGCGACCGGGCCGTCGAGTACGCACGACACCCGGTGATGGTGCAGTTCTACGGAGCCCCGCCCATGGCACTGCTGACCGTCGGTGCAGGCGCCGGTCTCCTCGGAGCCGATGTGCTCGGCCCCTCGGCGTCGACCGCACTGTTCGCCATCCTGTGGATCACGGGAACGCTCGCGGGCCTGTTCACCAGCGTCGCCGTTCCGTATCGAATGATCACCACGTCCGATCACCGCAACGTCGCCGCCCTGCCGGCCTGGCTGATGCCTGTCGTCCCGCCGATGGTGTCGGCGTCGACCGGGGCGTTGCTGCTCCCCCATGTTCCCGACGGCCAGTGGCGGCTGGCGCTGTTGTGCGCCTGCTACGCGATGTTCGGGCTGTCGCTGATCGTCGGAATGCTCACCATGACGCTGATCTACGGACGCCTACTGCACGGGGGCCTGCCACCGGTCGACGCAGCTCCCACCGTGTGGATCACGCTGGGACTGATCGGTCAATCGATTACTGCGGCAAACCTACTCGGCACCGATGCATCGATGGTGTTCACCGGTTCACAGGCGTCGATCGCCGTCGGACTACACGTGTTCGGCATCGGCTACGGGCTGATCATGGGCGGCTTCGGCGCGCTGATGTTCGCGCTCGCCGCCGCTCTCACCGTGTACGCGGCGCGCAGAAACATGGGATTCTCGCTGACGTGGTGGTCGTTCACGTTTCCCATCGGCACCTGTGTCACCGGAGCGACTGCCCTGGGTAGTGCCCTCGATTTAGGTCTCGTTCACGCCCTCGCCGTAATGCTGTATGCGGCACTGCTCGCAGCCTGGATCACCGTCGCCACCCGCACCGTTCGAGGTATTCTACGAGGAACTCTGTTGCACCCCAACTGATCTCACATGTGGGCGAGCACGTTCACCACATTGCCGCCCGCATCGCGGAAGAAGAAACGGCGTACGCCCCACTCCTCGTTGGTGATCTCGTAGACGATTTCGAGGTCCGCGTCGACGGCAGCTCGATAGGCCGAGTCGACGTCGTCCACCTCGATCGACGCCGACGGGTTCACCGGCCCGGTCGGGTCGGTGGTGATCAGACTCAGTTGCGCCGAGCTGTCGCCGGCCGGAGCAAGCGTCGCGATCCAACCGTGGTTCATCACGACCTCCATGCCGGTGACCTGGACATAAGCATCCAGCGTCGCATCGAGATCGGCGACCGTGAGCAGGGGCATCGCGCGCACAACGTCCATGTTCGGACTGTATCGCCGAAAGCGTCCCCGCGGATCGTTCGGATCTTCCCCCGAGCCCCAGCAGACCCGTCACTGTGATTCACCAGACAGGAATATTATTTGCTTAGCGCATGTATGTATATATATGGTTGCAGACAGCAAGTAAATCGAACTCAGTGTTGGAGTACTCATGGCAGTTCAATCCACGACAGCGGAGTCGCTGGTCGAAGAGGTCTTCCTCTTCGGGCGCACGCTGAAGCGGGCCGTGACCACCGGAGTCGAGGATTCACCGTTGCCGCAGGCGCTGACCGGAGTGCTGGCCATCCTCGCGACCGAAGGTGAATGCAGACAGACCGACCTCGCCAGCAGGCTCTGCGTCAGCCAGTCCGCCCTCAGCCGGCAGATCGCGGACCTCGTCGACCTCGGCTACATCGATCGGCATCCCGATCCGGACGACCGAAGGGCGTCCCGGGTCTGCGTGTCGGACGACGGTCAGGCTCGACTGAAACAAATTTGGGACAGGCGAGCACGACGCCTGGCAGAGATGTTGAGCGAGTGGAGCGAAACCGAGGCCCTCGATGCCCTCGATTCCATTCGCAAGCTCAACGACACGTTCACCGAAGACGCCCACGCCCAGCACCAGGACGTGGCCCGCATTGAATTGATTGCGAGATAAGACATGACCACAACAGCGGAGAATCCGCCCAATCAGGCAGTCGCCGATCCCGATGCGATGTCGCATCGCCAGATCCTCGAGGCCCTCACCGGTCTGCTGGCCGCGCTGTTCACCGCGCTGCTGAGCACCACCATCGTTTCGACCGCACTCCCGACCATCATCGGTGACCTGAAGGGCTCGCAGACCGCGTACGCCTGGGTCATCACCACCGCACTGCTGGCCAACGCCGCGTCGACGCCCATCTGGGGCAAGCTCGCCGACCTGTTCAACAAGAAGGTCCTGGTTCAGAGCGCGATCGTCATCTTCGTCGCCGGCTCGCTCATCGCCGGCTTCGCCCACAACGTTCCGCTGCTGCTCGCCGCGCGTGTGGTGCAGGGCATCGGCATGGGCGGTTTGACGGCACTCGTCATCGCCATCATCGGCACCATCGTCTCCCCGCGTGATCGCGGTCGCTACTCGGGTTACACCGGCGCTGTCATGGCCGTGTCGATGTCCGGCGGCCCCATCCTGGGCGGCGTCATCGTGGACAGCCCCCTCGGCTGGCGCTGGTGCTTCTTCGTCTGCGTGCCGCTCGCTGTCATCGCCCTCGGCCTGCTGCAGAAGACGCTGCACATCAAGACCGTCCGCAAGGACAACGTCTCCATCGACTGGCTCGGCGCACTGCTGCTGACTGCAGGCGTTTCCGTTCTCCTCGTGTGGGTTTCGTTCGCAGGCAAGGCGGACTACTACGACTGGATCTCCCGTGAGACCGCTTACCTGGTCGGCGGCGGAGTTCTGCTGCTCGCCGCGACGATCATCGTCGAGGCTCGGCACAAGTCGCCGATCATCCCGCTCAAGATCGTCACCGAGCGCACCACCGGCCTGGCCATCGTCGCGTCCATCGCCGTCGGTGTCGGCCTCTTCGGAGCCACCACCTTCCTCGGCCAGTACTTCCAGACCGCTCGCGGCTACACCCCCACCGAAGCCGGATTGCTCTCGATCCCACTGGTGTTCGGCATGCTCGTCGCCTCCGTCGGCTCGGGTCAGCTCATCACCAAGTTCGGAAAGTGGAAGCCGTTCATCGTCACCGGTTCCGTTCTGCTGGTTGTCGGATTCCTGCTTCTGGGGACGATCGATCACGCCACCAGCCTGGTCACTGTCGGCATCTTCATCACCATCGTCGGCCTGGGTACCGGCATGCTGATGCAGAATCTCGTGCTCGCAGTGCAGAACACGGTCAGCGTGCAGAACGTCGGTGCAGCATCGTCGACGGTTGCCTTCTTCCGTACCTTCGGCGGCGCGATCGGCGTCTCGGTTCTCGGCTCCCTGCTGGCTACCCGAGTGGCCGAGAAGTCGGCGTCCGGTCTGGCTCAGCTCGGCGTGGACAGCTCGGCCAGCGGCGGCGGCTCACTCGATCTGACGTCACTGCCCGCACCGATCGTCAGCGTCATCCGCACCGCCTACGGTGATGCGACCGGACGCATCTTCATGATCGCCGGCTTCGTTGCAATCGTCACGCTGATCGCAGTGATCTTCATCCCGAATCGCCCACTGCGCCAGACGATCGACATCGCCTCGACTCCCGCAACAGGACCGGTGGACGAGTCGAAGGATCAGTTCGCCGAGATCCCGTCCTTCGGTGCAACGCAGGAGTACGTCTCGACCGACTACGAGACAGAGTACGAAACCGATCGTCGCATCGAGAGTGGTCGCATCGAGGGTCGGCACGAGGCCCAGCCGGGGCAGCGCCCCTTCGAGGGTCTGAGCACCGACGCACGTGATCGACTGCTCGCCCTGCTGTTGCCCGAGCCCAAGGACACGTTGGCCGCACTCGACGAGGCCGAGACCATTCGCGCCGAAGTTGTTGCACTGCAACAGGAACTCGACGCGAAGATGATCGACTTCGACGCAGTGTGCGAGCGGCTTCGTCGCCTCGGACTCAGCGAGGAGCAGATCGCTCGGGTGTTGGGAGACAACCACATTCCCGACAGTCGCAATCACTACGCCAATGCCGGACTGAACGGCCACAGCGTCAACTAGGCCCAGCACGACGAAGAATTCCCCGCACCCCGTCAGGAGTGCGGGGAATTTTCGTTCTCTATGCTGGCGGAACAGACCGCCCACCTTTTTCCCGGGAGCACCTTCCATGACACGACGTTCCCAGTTGTCCGCCGCCGCGGTGCTCCTGGCAACAGCCATCGTCTGCGCGGCGTGCGCGGCCGAGAAGCAGCCGCCTCCGGCCGGCACACCGGTCGACGGTGCCACCGGAGCGGCACCCGGTCTGGGATGGACCCTGTCGCCCTCGGACCTCGACGTGTCGGACGGGCAGTTCCGCGATCCCGTGCGAGGCAGCACGGCCGACTCGATGGAATCCGGCTCCATCACCGACGGGTCGACGGTCGTCACCCTCGTCGGCCGTCCGGACGGACGAGAGTACCTCGATGCCACCCTGGTGGGTCTCGACATCGCCGACGGGGCAGTGCGCTGGCGTGTTCCGGCGGACGACATCGTGGGCTGCGGCAGGGAATTCGTCGACGGCGACGTCGTCTGCTATCGCGGCAACGACGGGTCGGGTTCCGAAATCCTCACTGTGAGCGGCGAATCCGGAGAGTCGACCACTCGGGACGCAGCATTCCCCATCACGAATCTGACGACGTCCGGCGGCCGCGTCTACACCTCGCATGCGGCGGACGAGGGTGCCGAGCCAACAGTATCGCGCGGCACCGCGGACGCTCTCGACGCCGACTGGTCGGTGCAGTTCGACTCGGCGCAGTCGCTTCACGCCTCCACGCTGCACACGGATAACGGAATCGGACTGTTCGACGACGATCAAGGCCTCTTCGCCTTCGACCTCGACACCGGCGACAATCTCTGGTCCAGAACAGCTCCCGATTGCGTTCGGTCCGGCGCTGCCTCGCTCGACGGCAGAGTTCGGGTGGTACGGACCGACTGCTCCGACCCCAGCACTGTCACGGGCTCGGAGGTCGTCGATACCGATGGAACCGCGCTCGCTGCAACGGCTTCCGTCACCCTGCAGCAGCCGTCGTTCGATTCTCCGGCCGAGTCGACACCGATACTGCTCGGCACCGGCGGATACCGACCGTCGGTTCCCGATCCGGTGTGGACCAACGACGGTCTGGTCTGGGCTGTTCCAGCGGACGTCTCCGAACCCGCCGCGCGATTCCTGGAAACGAACGGGCTCGCCTACGCCGTCGCGGGTTCGGTGGCGCTGGTCCGCAACAACGACACGGCCACCGAATCCGCAATCGACCTCGACACCGGAGCCACGTTGTGGAGTCGCGAGTCCGGCGGATTCGCCGAGGTCGGCGCACTGGACGGCGACGTCGCCACTCTCTTCGGCCCCGAGGTACTACGCGGCATCGACGTCAGAACCGGAAACACCGTGTGGGACATACCCACGACCGCACTCGACGACGAGGGAATCGATCTGCAGTCGTGGCCGACGTTCGACCGAGTCGGAACCGACTCGGTCTACAGCAGGGCACTGAGCATGTCGGTTCTACGAGCTACGTAGAACCTCCCCCGTCGTCGACGCCGCGGGGCCGGTCTACCGACCCGGGATGTACTTCAGCGCCTTGACGAACGGCGGCATGATCTTCGCCCACAACTTCGGCGGAAGTCCTCGCGGTCCACCGAGATTGAGCAGACGCGTCGTGGCGATCGTCTGCGATTCCGTGTACTTGAGCAGGCCCTCGGTGCCGTGCCTGCGGCCCATCCCGGACACGCCCATGCCGCCCATCGGCGCGCCGGTGGTTCCCCACGTCGGCGCGTAGCCCTCGTCGACATTGACGGTGCCCGAATGCAGCCGCGCCGCAATGGCTTCACCCTGCGCCTTGGTCTTCGCCCACACACTGGCGTTGAGTCCGTACTCGGTGTCGTTGGCCTTCTCGATCGCCTCGTCGACGTCGGTGACGGGGTAGATCGACACCAGTGGCCCGAAGGTTTCGGTTGCCGCGCACTCCATGTCCTCGGTGACGTTCGCCAGCAGCGTCGGCTCGTAGAACAGCGGGCCGATGTCGGGGCGAGCCTTGCCGCCTGCGATCACGATCGCGCCCTTGACCTTTGCGTCGTCGACGTGAGACGAGACGGTCTTGATCTGATCCTCGGAGATGAGGCTGCCCATCTCGACGCCGAATTCGTAGTCGGCTCCGAGGGTCATGTTGCGCACTCGCTGACCGAACTTCTCGGTGAACTCTGCGGCGATCGACTTCTCGACGTAGATACGTTCGATGGAGATACAGAGCTGACCTGAGTTCGAGAAGCAGGCGCGGACAGCCGCGTCGGACACTTCCCGCAGGTTCGCACCCTTGGCCACGATCATGGCGTTCTTACCGCCGAGCTCGGCGGAGAACCCGATGAGTCGACGCCCCGCCTGCTCGGCCAGCAGCTGACCGGTGGCGGTGGAGCCGGTGAACATGACGTACTCGGTGTTCTCCACCAATGCGGTTCCCACCACCGAACCCGGCCCCGGCACCACGGCGAACAGGTCACGAGGAAGACCTGCCTTGTAGAGCAGTTCGACACAGGCGAGGGCGCAGTACGGCGTCTGACTGTCGGGCTTGAGTACCACTCCGTTGCCGGCCAGCAGGGCCGGAATGGCGTCGGACACTGCGAGGGTCATCGGGTAGTTCCATGGGGAGATGATCCCGACGATTCCCTTGGGCTGGTATCGAACTCGCGTCTTGGTCAGCACCGGCAGCATGCCGGTGACCTTCTTGGGTGCCAGCAGCTTCGCGGCGGTGCGCGCGTAGTGCCGCGAGGTCATCGCAATGTCGAGAACTTCTTCGAGAGCCGCGGCACGAGACTTGCCGGTCTCGGCCTGCGCCATGTCCATCAGCTCGTTGCGATGGGCGAGCACGAGGTCTCGGTAGCGGTGGAAGATCTCCGCGCGCTCGGACACCGGGCGCTTGGCCCATGCCGCCTGAGCTGCGCGTGCGCGTGCAATCGCTGCCGTCGCATCAGCAGCGGTACCGACCGGGATGGTCGCCAGCTCCTTGCCGGTGAAGACCTCGGTGATCGTTTTCGTCGGCCGCGATTCGGCGTCGGGAATGGCGATGAGATCAGCGAGCCGAGAGAAGGTCGAGGCGGACGGTGCAGGCATTTCGATGTCCCTACTGGTGAGTAGTGTTCGGAGTAACAGACAACCTACCTGGTCTTCGGCTCAGTTCACAGGGTCGAAGTCGGCCTATCCTGTGGCACGATGGGCAGTGGTCTACCGGACGTCGGGGCGTACGGAGCTACTGGGGTGGGAAATACATGCGCAAGGCATTCGTTTTGGCCGGAGCTGCAGCATTGATGCTGTCGTTCGCAGGGTCGGCTCAAGCAGATCCACTTCAGGACTTCATCTCGCCGCCGAGCGATCCCGATGCGTATCTCCCCACCTCACTCGGTGATCCATGGTTCGATCCGCCTGCCGGATACGAGAAATCCCAGCCGGGGGCAGTGCTCAACCGTCGTGATGTCGCGGTGACGCCCGGGGCGTCGTCGGTGCAGTTGCTCTTCCGCTCGACCGACTCCAAGAACCAGCCCATCGCGGCGGCGACGACGGTGCTGACTCCCAACGCACCGTGGACAGGAGGCGGTGACCGGCCCGTCATCGCGTACAACGAGGCAACGGACTCGCTCGGAAACAAGTGCGCGCCGTCGTACACCCTCCCGCGGGGCAACAACAAGGAGATCGATCAGGTACGGATTCTGCTCGATCGCGGCTACACCGTGGTCGTCACCGACTATCAAGGCCCCCGGCAGGCCTACTCGGCCGGTCTCGTCTCCGGACACACCGTGCTCGACGGCCTGCGCGCCTCGCAGAGCGCGGGAGTGGGCGCGGATGCACCGATCGGCATCACCGGCTACTCCGGCGGTGCCATCGCCTCGGGTTGGGCAGCGCAGTTGGCTCCGGAATACGCACCGGAGTTGAACATCGCCGGCGTCGCGTTCGGCGGTCCGCCGACCGACTACAAGATTTTGCAGACCTCGTTGAACGGTCAGATCGGATCGGGCTTGTTCACGGCGGCGACAATCGGACTGTCCCGGGAGTACCCCGAGATGCGGCAGCTCGCCAACGACAACGGCAAGCGACTGGCTCTGGCGCAGAAGGATCAATGCGTGGATGTGTTGTCCTACACGGGACTACTGCTGTTGGACCAGCGAAACCTCTCCAGCGTCCCTGATGTCTTCGAGCATCCGATCACCAAGACCGTCGTCGAGGAAAACCGGATGGGCCAGAAGAAGCCGGACGCGCCGGTGTACATCTACCAGGGCCTGCAGGACTTCCTCATCCCCAAGGAAGGTGCCGAGGCCGTGCAGGACCAGTGGTGCGCCGCAGGCGCTTCGGTCCATCTCGAAGAGGTCCCGGGAGACCACACACTCGCCCAGTCCAACGGCCGCCCCGGCGCATACGATTGGCTCGCACAACGTCTCGCCGGCGTGCCGACCTCCGGCTGCGAACGCGTCATCGATTAGGAGCTTGACCCTCACGTCACGGGAGGCAGCACAGTGTCCTTCGTGAGTGATTCGGCAGGCATGCAGGTCGGCGCGGTCTCGAAGTTGGTCGGTGTCAGCGTCAGAACGCTGCATCATTACGACGAGATCGCGTTGGTGGTGCCGTCGGGGAGAACCCCCAAGGGCTATCGGACGTATTCGTCGGCCGATGTCGAACGGCTGCATCAGGTACTGACCTACCGCGAACTCGGGTTTCCGCTCGAGGTCATTGCAGCGTTGCTCGACGACCCGGCGGTCGACGCCATGTCGCATCTGCGTCGGCAGCGCGACCTGCTCAGCGAGCGGATCGATCACTTGCACGCAATGGCTGCGGCCGTGGACAAGATGATGGAGGCGAAGAAGATGGGTATGCAACTGACTCCCGAGGAGCAGCGCGAGATTTTCGGAGACAACTGGCCCGGCGAGGAGTACGCCGAGGAGGCCGAGCAACGCTGGGGCGAGACGGACGAGTGGAAGCAGTCGCAGCAGCGAACGGCGTCGTTCACCAAGGACGATTGGAAGGCCGTCAAGGAAGAGACGGACCTACTGGAAGCGGATCTCGCTGCCGCGATGCAGCGGGGTGTGTCGCCGGACTCCACCGAGGCCGGGGAACTGGCCGAGCGTCATCGGGCATCGATCGAGCGGTACTACGACTGCGGTTACGAGATGCAGGTGAACCTGGCGGAGATGTACATCGCCGACGAGCGATTTGCCAAGCACTACAACGATATCGCCGCCGGACTGGCGCAGTACCTTCGCGACGTCATTGTCGCGAACGCTGCCCGTCAGGGTTGACGCGGGCCATCGCGGACCGCTCGTGTGCGGTCGATCCACCCCAGACTCCATGCCTTTCGTCCGTATCGAGTGCATGTTGCAGACAGCGCGCGATCACGGGGCATCGATCGCACACGAGCTTGGCCTGTCGCTCCAGGTTTCTCAACGAGTATCCCCGCAGCCCCAGGGGCGGGTAGAACATCGAGACCGGCATCGAGCGGCAGGCAGCATTCATCTGCCAATCCCACTGTTCGGAGATCGGTTGCAGTGCTTGCGCTTTCATCGGCATTACCCGCCTCCTTCGGATCAGAGTTTCAGCAGTCGCCGGGCGTTGACGGATGTGGCCGCGCGCCAGTTCTCGAGTCCGCCGTTCGCAGCACCGGCGTCGAGTGATCGCACTTGCTCCTGCACGCCGGTGATCGGCGTGAAGCAGTAATCGCTGCCGTACACCAGCCGATCGGGTCCGACGGTGGACAACAGCGCGGGCAGCTGCCGCGGGACCGGCGTACCGGCGAGGTCGAACCACAAGCGCCGCAGTACATCCGGCGTCGTCGGCGTCCCCAGGCCGACCTGCGTCCGGAAGAAGTCGACCCGATCCGCCAGTAGCGGCAGTACTCCGCCGCCGTGAGTGAACACCCAACGGATGTTCGGGAATCGGTCGACCACACCCAACAGAATCAGGTCGACGACGGTTCGCGCTGTGTCGAAAAGAAATTCGATCATCGGGGCCGGACGCCCGAGAGACACGGCAGCGGAATTCGGCGGAGAGGTCGGATGCACGAACACGACTGCCGATCGCGCATCCAACGCGGCGAGCAGTGGCGTCAGCACGGCGTTGCCCAGGTACATCCCACCGGCGTTCGACATCACCGTCACTCCGTCGGCACCGAGCTGATCGAGCGCACGAATTGCCTCGACCGTCGAGTCGACGACGTTCGGGAGCGGTAGCGACGCAAAGAATCCGAGTCGGGGTCGACTCGCGACCACCCCGGCCCCGAAGTCGTTGACGCGTCGAGCAAGATCGGCCGCGTTGCCGTCGTCGCCGAAATGCACTCCCGGTGACGAGACGGACAGGATCGCTCTGTCGATCCCGCAGCCGTCCATCATCTGCAGGTGTTCGACCACCGACCAGCTCGGCCACTTCGGCATGCCGTCGGGAAATGCGATGCCCGACGCCAGGGCTTCGCGTAGGTAGAAGTCGGGAACCATGTGCGAATGGACGTCGATCACCCCGGTTGCGGCCGGGCCGGTGGAGGCCGATGCCGTAGCGGAGGTCAGTGTCGTAGCTGAGGTCAGTGTCGAGAGGGCAACCCCGGAGATCGTCGCGGCACTGAGGGTGCCCAGCAGGGTTCTGCGATCGATCACAGTGGAAGTCCTTCTTGTCGACGCCTCCGACTCAACTGACGTTATCGTCACATATGAGATAAACCGCAGTCAACGGTGAGATCTACCAACGAAGACGGGACTAGCATTGCCCGATGACCACCGAACGCACGACGCCCACTCCGCTGCAGTTTCTGGGCTATTCGTTCGGACGCACACTGCCCGAGTCGATGCAGGACTGGGTTCGCAAAGATCTCGTGGGCAACGGTGCCCAGGTCCGCTACATCGCCCGATTCATCGTGCCGATCATTCCGCTACTGCTGCTGTTCCTGCTGATTCCGGGTCCGCTGTGGATGTCGCTCGCGATGATGTCGCTGCTGTTCATCCCGCTGGTGTACTTCTCGATTGCCCTGATGAACGTCTATCGGCGGCATCGCCTGCTGATTCACGGCCTCGACCCGCAACTGATCAACGCCAAAGCGCAGAGCCGCGTCGACCGCACTCGCGACGACTACGAACGGCGTCACGGCCGGGGCTGACGAGCGAGCGATAGTCTGTGCCGCATGACTTCACCTGTCGAATTCAAAGCAACAGCTGATCTGGCCGACGAGATCGGTCCCGAGATCCGCAGCTGCGACACCCAGTTCGTCCAGTTCGGCAAGCACACCGAGTTCGCGGGCCCCATCACCACCATCCGCTGCTTCCAGGACAATCTTCTGGTCAAGCAAACGCTCGGCGAGCCCGGCAACGGTGGCGTTCTGGTGGTCGACGGCGACGCCAGTGTGCACACCGCGCTCGTCGGCGACATCATCGCCGGCCGCGGAGTCACCAACGGTTGGGCAGGCGTCATCGTCAACGGTGCGGTGCGCGACTCCGCGATCCTGCGCACACTCGAGATCGGCGTCAAAGCGCTGGGGACCAACCCGCGCAAGAGCACGCAAACCGGCTCGGGTGAGAAGAACGTGCCGGTCAGCTTCGGCGGCATCACGTTCAACCCGGGCGAGATCGTCTACAGCGACCACGACGGCGTCGTCGCGGTCTAGCAGCCCACTCGGCGGCAGGCCGGAATGCCTGCCGCCGTAGTGCTCTTACTTCACGAACGCGAGCAGCGCGTCGTTCACTTCCTGGAAGTGCGTCCACAGCAGTCCGTGGGGCGCGCCCTCGACCTCGACGTACGTGGCTTCGGGGAACGCCTCGTGGAACGGACGGCCCGTCGAATCGATCGGAAGAACGTTGTCCGCGGTTCCGTGCAGGATCAGCGTGGGCTTGCCGGATTCACGTACCTTCGCGACATCCGCGCGGAAGTCCTCGAGCCAAGTCGGTACGACGGCATAGGCCGCGACAGGTGCGCTGGTGGTGGCGGTGTTCCAGCTCGCGCGAACCGTCGCCTCACTGATTCGGGTACCGAGGTTCTCGTCGAGGTTGTAGAAGTCCTTGTAGAAATTCTCGAACCAGGTGAACCTGTCCTCGCGGGCGGCGGTCTCGATACCGTCGAACACCGACTGCGGAACGCCGGTGGGATTGTCGTCCGTCTGCAGCAGGAACGGCTCGAGGGAAGCGAGGAATGCGAACTTCGCCACGCGGTCGGTGCCGTACTTCGCGGCGTACCGAGCCAGTTCGCCTGTGCCCATGGAGAATCCGACCAGGATGACATCGTTGAGATCCAGCTCGGTGAGCACCTTGTCCAGGTCTGCAGCGAAGGTGTCGTAGTCGTAGCCGACGGTGGGCTTGCTCGACTGCCCGAACCCACGACGGTCGTAGGTGATGACGCGGTAGCCGGCGTCCAGTAGTGCGCGCGACTGACGTTCCCAGGAGTTGCCGTCGAGCGGGTAGCCGTGGATGAGCACAACGGGCTGTCCGGAGCCGTGATCCTCGTAGTAGACCTCGACGGGGGTGGAGTTCTCGGTTCCGACGTTGATGTACGCCATGATCCTGCCTTCCTGTGTCCTGAACATCGAGCGGGAGAACGGTCGTTCTCTCGACATGTGGACTACTGTAGAGAACGTTGGTTCTCTCGGCAAGGGGTGAGCGATGACCAGTACGGAAATCGGACGGGCACAGGTGGTGAACGCCGCGGACGAACTGTTCTATGCGCGTGGCATCCAGGCGGTGGGTATGGACGAGTTGCGTGCCAAGGCCGGCATCTCCCTCAAGCGCCTGTACACGCTCTTTCCCTCGAAAACCGCCATCGTCGCCGAGGTTCTCCGTGGTCGCACCCAGCAGTGGACCGACGGCATCCACGCCGAAGCAGCCCTACACGGATCCCCTCGACAGAAACTGCTGTCGATCTTCGATTTCTTGGACCACTGGTTTCGCCAGGACGGCTTCCGCGGGTGCGCCTTCATCAACTCGTTCGGCGAACTGGGCGCAACCATGCCCGAGGTCGCCGACGCCGCACATCAGCACAAGAAGCGTTTCATCGAGTACGTCACCCGCTTGGCCGTCGAAGCCGGATGCGAGCCGACCGTCGGGCTGCAGATCGCCTTGCTCGCCGAAGGCGCTCAAACTACCGCAGCCATTACCGAACTGGCCGAATCTGCTTCTGCAGCAAAGGCTGCGGCCGGGGTGCTGCTGGATTCGAGCCACCGGTAGCGCAACCCTGGTGCGAGCAACGCTGGACATGCCACACTCGATGTCATGAAGGCTTTCGGCTCGGCAGTTCCGATTCTCCGCATCTTCGACGACGTCGAAGCGCGTGCGTTCTATCTGGACTATCTGGGCTTTTCGGTCGAATGGGAGCATCGATTCGAGCCGGATCTGCCGCTGTACATTCGTATTTCACGCGGAGAGTGCATCCTGGATCTGTCCCAGCACTACGGCGACGGCACACCGGGATCGTCCGTCTGGATACCGATCGCGGATGTCGTGTCGTTCAATGCCGAACTCTTGCAGAAGAACCACCCACGCAGTCGACCCGGAATCGATCACGACGGACCGGGCGGTCCGACCATGACGGTCATAGACCCATTCTCGAACAACCTCCGCTTCTGCCAGGTCGATCGCTGACGGCTCTTGCCAGCCGTCTCGGACGCTTGTACTGTCGTCGCCATGATGCACCTGCAGCCACTGACGACGACGCCGGTTTTCTTCCGGCGTCCGAAGTAGGCCTGCACCGCCACAGTTTCGACGAACCCCGGGAGTTGTTCCCGGGGTTTTCGCGTATCTGGGCACTTCTTCTGGGCCACAGTAGAAGTGGAGTACCCATGAAGTCCGACCACAGCCAGCTCGGTCGCGAGTTGGATCTCTTTGCAACCAGCCCGGCCATCGGTGCCGGTCTACCCGTCTGGCTCCCAGACGGCGCAATCATCAGAGCGGAACTCGAGAAACTGGCAGCCGAGGAATCAGCACGCTCAGGCTGTCTCGGCGTGTACACACCGGTCCTGGCGAAACGCTCGCTGTTCGAGAGGTCGGGCCACTGGGACAAGTTCTCGGCCGATATGTTCCCCCCGATGCGTATCGGAGGTGAGGAATTCGTTCTGCGACCGGCCAATTGCCCACATCACACCCAAGTGTTCGATGCCCGTGGGCGCAGCTTCCGCGACCTACCGTTTCGCGTATCGGAACTGGGATCGATGTTCCGAAGTGAACTGTCCGGTGTGCTGGGCGGATTGACCCGAGTACGACAGATCTCGCTCGACGACGCGCATGTGTTCTGCACCCCCGATCAGGTTGGAGAGGAGGTCCGACTGGCTCTCGACTCCATCGAAAGGTGTTACCGCGTACTGGGACTCGTTCCCTCGTTCAGGCTCTCGGTTCGGGGCGGGACTGGACGCTACCTGGGTGACACCGCGCAGTGGAGTGCAGCCGAAGGTCAGCTACGCGCGGCACTGGGTGATCGCGAGTTCACCATCGGGGAGGGAGATGCCGCCTTCTACGGGCCGAAGATAGATGTACAGGTCGCTGGTCATCAGGACACTGTGTCGACCGTGCAGATCGACTTCAATCAACCGGAGCGGTTCGGCCTCGAATACACCGGATCCGACGGTGAGAAGCACCGACCGGTGATGATTCACCGTGGGGTTCTCGGGTCGATGGAACGGCTGACCGCCATGCTGATAGACCGTCATGCCGGTCGAATGCCGCCGTGGCTCGCTCCGAGGCAGGTGGCCGTCATCTGCGTGGGTAGTTCGCACTCGCGGGCGGCGCGGGCCTTGGTCGCCCGACTGCACGATGCATCGGTTCGCGCCCAGATTCTCGAGGAGGGTTCACTGGGCGGACGTATTCGGAATGCGCGACTTCATCGCGACCCGTACATCGCGGTCATCGGTGATCGCGAGGTCGACAGCAATTCCGTTGCAGTGTCGTACAGCGCGCTGAACGCGAAAACCGTACTGGACATGGACGTGTTCATCGAATCGGTGAAACGCGACATACACATTCGCGCTCTGCTTCCTATTGTCCCGGACATGGAGAATCACTGACATTTGACACTGAATTCCTTCGCTGAACGACGATAGCGTCGAAGACATGAGCAAGCTACGAATCCTCGCCGCCCTCACCGTGTCGACATCTCTGCTGGTCAGTGGGTGCACATCGTCCGACGAGCCCTCTGCCGTCGAAGCGACCACCACCACGCCCTCGAGCGGAACCATCAGAACCGACGACGTCCAGGCAGCGTTGGACGCCCTGGTCGACGCCGGATCCGTTGCCGCTGTTGCGCAGGTACGCGACGGCGAGAATTCGTGGTCGGGAGCCGCCGGCCTCGTCGAGCGCGACGGTACCGAGGCTGCGTCCGCAGATGACCCGGTCCGTATCGCCAGCGTCACCAAGTCGATGGTGGCAGCCGTGGTGCTGCAGCTTGTCGACGAGGGCAGACTTCAGCTCGATCAGCAGGTCGACGAGCTGCTACCCGGCCTGCTGCCCAAGCCGGTCACCGTCCGTCAGTTGCTCGATCACACCAGCGGCGTACCCGATTACCTGGTCGGCTTCGACTCTGCGGAGCAGATTGCCGCACGCTCCGCCGATTCGGTTACCGACGACGAATTGATCTCCCAGGCCCTGGCCATGCCGTGGCCCACCGATCCGGGGTCCACATTCGCCTACTCCAACACCAACTACGTCCTTCTCGGTCGCATCGCAGCCGATCTCGACGGCAAGAGCATCGGACAGTCGTTGCAGGACAGGATCTTCGACCCACTGGGCATGACCGACACGACCTACCCAACCGATGCGGCCATCGCCGACGACGCGCTGCACGGTTACACACTCGAGAACGGGACGTACACCGACGTAACCGATTACGACGCCAGCATCTGGTCGTCCGGTGCCGCCGTGGTGTCCACGGTCGGCGACATGAACACCTTCTTCCGTGGACTGTTCGACGGCACGCTGATCCCGCAGAATCTGATCGACGAGATGCAGGTCCTCACGCCGTCCGCGTATGGCCTCGGACTGCTGCTCGGCGGCGATGCCTGCAATCCTGGCGCGGGTGAGCTCGTGTTCGGCCAGCGCGGCAACGGGTTCGGCTACCGCACCTTCCAGTTCTCCAGTCCCGACGGACACCGTCAGGTATCGCTGGCCTGGACCACGGCGGCTCCGAATCCGGCCGCCGACCCTCTCGAGCAGCCGGCCACGAACGCGTTGATCACCGGACTCGCCTCGACCTGCCCGGCGTAGCACTCACAGCACACTCACCCAACCGTGTACCTCGTCGCTGGCGAGCGCGGCCTGATGACGCTTACGGAGAGTCAGCGTCACTGGCCCGCTTTCCTTCGATCCGACTGCACGACCGTCGATTTCGTACACCGGGGCAACTCCCGCCGAGGTGCCGCAGACGAACACCTCGTCGGCGATGTACAGCTCGGTGAGGTCGACGGTGCGCTCCTGAACCGTCAGTCCTTCTTCGCGTGCAAGGGTCAGGATGGTTCGACGGTTGATGCCGTCGAGAATGTCGCTGGTGACGTCGGGAGTGACGAGCACACCATTGCGGACGAGGAAGATGTTCGCGGCACTCAGCTCGCAGACGTGGCCGTTGATGTCGAGAAAGATGCAGTCGTCGAAGCCACTGTCGATCGCATCCTGTTTCGCCAGAACGGAATTGACGTACGCTCCGTTCACCTTGGCGCGGGACGGAATCGCGTTGTCCGGGATACGCCGCCACACACTGGTCTTCAATCGCATCCCGTCCTGCGGGACAATGGGATTGGCGTCGTACAGGAAAATGGACACCGTGGTGTGCAGGCCACGCACCCGCGTTCCAGGGATCGACTCGTCGACGTGGACGGTAGCTCGAACGTAGACCTCGGTCGTCGGAGCGTTGGCGGCAACCACGTCCCGCGTTGCCTGTACGAATCGCTCGAACGTCCACTGCGAGGCAAACGTGTCGATGCCGATGATCTTGCAGGATTCGACGAGTCGCTGATAGTGATCGAGCAACCGGAAAGCGGTACGCCGTTCACCGTCCACCTGGACCGGGAACACCGTGTAGACACTGAGCCCATACAGAACGGCCGAGGTAGCAACCCCGAGCGTTGCGTCCTGCGCGTCCACCAAGCGATCGCCGAAATACACCTTCGAGTGCGGAAGAGCCATGCGGTGATGCTAGTCGTGCGGCAAGTCCGAGCGACAACGGTTTTCCCGTCGTAGTGTCGAGTACATGAGCGCACGCACCATACCGACCCGAACTCTCTGGAACGACGGCCCCGAGGTGGGCGCCATCGGCCTGGGCTGCATGGGAATGACCTGGGCATACAAGGCCGACGACCGGACGGAGACCCCCGACCGCGTCATCGGGCACGCCTTGGACCTGGGTGTGAATTTCATCGATACGGCCGATGTGTACGGACCGTTCACCAACGAGGAAGTCGTCGGCAAGGCCATCGGTAGCCGACGCGACGAGGTGATCCTCGCGACCAAGGGTGGTCTCGTCTCCCACGTCGGCGACGCCGGAGAGCCGGTCATTTCGGGCCCCAACGGCAAGCCGGATCACCTACGTTCGGCAATCGACGATTCACTCCGCCGTTTGGGCGTCGACCACATCGATCTTTACTACCTCCACCGTCCGGATCCCGAGGTGGACGTAGAGGACAGCATCGGCGCGATGGCCGAGGCCGTGCACGCCGGAAAGGTTCGGGCGCTCGGTGTCTCGGAGTTCACCGTCGAGCAGCTCGATCGGGCCCAGCAGGTGCACCCGATTTCTGCCGTGCAGTCGGAGTTGTCCCTGTGGACGCGCGATCACCTCGCCACATCACTGAAGTGGACGCAAGACAACGGCGCGGCCTTCGTGCCGTTCTCACCCCTTGGCCGCGGCTTCCTGACCGGCAACTTCCGCGGAACAGCGCCCGCCGCAGACGATTTCCGTGCTCGCCTGCCGCGTTTCAGCCAGGACAACCTCGACGCGAACCTCGTGATCGTCGACGCCATCGCAGCCGTCGCCGACGAGCTCGGTGCGACGCCGGCGCAGGTGGCCCTGGCCTGGGTTCTGGCGCAGGGTGAGCACGTGGTCCCGATTCCCGGCACCCGACGCACCTCGCGTCTGGACGAGAACGCGGGCGCAGCCTCGCTCACCTTGAGCCCGAACCACCTGGCTGCCCTCGACGCTCTGCCGGCTCCCGCCGGTGGTCGCTATTGAGATAGTTCGCGTCGCCCCTGCGGCCGATCTGGGCCTCGCCGAGCAGATCCTCGCGGTGCAGAAGAGTTCGTATGCAGTCGAAGCGAGACTGATCGGCGACGACCGCATCCCGCTGCTGCACGAGTCGGTGGACGAGCTGTGCGCTGCACAGGTCCACTGGCTCGTTGCGCGGCAGGGTGACGAAATCCTAGGTGCCGCAGCGTGGTCCGAGTCTGAGATCGACCGCCTGGTGGTGGCACCACACGCACATCGCCAGGGCATCGGACGAGCATTGGTCGTGGTGGTGATCGAATCGATTGCGGGACAACGTATACAGGTGGCTACCGGGCGAGACAATGCACCGGCGCGCAGACTCTACGAATCGTTCGGCTTCGTGCACACCGAGAATCAGCAGGTTCTGCAGGGATTGTGGCTGGCCCGCTACGAACTCGTGCATGAGCGGGACGAGTACGTCGACAGGGGACGGTTTTAGGGCCACCACAACAAAGGGTAGCCTATCCCAATGCCCTCTCGAATTTTGACGTCCGCAATGCTCGACCGCCGTGGGTTCTTCCTGGCTGCCGGGGCGGTTGCACTCGCTACCGCCTGCTCGCCTCGGGGCCAGGACGCGGCAGCCGCGACCTCTCAGACCGTGCGGATGACGGGCGACGGATTCGATGTCACCGTTCCCGCGCGCCCCACCCGGGTCATTGTGATGGAGGGACGCGGAGATCTCGAATTCGCCCTGCTGGCCGGATATCCCATCATTGCTACCGGCAACACCTTCCAGCCCGGCGCGCGTCCCGCGGGACAGTTCGAGGGATTGCTCGACGCGCAGACCCAGGTCATCGGTGGACCCGACGGTCCGACGGCAGAGGAGATCGCGGCGCTGTCACCTGATCTCATCGTGATGCGTGCCAACGGATGGCGACTCGACTGGTACGGAAACGAACAGCTCACCAAGATCGCGCCTGTCCTTCCCGTCGAGGTGAACGAACCGGATTTCGAGCGGTACACCGTCGACCAGTTCTCGGCCATCGGTCTACTCGACACTGTGCAGCCGCGTCTGGACGAGTACCAGCGGACCATCGACGACGCGGCCGCGGTCACGAACGGTCGCAGAATCGCCCTCATCACCAGCGAACCGGTTGCCAAGGGATACGTCATCGTATGGACCAACTACCTCGGTAATGCGGTGGCCACGGACATGGGATTCACTGTCTTGCAAAACAACCCCGAGGACGAGGAAGGAAACTATCGCCTGTCGGTCGAGAATCTGTACCAGATCGCGGATGCGGAGTTCATCTTCCACCAGACGACCGATCCAACCCAGATCGACGGAATCGCCGCGTGGCAGAACCTCCCCGCTGTCGCCGCGGGTCGCAGTGCGGTACTGGATCCACAGCTGAACAACGGATTGGTCATCACCGCAACCAGTTTCGCGAACAGGCTGATCGAGGTTGTTCGCAACGCGGATTGAGCTACCTTAGGAGCCATGGTTTCTGCCGGTGTCGCGATTGCAATCGCTTTGTACGCCATGGCACTTGCCTCGATCCTCCGCGACCCCAGCACGGGGCCTGTGGTCACGCTGGCGTGGGCATTCGTCGCGTTGATTCTGCCGATCATCGGGCCGATCCTGTGGTTCGCCGTCGGCAAGCGCTATCCCTACGGACCGAGCGGCGGCAACAGATGACAGTTCAATATTCGATCGCGTTGCGCAGGTCGATGTTCACCAGATGGCTCACTTGGTCGCGGAGCCACTCGACCGCCTGCTGATCGGGTGCCGGCGTGTGGGCCAACAGCGTCCAGCGCAGACGAGTTTCTGGAGTCAGGTCGAACTGCAACAGGATGTCGGGGAAACTCTGCCACGGCGAGCTCCAGACAACGCGGTCGAACTCGCTGCTCTCGACGATGCGAGGTAGCGGCTGATCCTCGAACATCACCGGCCAGGCGAACCCCTGATTCTTCGGATGCAGATTTGGGCGCATGAGTGCCTTCCAGACGAAGAAGACCGGCGGCGACAACACCGCAGTCCTGCTCGCGAGAACCATCATCGACCCACCGTACGCAGGTACCGACTAGGGAGCCCTTCTATTTTCGCGCACGGCCGGTGCGGGCGCGATGTACCGACGACAGACAGACAGAGCTCTGCCGTGATGCTGCTGTAGGTCGTCACGCGGGTTGTCGTGGTTCCTCGTCGCCGGTGTCGCCGTGCTGTTCGGGTGGGTAGAGGACTTCCTCTGGGTGGTGTGCGTGATTGATCAGCCCACGGCGCTTGGGGTCCATTCCCGATGGTGGATGCCACAGGGTGCGGCCCGGATAGCGATGTCCTGCTCCGGTTTTGGTGGTCGCCCACTTGCCGGGGCCGGTGCCGACGAGTGCGTGGTGCATGTCGCAGCCGAAGGTGAGGGAGTCGATGTCGGTGTAGCCGCCCTCGACCCAGTCGTCGAGGTGGTGGGCTTGGCACCAGGTAGCCGGGCGGGTGCAGGAGGGGAAGCTGCAGCCGCGGTCTCGGGCGATGAGGACGATGCGTTGGTCGGCGGAGGCGATGCGTTTGGATCGGCCGAGGTAGAGGGCGCGTCCGTTGTCGTCGAAGATGGTCAGGTAGTGGTGGGCGTGGGAGGCCATACGGATCGCATCGCGGATCGACACTCGGGATCCGGTGGCGGTCATCGCGTAACCACAACCGGCGTCGAGGTCTTTGAGGGTCATGGTGACGATGGCGGTGACGGGCAGGCCGCGGTGGGTGCCGAGTGTCCCGGAGGCGAGTGTGTGCCGGAGTGCCATCTTCAGCGCGTCGTGACGGCGTTCGTTCTGGGTGCGCGTATCCCGCGCGGCAGCAGCGTCCCGCATTGCGGTGTCCGGTGCGTCATCGTCAAAGTCATCGTCACCGCCGGCGTCGGATGCGGAGTGACCGCCGGGGTCGGCAGCGCCTGCAGTGTCGTCGGAGCCGTCGTTTCCGTCGGTGTCGCGCGTGTCGTCGGGCTCTGTGCGGCAACCACAGTCGGCACCGACTCCGCAGTCGCCTTCGCAGCATTCGTCGTCACCGCAGTCGCAATCACCGCAGTTGTCGTCACTGCAGTCGCTGGCCTCGTTGCAGTCCGTTCCATCCCACAGACCCGCATCGCTCGACCCTGCATCACCGGACGTCGGCTCGGGCTGCGATGCAGTGGACTTGCTGTCGCCTTCGCCCCCGTGGACGACCGACGTCGGGTCGGCCGGATTGTTCACTCCCGGTTTCGCAGCTTTCGAGAACAGGGCTTCGAGGTAGGCCCGTAGTTCGGAATCGACGCAGAAGTTGCCTTCCGACATCCCGTCGGCACCCTGCTCACCGAGGTAGAAGAACGCATCGCGTCGTTTGCGTGGCTTGGGCTTCCCGTCCTCGTCCTCGTCCTCGTCCTCGTCGTAGTCGCCGTCGGGGTTGAGGATCGAGTCCAGGTGCGCCACCAGCGGTGCGAAGTCGTCAGGGAGTCTGGTCGAGGCGTAGCCCACCAACTGTTGTTCTGCGAGATCCCGGGTCTGCGGGTCCACACTGGCGGGCAAGTGCTTGAAGAATTCGCGGATCATCTGCACATGCTTGGCATCGAGCAACCCCGCCCGCAATGCTTCGGCGGTATGCGGCAGCAGCGGGGGTAGTACTTCACCGGACAGTGCGATGCGATCACCCAACTCCGCAGCCAGACGCACCCGTGCACCGACTGCTCGTGGGGTGATCCGCAGCATCCACGCCACCGACGACGGCACCGAGCCTGGGTACACGTCGAGGCCGTGCTGAGCGATCAACTCGTTGAGCCAGGTGTACGAGTACGCGGTGACAGACCTCGTGAGTGTTTCCATGCGTTGGATCAGCGCACGCCGGTCGGCGTTCGTCCACGACACCGACCCTTGCCCGGCCAATTCGGCGACCGCGGACTCCACACGATCCACCAACACCGACAACTCGGGATCGGACACCTCAGGGGGAGGCGGCACCGTCTCGATGCCGTCCACCCCTGATCCGCCGTCCCCCGAAAGCATGAACAGAATCTATCGCGACCCACCGACAAGCATTCGAACACACGTTCCCGGTCGGCCGCAAGGGCTTCTCCGGATCAGCTAGTGTCCGACATCCAATGAAATCGACAGCGAGACCTCGATTCCCCGGCCGTCCGGCCCAATCGACTTTTGCTGGATGTCTCTGCAGGGCTTTCACGCTCAACCCGGTCACCGCCGCGAACTCGCCAGTTTTCATGGTTCGACCATCCAACCTCCTCTAGCGGGAGGGTCAAGCCTCAACCACCCGGCGTAACAGTCTCGACAATCGATGCCTTCCATCGAACCCCGAATCCCGCAGGTACTGAATCCCTTTGGTGATACTTCAGCGCACCGCTGTACGTCACGCTGAACATGCCCGGGTGTCGCGTGGCGGTCCACTCCTCACGTTGCACGAGAAGACCCGCCCGATCCAGGACGCGGAGACTGCCCTGCGGTCTTGTCTTGAAGTCCAACCACAGATACCTGTCCCACACCAAGCACCCACGCAGCACCACGTCACCAACCACGGCAGTGTCGCTCATCATCGTTATGAAGCCGTCGCCGAGATGAGCCACCCACTCAGTTCTGCCATCGATATCCACGGCCTCAACCCGAGCCGGCACCTCGGTGCACACCTCCGCGGGCAGTTCCATCTGCTCTGGTGACGCCCAGTACGTCGTAGGTGTGAACACCGCGCCCACGGCAGGTTCGTCAGGCCACGGTTCCATGTCCTCCAGCATCCACAGTTGCGGCATCTCGAGCGAAGTAGATCAGAACTGCGCTCTCGGCGCTCCCATTCCCGGGTCGATTTGGAACGGCCCGCTGGCCGAGGGCGCTATCGGGAAATCGAAGATCGCAGTGGGGATGTACACGGTGGCACAGGAGTTCGGAATGTCCACCACCCCGGACAGGCGTCCTTCGATCGGGGCCGAGCCCAGCAGTAGGTACGCCTGCTCGGGGCTGTAGCCGAACTTGGTGAGGTAGTCGATCGCGTGCATGCACGCGTTTTGGTACGACAGGTCGGAGTCCAGATACTTCTGCTCACCGTCGACGGTCACCGAAATGCCCGAGAAGGCAATCCATTCCGAGTACTGCGGTGCAGTGTTGCCGGGCATGAAGATCGCGTTTTCGCTCACCCCGTAGGTCTCCATGCCACCCTTGATCAGGTCGACGTGCAGGTCCATGAAGCCGCCCATTTCGATGGCCCCACAGAACGTGATCTCGCCGTCTCCCTGCGAGAAGTGCAGGTCTCCGAACGACAACTTCGCCCCGGGCACGAACACCGGATAGAAGACGCGGGTGCCCTTGGTGAGGTTCTTGATGTCCTGATTTCCACCGTTCTCGCGGGGCGGTGCCGTGCGCGCGGCTTCGCCTGCAACGCGGGAGAATTCGTCGCCGCTCAACGATCCCAGAATTGCCCCGTCGAGTTCGGGAGCAAGCGCCAGCGGCGGGACACGGTTGGGGTCCGTGGCGATCAAAGCACCTTCACGGGCGTTCCACTTCGCCAACAATTGCGCCGAGGGCGCGGTCCCCATCAAGCCCGGATGGGTGATGCCCGTGTACTTCACGTGCGGTACGTGGCGAGATGTGGTGGTCTGCCCGGAAAAATCCCAGATCGCCTTGTACGCGTCTGGGAATCGATCGGTGAGGAACCCGCCGCCGTTCTGCTTGGCGAAGATGCCCGTGTAGCCCCAGCCCTGGCCGGCCAGCGGACCCGAATCCTCCTGCGGTATCGGTCCCACGTCGAGAATATCGACGATCAACAGATCACCGGGCTCGGCTCCCTCGATATGGAACGGCCCGGACAACGTGTGCACGTTGTTGAGCGGCGCATTCAGGATGTCCTCGGCCGAATCGTCGTTGCGGATGGCCCCGTCGAACCATTCGCGACAATGCGCTCGAAAAGACGTGCCGGGTTTGACCGTAACCGCCGCCGGGATATCGGGATGCCATCGGTTGTGGCCGACGATCTCCTGTTCGGTGAAACTCTTCGTCGAGTCGAGCGGAAACAGCAGTTCGGGCACGAGGCACCTCCGGTTGCGCGGATTCTCCTCCCTCGATCATTGCACCGTCGTGAAGTATCCGGCTCGATATGCCGTGTAAATCTTGTATGACGTTGCGCCGGAACGCCACTGATTCGGCACCTCGCGCTACTCTCGAATGCGTGCCCACCTACAGCTTCCGCTGCGCACAGCGTTGCGCCCCCGTCGAGCAGAGATTCACCATGGCCGACGTTCCCAGCGAGGTGCCGTGCCCTGACTGTGGCGAGGCAGCTGCACGACAGATCTCTTCTCCGGCCCTCGGCAGAGGAAACAGCGCTGCGATGAAGGCACACGACGCCTCACGCGCCACCGCGGACACGCCTGCCGTCGTCTCGTCTCTGCCGGCCGCGGGCCGATCCGCAACCAGGACGACATCGAACCCCCTCCACCGCCGCCTGCCCCGCCCCTGACAGCGGCGTTTCCCTTCCGGGCCGACGGGGAAGTCCGACGGCATGCCCGAGCTGCCCCCTCCCCCGTCCATCGCCGACGGCGCCGCCACCGACGATGTCGTCGCCTGGGTTGCCGAGCATCTGAGTGATCTGACGCGCGAGGGGCCGGATGGCATCACAGCGGGCGGCATCCGCGGCGGGCAGTCCGCTGCCGATACCGCCCTGGCCGGACTCGACATCACCGGCTACGCCCGCGACCGCAGCACCGTCCTCCCGGTGAATCGCCGCGGCGCAAGCCGCATGTCGCCGTACATTCGCCATGGACTGCTGACGCTACGAGAAGTCTGGGACGCGGTATCCGACGCTCCCCCACGCGACCGTTCCAGGTACCGCGACGAGCTCATGTGGCAGGAGTACGCCCGCCATCTCTACGCACGAGTCGGTACCGACTTGGGGCGTTCGCTACGGCGTGAGCAACCGCGGCAGCAGAACTGGACGGCGCAGCCCTGGGCCGAGGAGATGAACTGCATGTCTTCGGTGGTGGGTGAATTGCACGAGGACGGTTGGCTGGTCAACCAAACACGCATGTGGCTGGCCTCCCAGTGGGCAGTCCGTGCCGGAGCGACGTGGCGCGACGGCGAGGACGAGATGTTCGCCCACCTGCTCGACGGCTCTCGTGCCGCGAACCGCCTCGGCTGGCAGTGGACCGTCGGTACCGGAAGTGGGAAGGTCTACGGATTCAGCCGATGGCAGGTGAACAAGCGCGCCCCGTCGCTGTGCAGCAATTGCGCGCTGAAAGATGCCTGCCCCATCGAGAATTGGCCCGACGACGATCTCGGGCCGACGGTCGACGGGCCTGATCTGAACAAGGCTCCGATTCCCGCGGGCCCGGCACACATGGAAGGCAATGGTGCAGAACAGGTCTGGCTGACGGCCGAATCGCTCGGCACCGCAGACCCAGCACTGGCTGCGAATCCCCAGCGACCTGCCGTCTTCGTGTTCGACGAACCACTCCTGCGGAAACTGCGACTCTCCGGCAAGCGACTGGTGTTTCTCGCCGAGACACTCGGCGAGATCGCGTCGAACCGAGCGTTGGAGGTACGTCGCGGCCGAGTCTCCGACGAGCTCTCCGGACGATCGCTGGCCGCCACCTGGGCACCCGTTCCCGGCTTCTCCCGCATCGCCGACGCCATCGCCCCGGTCGAGTTGCATCCATGGCCCTGGCTGACGCGTCCCACCACATCCTCGGTCCGTTCGTTCAGCGCATGGCGTCGGAGTCATTGAACAGCAGCCATCGAACAGCAGTCGTTGACTGGAACTATCTACGCTGCACCGAGATCTGGCCTTCCTCACTGGTGATCGACACCGATCGCGGCGAACTCGGATCGTCGACCACGTCCGTCTCGACCTCCCCCTTCTCCGACGACGCATCGACGTCGTAGAATTCGGCCGCCGGAAGCTGGATCGTGCTGTCTCCCATCGTGTTCTGCACGAGCACCGAATCCGGTGGAACTCGCGAGTCCAGAACGACCTGCCCGAATGTCGTGTCGACCTCGATTGCAGACACCGCCGCGTCGGTGATGTCCACATCACCGAATCGGGTGGTCACATCCAGGGTTCCTGCGGAACCACGAGCGATCACCGCCCCGGACGAGGTTGTCACCGATGTCTGCGCATCCACGTTCGAGAGAACGACATCGCCCGCCATTCCGTTGATATCGAGTATCGACCCCGCGGGAATCCGAAGCTCGACATCGACGTCGCAGCTGCCACGATCTCGGTACGAACATTCCACCGCGATCTTCGATCCGTCGTCACTGATATCGACCGTCGGGATATCTCCCCGGTAGGACCCGTCGGCCCGGACGTGCACCTCGGAATCGGGGCTCATCGACACCGTCACATGGGCAAACCTCGTCGTGAAAGCAAGGTTGTTCCCGGACACGGCATGGTCTTCGGTGTAGTCGAAAGACTGCATCTTCGGCGTGGTGAAGCCGTATGCAATCGCTGCCGTCGTAGCTGCACCGGCGGTGCCCACGACAACTACGGCTACCGACACGGCAACGATGTTGCGCCACAACACTTTCTTCATCGAATAGCTCCCAGGTATCGTAGAACGGCCATGACGCGGCGATGATCAGCGCTGTCGCCGAGCAGACCGAGCTTGGCGAAGATATTTCCGATGTGCTTCTCGACGGCTGCCTGACCGACCACCAGCGCGGCCGCGATGCCGGCGTTGGACTTACCTTCGGCCATGGCCGTCAACACTTCTCGTTCCCGCGGCGTCAACGAATCGAGAGGATCCGATCGCGGTGCGCGTGCCAGAATTTGCTGCACCACCTCGGGATCGATGACGGTGCCGCCGTCGGCCACCGTCCGAACGGCATCGGCGAAGTCGTCCACATCGGCGACACGATCTTTCAACAGGTACCCGACGCCGTCGGTACTCTGCCGGATCAACTCGGCCGCGTACCGTTCCTCCACGTACTGCGAGAGCACGAGAACACTTACGGCGGGCCATCGTTGGCGAATGACCAACGCCGCGCGCAGACCTTCGTCCAGAAAGGTGGGCGGCATCCGAACATCGATCACGCACACGTCGGGGAGCGGGTCGGCAGCAGACATCGAAGCAAGTAACTCCGACGCATCGCCCACCTTGCCGATGACGTCGGCTCCACTGTCGGTGAGCAGTCGAGCGACACCCTCTCGCAACAGAACCGAATCGTCGGCGATGATCACTCGCACGGGATGCTCACCTCCAGACTTGTCGGGCCGCCGGTCGGTGAGATGACCGACAGGGTGCCGTCGATTCCGCTGAGTCGGTCCGCGAGACCGGCCAAGCCTCCGTTCGGAGCGATATGCGCACCGCCGCAACCGTCGTCGACCACCTTCACCTGCACAGCGGACTCACTCCTCGTGACGTCGACTCGAACGCGGCCGGCGCTCGCGTGTTTACTGACGTTGGTCAGGGCCTCCGAGACGACGAAATAGACGGTCGCTTCGGCGGTGGCGTCCGGTCGTTGCGGCCCGGACAGAGCCGGGTCCACCTCGATCGTCACCGGCACCGAACACAGGGCCGCGACAGACGACAGTGCCGCATCGAGTCCTCGGTCGGTCAGGATCGGCGGATGCAGACCACGGGTGAGGGTTCGGATCTCGCCGATCGCATTCTTGGCTTCCCGGTGAGCGTCGTCCAGCAGTTCCTTCAGCACCGCATCGTCGTCCGCAGAGACGCGCGACTTCGCCTGCCCCAGTGACATCGCCACCGAGACCAGGCGCTGTTGGGCGCCGTCGTGCAGATCGCGTTCGATGCGGCGGCGCTCGGCATCTGCGGCGTCGACGACCCGTGCCCGGCTCACCGTCAGCTCGTCCACCCTCCTACTCGATTCGGACTGTCCGAGAAGCGCTGCGGCACTCCACCAGTCGAGTCTCGCCAAGCCGGTCACCAGCAAGGGCAATCCCGCAACGAAAGTGGCCAGGGCAGCGACGCCGACCAGTGCGACGAGCGGGTAGCCCACCCGATCACCGATTTCGAGCTGATTACCGACCGGGTTCGTCACGATCCACGCGAACGGTGCCGCTGCGAGAACGGGGAGAACCAGAAAGAGCGCGGGCAGCAGGAACACCAGGACAGCCGAGATCGGAATGCGAACAAGCCAGTAGCACAACGACTTCCATAGTCCGACGTCGCGGACGCACCAGACGAGCTTGCGCCAACTGGTGGGATAGACGGTCACCGCAGGTCCCGCGATGGCGATACCGCTGGTGAAACCGATTCCGGCTCGAGCGGCGATATCCATCCATCGAAGCACCACTATCGTGAGCGCGAAGACCAGCACTCCGCTCAGCGCAAACGGGAGTGCGCACACAGCGAGTACCAGCAGGCCCAGGATCATCCAGCCGCCGAGGCCGGCCAGCATCGACGCAAGCAGCGAGCCCAGCGCCAGCCACCAGTTCGGAGATATCCAGGCCCTGAGCGGATTCAGGGGAATCGGTAGTGCCTCGTTCATGCGGATCAGCCTAAGTGGGCGCCTGTCGACTTGTCCCCACTGTGAACCCACGGCGCATGGTAGGGCACGCACTACCATCGATCGGTGGGACGACCGTGGTGTTTCCCGCTCTGCGGGCGAGAATATTCGACGGGTATGAACTTCAACCTATTCGACGTCGATCGCCTTTCGACCGTGCCGGTCTGGGTCGTCCTCGCAGGTGTCGTCGTGTTGCTGGCCTTCGAATCCGGCTCTCTGCTCGGTCTTTTCACGCCCGGGAACAGTGTGCCGATCACGCTCGGAGTACTGACATCGATAGACGTCGTACCGTGGTTTCCCGCTGTCGTCACTGCGGCGGTGGCGTCGAGCACGGGAGCGCAGTGGGCGCTCTGGCGCAGTCGCCGCAGCAAGACGATTCTCGGGTCGGGCCGGATCGAATCCGCGTTGCCGCGCACGCTGACCCGGGTGGTCCGCGGAGTGACTGCTTCAGCGCAAGCACGCCCACGCACAGTGGCGGCCGCAGGCCATCTCGTCGGAGGCATCCGCACCATCGCCCCTCGACTCGTCGCTGCCACCACCCTGCGACGGCGTGAATACGCGGTGATCAGTCTCGTCGCGGCCGGGGTCTGGGCCACCGCGTTGGTGAGTGTCGGCGCATGGCTGGGCGACCACACAGCCATCCGGACGGCTCTGGGATACGCCTGGATTCCGGCCGTGACGGTCGTGGTTGTCACCCAGCTCAGGCGTCGAACACGCTGGTCTTCTCCCGAACTTGTCGGAGCCCGGTGATATCAAGGATGTAGAAGAAACGACAGAAGGGAATTCGCGTGTCCACCAGCTTCGATACTTGCCACGGCACACTCGTGATCCACGCGGTCGGCGGTGCGGAGTGCACGGAGCCGGACTGCGTGGACCTCGAGTACGTCCGTCACTTCCTGGTGCTCGAGTGCGAAGAAGTCACCGGCGGCTGCCAGTGCACCGCGCTCGTCGAGCTCGCTCAGGCATCCTGACGTCGGACCACCGGCTGCTGGAGTTCGGTAACCCAGTTCTCCTGCGGCTGCGGCTCCGACACCAGGTAGAACTCCCGGCAGACGCCCGAGAGCTCGTAGCCGTTGGCCTCGATCCACGCTATCAACTGCTCCCACGTTTCACCGATCGTGGCCATCGACCCGTGGTGCACGGTCGTGGCAGCCAGATCGACCGGCGGCAGTTCCCGTACCTCGTATCCCTCGCCGGCCACGACCTCAGGCCCCACCTCGAACGCGGCGTGCACGGTGATGCCCGTGCCGTCTCCGTCTTCGACGGCCTCGTACATGGCGATCGACGAAGGGCCGAACGTCACGCCGTGCCCGTCGAGCGTCTGAGCGAGTCGGGCATACATCGGGCCGATGACCGGGCCGATATTTGCGGGCCCGAACCCGGCGGCGGTCTCGGTGACGGCAGCGATGCGAGTGGCCGGCAACGATTTGGTGTCCACGGTGATCATCGAAATCCCTTCGGTGTGGGAGAGCCGCGCATCGATGCGACGCAGCCGAGCGGCGTCGAGATCGAGTCGACGCACGACGTCATCGCGCTTGGCGGCAAGCATCTCGCGTAGACGGCCGTCGCTGACCTGGGCATGCACGATCTGCGTAACCTCGTCGAGCCGGAACCCGAGGTCCTTGAACATGAGAATGCGTCCCAGAACCTCGAACTGCGAGCCGTCGTACGAGCGGTATCCGGTGAACGGATCCACCCGTGCCGGCGTCAACAACCCGATCTCGTCGTAATGCCGAAGCATCCGAACCGAGACCCGGCCGATCGATGCGAACTCTCCAATGCTGAACATGACCCTCCGAGGTTCTCGTCTCACACAGTGTGAGGGTCAAGCGCAGAAATCAGGGCACAGGAATCCGGAAGCGAACCGCCGACCCGATGCCGTCGAGACGTTCACCTCCGACACGCTTCAGGGTCGCAATCGAGGCCGCGTTGCCCACCTCGCATACCGCGGTCACTCGGGTCATGCCCAAGTCTGCGGCGAGCCTGAGCATCTCGCGTACTGCCCGAGAGGCGACTCCTCGACCTCGTTCGGACGGCCGAACCCCGTAGCCGATGTGCCCGAGACGGTCGGCGAGCTCGTGGCCGTCGTGTCTGAGTGCGACGCCGCCCAATACTCGCTCGCCCTCGACGATCCACCGGTACGTACATCCCGCGTCGCTCCGAAGCCGGTCGATCCAGTCCGAGAAACCCTCGACGCTGCAGACATCATCGGCGGCCGTCACTCCGAACCCGTCCTCGTGGAGGCCCGGCCCCCACTCGTTGTGGGCGTCCAGCCACGGCCCGCGCAGGTCGACCGTCGGAGCGGCCAGTGTCGCGTGAACCGTCACAGATACCCGCCTCCGTTTTTGATCAGTGCACCAGCTCAGGGGCGCAGATTCAATCCCGTCTTCGTCGAGAAGTAGTGCACCGTCTCGGCGCGCGGGGCGATTCGAATGACGTCTCCCTGAGAGGGCGTCGCGATGTCGGGGATCCGGGCGATGATCTGCGCCCCCAGCGTGCCGAGATTCGACGCGTCCTCGACGGTGCGGCCATAGATGTAGGCATCTGCACCGAGTTCCTCGACAACGTCGACGACGATGTCGGTACCGGAATCGGACAGCGTCCACGCTTCCGGTCGCACGCCCATCGTCACGCGGCTGCCGTCGATGCGGTCGGCAATCGATCGCTCGATGGGCACCGTCAGCGATCCGATTTTCGCGGCACCGGCGACAACGTCCACCTCGAACAGGTTCATCGCGGGCGAGCCGATGAAGCCGGCAACGAACGCATTGACCGGACGCTCGTAGAGCTCCTTCGGGCTGGCGCACTGTTGCAGCACACCGGCTTTCATGATCGCCACCCGATCTCCCATGGTCATGGCCTCGACCTGATCGTGGGTGACGTACACCGTGGTGGTGCCGAGCCTGCGCTGCAGCAAGGAGATCTGCGTGCGAGTCTGGACGCGTAGCTTGGCGTCGAGGTTCGACAGCGGCTCGTCCATGAGGAACACCTGCGGGTTCCGCACGATCGCACGGCCCATCGCAACGCGCTGACGCTGACCACCGGAGAGCGCCTTGGGTTTACGGCCGAGGTAGTCGGTCAGGTCCAGAATCTTCGCCGCTTCCTCGACGCGTCGGCCCACCTCGGCCTTGTCCATACCGGCGATCTGCAACGCGAAGCCCATGTTCTTCGCGACGGTCATGTGCGGGTACAGCGCGTAGTTCTGAAACACCATCGCGATGTCACGTTCCTTGGGTGCCAATGAAGTGACGTCGCGGTCACCGATCTTGATGGCACCGTAGTCGACGTCCTCCAGCCCGGCGAGCATGCGCAGCGAGGTGGACTTTCCGCAGCCGGACGGGCCGACGAGAACGAGGAATTCGCCGTCCTCGATAGCGAGATCCAACGACTCGACCGCTGCAACATCCGATCCCGGATACAGCTTGGTCGCTCCTTCGTACGTGACCTGTGCCATGGGAGTGCTCCTTTGTAGAGGTTAGAAGAATCGATGCGCGGAGCCGGCGGGCTCGGCGCGGAGAAATGTGGGCTGTGGCAATCCGGCTCGTGCTGCGCTGGAGTCGATCTCAGCCACCACGGCGTCGACGATGTCCGACGGCACCAGGGCAATGGCCGATCCGCCGAATCCTCCGCCGGTCATGCGAGCCCCGTGCGCACCTGCCCGAAGCGCTGCGTCCACGGCACTGTCGAGTTCCGGAGAGCTGACCTCGTAATCGTCTCGCAACGACACGTGCGAGGCCGTCATCAACTCACCGAGTTCGGAGCCTGCGGCACCGCGGTCGAGTAGCTCGGCGGCCTGCTCCACCCGCCCGATCTCACTGATGACGTGACGAACTCGGGAGAGCAGAGTGTCGTCGACGAGGCGTGAGGCGGTGTGCTCGAGATCGAGGCCGCGCAGCGTCGTGACCCCCAATTCGGCGTACGCGGTGTCGAGCGACTTCCGACGCGCTCCGTACTGACCGTCGACCAGCCGGTGCGGCGCGTTGGTGTCGATCACCAGCAGCCTGGTTCCCGACGCATCGAGATCGAGGGGGATCTGACGCGTCGACCCGTCGAGACAATCGAGCAGCAGCGCGTGTCCGGGCTGAGCCGACATCGCAATGTTCTGATCCATGCCGCCCGTCGACGCACCGGCGATCTCGTTCTCGGCTCGAATGCTGGCGTCTATCAGAATGTTTCGATCGACCTGCAGATCGAACAACTCGCTGAGTGCCAGGGCGAACGAGCACTCGAGGGCTGCCGAACTCGACAGGCCCGAACCCACCGGCACCGAGGAGTGCACGGCAACATCGACTCCGCCTATCCCGTGCTCCTGTAGCGCCCAGGCCACGCCTGCCACGTACGCGGCCCATCCCGACGGTGTGCCAGGGCCGATTTCCGCGAGCTCACCCGTCCACAACTCGTCGGTGTGTGTCGACACGGCGCGCATCACCGTGTCCTCGCGACGACGTACCGCGACCGCGGTGGCGTACGGCAACGCGAACGGCAACACGAGCCCGCCTGCGTAATCGATGTGTTCACCGATCAGATTGACTCGGCCCGGAGCGATCCACACGCCGTCGGGTTCGGCGCCGAACGCGCTGCGAAACAGCGCAGCGGCCCCGTCGGCGAGATCTTCCTCGGCGACGACATCGAGCCACTTCATCCGAGAACCTCGCGCAGTCGATCGGCGATCCGTTCCGGCGTGGTGTCGTTGACCCACGCACCCATCGCCGATTCGGATCCGGCCAGGAACTTCATCCGACCCGGTGAGCGCATCATCGAAAAGAGTTGCAGGTGAAGCCGTCCCAGTTCGCGGTCGGCTCCCACGGGAGCTTGGTGCCACGCCGAGATGTACGGCACCTCGTCCACACCCTCGAAGAACGCATCGACTCCGCGCAACAGATGCCGGTAGACCTCGGCCAGTTCATCACGCTCGGCATCGTTCAACTCGGCGAGGTCCGCCACATCGCGACGAGGGGCGAGGTGAACCTCGACCGGCCACCGCGACGCTGCAGGGACGTAGGCGACCCAGTGCTCGGCGTCGACGACGATGCGTCGACCCGAAAGCAGTTCGGCAGCGAGGACGTCGGCCAGCAGTACTCGTCCGGTGCTCTCGAAGTGCTTGCGAGACTGTCGCATCAGCGCATCGGTCCGGGGCGGGAGGTAGGGGTAGGCGTAGATCTGACCGTGCGGGTGCGTCAGCGTGACGCCGATTTCCTTGCCGCGGTTCTCGAAGCAGAAGACCTGCTGCACGCCGGGAATCGCGGAGAGCGCAGCGGTGCGGTCGGCCCAGACATCGATGATGGTGCGGACCCGAGAGAGCTCCAGAGCGACGAAAGAAGCGTCTGGATCGCTCGCGAAGCAGATCACCTCGCAGCGGCCGGTACCGGGCGCGAGCGGCCACAGCGCCTCACCGTCCACCTCTGTCGGAAGCGTCTGCTGTGCAGCAGTTTCCGATAGTGACGGGAATCGGTTCTCGAACACGACCACGTCGTAATCCGCAGCCGGAATTTCCGTCGCCGGCCGGTCCGGTCGGCTCGGAGCCAGCGGCGACGCGTCGGCCGGCGGCAAGAA
The DNA here is from genome assembly GCF_002259335.1 of Rhodococcus sp. 14-2483-1-1. Classification (NCBI taxonomy): domain Bacteria; kingdom Bacillati; phylum Actinomycetota; class Actinomycetes; order Mycobacteriales; family Nocardiaceae; genus Rhodococcus; species Rhodococcus sp. 14-2483-1-1. The sequence goes on along the minus strand of NZ_NPFX01000011.1, from coordinate 298,163 downwards.
CGTCCGGTCCATCCGCTGAGCGGCGATGACGATCCATTCGCCGGTGAGAACGTCGAATCGCATCTGCGACTGCGACATCGACGGCGCGAGGGCACGAGTATCTACCAGGTCGCGGGTGGCTCCACCGGACACATACGGCTCGGTGTCGTCGTAATAGATCAGCTCTCGACCATCGGCCAGAGTGGTCGACGTCTTGCGCAGTGCGTGCGTCGTGGCGTCATGCGCGGTCATCGAGTACTCGTTCCTCGTTCGTGTCGACAGGGCCTCCGGCGATCACCACGTCGTCGACCACCTCGGACAACGCGTCCTGTACGCCGGAGTCGAGTCCGGCATCGGTGACGAACACGTCGACGCGAGAGAGCGGAATGGTGTTGGCGAGCGCACGGACACCCCACTTGGTGTGGTCGGCCAGCACGATGACGCGGCGGGACGACGCCACCAGCGCCTGATTGGTCTGTGCCTCCATGAGATTGGGGCAGGTGAGCCCCGATTCGATGTCCACCCCGTGCGTCCCGAGGAACAGCATGTCCAGGTGGATGCTCTGCAGTGCACTGACCGTGAGCGGCCCGACCAACGCGTAGGAGGGTGTGCGTTCCCCGCCGGTGAGCAACACGGTTTGATCCGTCCGGCCACCGGTGTGAAACAGGTCGGCAACGGGAAGAGAATTGGTGACGACGGTGATGTCCGGGACGTCGAGCAGTTCCTCGGCCAGCGCGTGCGTTGTAGTGCCGCCAGAGATACCGATCGATGTTCCCGGTCGCACGAAACGCGCAGCGGCTTTGGCAATTGCGGCCTTGGCGTCGCGATCGAGTTCGGACTTGGCCGAGAACCCCGGCTCGAACACACTCGCCGATCGGGGGAGCGTGACGCCGCCGTGCACCCGCTCGACCAGACCCCGGGCGACGAGTTCGTTGATGTCGCGTCGAATGGTCATGTCCGACACCGACAGCGCTGCACCCAGATCGGCGACCTTGACTGCGCCCGAGGCCGTCACCTGGTCGAGGATCTTCTGCTGACGCTGATGGGCGAGCATCAGCGGGTCTCGGCGATCACTGCGCTGCCGCCTGCGGCCACGATCAGCTCACCGTCGACCTGTGCCCCACCGACCAGGTCGGTACCTGTGGCCGGCACGCTGACCTTGTCGCTCCCGTGGTTGAGTACGAAGAGCCAGGACTGCTCCCCTGCCGATCGTCGCACGATCTCCACATCGGATCCGAGGTCGCGTCGGGTATCGATTTCTGCTGCAGCGCAGAGCTTGTCGGCCAGCGTGGCCCAGCCCGCCGCGTCGGGGACGGTGGCCGCGTACCAGGCGGTGCCGGAGCCGACTGCGCGCTTGGTCAGCGCGGGAACGCCGCGCAAGTGGCCCTGGGTATGCCGCGCGAGGACGTCGACATCCTCGGACGCAGTGAGGTATTCGCTCCAAATCTCCCCGTGGGTACCGTCGTCGAGAGTCAGGATCTCGCCGTCCGCGAGCGGGAAGAACTCCTCGACTCGGACGCCGAGCAGCTCGCGGAAGGCACCCGGGTAGCCGCCGAGTCGCACGTGATCGTCCTCGTCGGCGATTCCCGAGAACGCAGTGACGAGCACCTGCGCACCTGCTTCGGCAGCGTCGGCTATCCGCGCAGCGGTCTCGTCGCTGCACAGGTAGAGGGCCGGAACCACGATCACGTCGTAATCGCTCAGGTCCGTCGACGACAGGACGACGTCGCAGGTCACGCCCGCGGAAGTGAATCCGCGATGTGCGCGTCGAGCAATCTCCATGGGCTGCATCGCCATCGACGGATGGCCCTCCTGCTCGCACGCCCACTGCGAGGCCCAGTCGAAGAGCACGGCAACCCGAGCATCGACGGTGCTGCCTGCCACCGGGGCCATGCGACGCAGAGCCGCGCCGAGCTCGACGACCTCGCGCCAGCGGGCGGAGTCCTCACCGGCGTGGGGAACCAGAGCCGAATGGAACTTCTCAGCACCCGCCTTGGAGGCACGGAACTGGAAGTAGGCGATACCGTCTGCTCCGCGAGCCATGTGCGCCAACGAGTTACGCATCATCTCGCCGGGAACCTTGGCACGGTTGATGTGCTGCCAGTTGACGGCGCTGGTGGAGTGCTCCATCAACAACCATGGTCGACGGCCGGCCACGCCGCGGGTGAGATCGGCCGAGAACGACAGCTTGTGATGTGCTGCGGCGTCGCCTGTTTCGGGTCCGACGAGATAGTGGTCGGTGGAGACGATGTCCTGCTCGGGGGCCCACGACGCATAGTCCATGTTGCCGGCGAGCGCGGGGCCCTGTCCCATACCCACCATGAAGTTCGTGGTCACGGGAATCTCGGGTGTGACGCGATTCAGCACGGCCTTCTCGGCGCGGTACTGCTCGAGCAGTGCGTCGGAGCAGAAGCGTCGCCAGTCGAGCTGGTGAGTCGGGTTGCCGAACGTGGTGCTCACCGATGGAGGAACGATCTCGTCCCAGTCGCTGTAGCGCTGGCTCCAGAAGTCGGTGCCCCAGGCGGTGTTGAGGGTCTCGAGGTCGATGTACTTGGCGCTGAGCCATTCCCGGAACGCGTAGGCACTGTCGTCGGAGTAGCACAGGGCGTTGTGGCAGCCGAGTTCGTTGGAGACATGCCACATCGCCAGCGCGGGGTGCTCACCGTAGCGGTGCGCCATCTTCTCGACCAGCGCGAGTGAATGTTCGCGGTACACAGCGGAACTGGGGCTCCACGTCTGACGACTTCCGATGGCGTACCGGTAGCCGCGATCGTCGACCGGACGCATCTGCGGGTAGGCCGTGGCCAACCAGGGTGGGGGCGACGCGGTAGCCGTGGCCAGATCGACCCGAATCTGGCCCTGGTGCATCAGGTCCATGACCCGATCGAGCCACTCGAAGTCCCACGTCGTCGCGGTCGGCTGGAGGCGCGCCCAGGAGAAGACACCGACGGTCACGAAGTCGACACCGGCCTCGTGCATCAGCTCGACGTCGCGATGCCACACGTCCTCGGGCCACTGCTCGGGGTTGTAATCGCCCCCGAAAGAAATTCCCTGGGTCGGCCAGGTGCTACGTCGCGCTGTGTCCATGCTCACAATATGAACGAGCAGCTCTCAGATGTCAACATGAATGAACATTTTCCCACTGACGCAGGTGAAGGGACCATCAAGAGCTTGACAGACGCTGCCGAGTCATGTTTCTGTAACCTGCATCACCCCGAACGGTCAGTAAACGCACATCGTTGAACATCGTGGATGTTCATTTCTGATCGTTATCGACATTTTCCGGCGAAGGATTCTCATGAACCCACACGAGTGGCCGCGTACGTGGCAGCCGTCTCGGCGCGACTTCCTCAGGTCAGCGCTCGTTGCCGCCGGCGCAGTGACCGCCGGTGGCGTGCTGTCGTCGTGCTCGAGCAGTCTCGATCCCAACACGGTCACGCTCGGCTCGCGGCTGTCGGACAAGAACTCCAAGGTCGGAGTCGAGGACTTCGTTGCCATGTATCGGCAACAGACCGGTGGCGACATCCGCGTCAACACCGTCGATTCGACGTCGTTCCAGGAAAACGTCAACAACTACCTCCAGGGGACGCCGGACGACGTGTTCACCTGGATGGGCGGCTACCGAATGAAGTACTTCGCAGACAAGGGTCTGGTGGAGGACGTCTCGAATGTGTGGGCGAGCAACGGCGGCGGATACAGCGACAGCTTCAAGGAGAACTCGACCGGATCCGACGGCAACCAATATCTGATTCCGTTCTTCTACTACCCCTGGGCAGTGTTCTACCGGCCGAGCCTGTGGGCCGAGCGCGGATACGAACCGCCGAAGACCTACGACCAGTGGGTCGCACTGAACAAGCAGATGCAGGCCGACAACATCACCCCGATCGGCTTCGGTGCCCGTGACGGCTGGCCACCGATGGGGACGTTCGACTACCTGAACCTGCGCCTCAACGGTGTCGACTTCCACCGCACCCTGTTGGCCGGTGATGTCAGCTGGACCGACAACCGCGTCCGCACGGTGTTCGACACCTGGCGCGAGCTCTTGCCGTTCCATCAACCGCAGCCGTTGGGCCGCAAGATCGCCGATGCGCAGACGGCGTTGCTCAACAAGAGCGTCGGGTCCCTGGTCGCCGGCATGTTCGTCGCACAGAGCTTCCCCGCCGGGGCCGAGCGCGACGATCTGGACTTCTTCCCCTTCCCCGAACTCGACTCCGCCATAGGCAGTTCCGCGGTCGAGGCACCGATGGACGGCTTCATGATGCGCGCCGATCCGCGCAACCGTCCCGCTGCCGAGAAGCTGCTGACCTTCCTCACCGGACCCGAGCCTGCAGTGGCCTATGCGAAGCAGGATCCGCAGGCCATCCCCGCACACCGTGACGCCGACCTGTCGGATTTCCCTGCGCTGGTGCGTAAATCGGCAGACCTCGTGCAGAACGCCGGATCCATCACTCAGTTCTTCGACCGCGACACCCGACCCGACTTCGCGTCCATCGTCATGATCCCGGCTCTGCAACAGTTCATCGGCAACCCGAACGATGTCGACGGATTGGTCCGCAGCATCGAGCGCCAGAAGTCGGCGGTGTTCGGAACATGATCGTGCGCAGTGTGATTCGGCCCCCATCATTCACTCGACCTCGAGATCAGGTAATGCCATGACCGCACCCGAACGGGTCAAGTCGCCGAAGATTCGGCGCAGTGTTCGCGAGAAGTGGACCATCGCACTGATGCTCGGCGTTCCCGCGATGATCGTCATCGGTCTCGTCTGGATCCCCACCGTGTTCACGGTGATCCTCTCGTTCGCACGCTGGGACGGAATCGGCGGCACGTCGAGTATCGAGTGGATCGGTACTCAGAACTACGTCGACGCGGTCCAGGCGTATCCGCCGTTCCAGCAAGCACTGCAGAACAACGTGCTGTGGCTAGTCTTCCTGTTCCTCGTCCCCACAGTCATCGGCATCCTGCTCGCGATTCTGTTGGACAAGAATCTCAAGGGATCTCGGCTCTACCAGAGCATCTTCTACATCCCCGTGGTGCTGTCGATGGCCCTCATCGGCTTCATCTGGCAGCTCATCTACTCCACCGAGGGCGGCGTCCTCAACAGCCTGCTCGGCACGGACGTCGACTGGCTCGGCGATCCGGACATCAACATCTGGGCCGTCATGGTCGCGGCAGGTTGGCGTCACACCGGCTACATCATGCTGTTGTACTTGGCCGGTCTGAAGGCCATAGACCCGTCCGTCCGCGAGGCTGCGGTCATGGACGGTGCCGGGCCGATTCGCACGTTCTTCAGCGTCATCTTCCCGCTGATGAAGAACACCAACCTGTTGATCATCGTCATCACCGTCATCGAGGCGCTACGCGCTTTCGACCTCGTGTGGGTGATCAACAAGGGCCGCAACGGACTAGAGCTGATCTCGGCTCTCGTGACGGCGAACGTAGTCGGTGAGGCGAGCCGGATCGGATTCGGTTCGGCATTGGCCACCATCATGCTCGGCATCTCGCTCGTATTCATCGCCCTGTACCTCGCCATCGTTCTTCGGAGCAAAGACTGATGACCACTTCACTCACGCGCACAGCACCTCCCGAGCGCGATCCACTGACCCGCAACCGCGCGGCCGTCGCCAATCGTCGACGCGCGGGCACCGCACAGATCGCGATCTACGTGCTGCTGACGGTCATGGCGCTGGCCTGGCTGTTCCCACTGGTGTGGGCGGTGTACAACTCGTTCCGCGACTACGACTACGTGCTGCTCAACGGGTACCTGTCGGTGGGCGGCTTCACGTTGGACAACTACATCGACTCGTGGCAGATCGGCGGCATCCCGCACTACTTCCTCAACTCGATGATCATCACCGTTCCGTCGGTGCTGCTCATCCTCTTCTTCGGCTCGATGGCGGCGTTCATCCTGGCGCGGTTCAGCTGGAAGTTCAACATCTTCATGCTGGCGGTGTTCATCGCCGGCAACCTGCTGCCGCAGCAGACTCTGCTGACCCCATTGTTCCGGCTGTACAACGCAATTCCGGTTCCATACTGGATGAGTTCCTCGGGCTCGTTGTACGACAGCTACTGGGGCCTGATCATCGTGCACGTCGCGTTCCAGACGGGCTTCTGCGTCTTCGTGCTCAGCAACTACATGAAAACCGTGCCGTACGAACTGCTCGAGGCCGCGACCGTCGACGGAGCCGGGTTGTTCCGGCAGTACTGGCAGGTCGTCATGCCGCTGTGCCGGCCCGCGCTGGCAGCCCTCGCCACCCTCATGGTGACGTGGATTTACAACGACTTCTTCTGGGCTCTGGCCCTGATGGTCAGCGGTGACAAGCTTCCGGTGACAACGGCGCTGCAGAATCTGCAGGGCAGCTTCTTCACCGACACCAACCTGCTGGCCGCGGGCTCGGTACTGGTCGCACTACCGACGGTGTTGGTATTCATTGCGCTGCAACGCCATTTCGTCTCCGGACTTACGATGGGTGCCAACAAGTGAGTTTCGTAGTCCTGCGCCGTGACGGTGTCATGGTGATCCTCGGACCGTCGTCCACCGCCGTTCCCGCAGTGCTGCACTGGGGCTCCGATCTCGGTGAGCTCACCGATTTCGACCTCACCGAACTGCGCAGGGCCGCAATACCGGCGGTTCCGCATTCGAGTGTGGATGTGCCGCGGTGGCTCACCCTCGCACCAGGCGGTGACGACGCCTGGCAGGGCACCCCGGCTCTGGCGATGCATCGTGACGGTTCGGTGCAGTACCCGCGCTGGGCGGATGTGAACATCTCCGCTACCGAATTCGGTTGCACTGTGGACGCTTCCGATAGCGAGCTGGGCATCTCGTGGTCGATCCAGTTGTCCCTCGAGGTCGGTGGATCACTGCGCATTCGGCAGGGTGTCCAGAACGTGAACGGTGGACCCCTGACCGTCGACGGCGTTGTGACCCTGATGCCGTTGCCGGACACCGCAACCGAACTCCTCGATCTGACGGGCCGTCACTGCCGCGAGCGCACCCCCCAGCGTCGACGGTTCGATCAAGGTGCGGTAGTGCGCGCGTCACGCCGCGGACGAACGGGGCACGACGCTACCCTGGTTCTCACCGCAGGCAGCGAGGGCTTCGGCTTCCGCAGCGGCGAAGTATGGGGTGCGCACGTCGCGTGGAGCGGGGATCACCTGCACCTGGCCGAGCGGCTTCCCGAGCGGGCCGGTCAGGCCTCTGCCGTTCTGGGCGGTGGTGAACTGCTCGCGCCCGGTGAGGTGGTGCTGCAGACCGGCGAGACCTATTCGACTCCGTGGGTACATTTCGTTTATTCGGCTGTCGGACTTGACGGTTCGGCACACTCGCTGCACCGCTGGATGCGATCCCGTCCGGCGCATCCCTCGTCGCCGCGGCCGGTGGTGCTCAACGTGTGGGAGGGCGTCTACTTCGACCACGATCTCACCCGGCTTCGCGGTATCGCCGATGTCGCCGCGCGCGTGGGCGTCGAGAGATTTGTGCTCGACGACGGTTGGTTCCGCCACCGACGTGACGACCGAGCTGGTCTCGGTGACTGGCAGGTGGACGAGGGAGTCTGGCCCGATGGGCTGGCACCGCTCTTCGATCACGTCCGAGCGCTCGGGATGAGCCCCGGCCTGTGGTTCGAGCCCGAGATGGTCAACCTGGACTCCGATATCGCTCGGGCACATCCCGATTGGCTGCTCGCCGCTCCTGCCCGCATCCCGCTGGAGTGGCGTCATCAGCACGTATTGGATCTGACCCGCGACGACGTATTCGACTATCTCCTCTCGGCCATCGATGCGGTGTTGACCAACGAGCGGCCGGACTACGTGAAGTGGGATCACAACCGGGACCTGATGCTGGCGGTCGATTCCGACGGTCGCGCTGCGGTGCATGCACAGACCTCGGCGTTCTATCGATTGCTCGACGCCTTGCGATCCCGCCATCCACAGGTCGAATTCGAATCCTGTGCATCGGGCGGTGCTCGCATCGACCTGGAGGTGCTCGAGCACACGGACCGCGTCTGGGCGTCGGACACCAACGATCCGCTCGAACGTCAACGGCTGCAGCGCTGGACCACACAGCTGCTGCCGCCGGAGCTGATCGGCTCGCATGTCGGGCCGCAGATCGCGCATACGTCGGGTCGGTGGTCCACTCTCCAGTTCCGTTGCTTGACATCGCTGTTCGGCCATGCAGGGTTAGAGATGGACGTCACCGAAATCTCGTCCGAGGACCACGAGTACCTGACGTCGTGGACCGGGCTGTACAAGGAACTGCGCGGGCTGTTGCACACCGGCGATGTGGTGCGCGCCGACCATCCCGACCCGAGCGTCTGGGTACACGGAGTCGTGGCAGCTGATCTGTCGGAGGCTGCATTCTCGGTAGTGCGGATGGATACCTCACCCGAGGACCGCACCGATCGGGTCCGCCTCCCTGGTCTGGATCCACATGTTCGGTACCGCGTCGAGTTCGTCCGGGAGCTCAGCGACCTGGGCAACGGAATCGAACTACCGCCCTGGATCGCCGACGGCGGAATCGTCGAGTTGTCGGGTTCGATGTTGGCGCAGGCAGGCGTGGCTCTTCCGGTGCTGTTCCCTCAGACCGGAGTGTTGCTGCGGGTGCGAGCCGTCTGAACTGCGGCTTCAGGCCCACTCGACCTGGGCCGCCATGCTCAGCAGCTTTGCTCGACGCGTTTCGTTCGTCTCGCCGATCCGGGCGATGCGTCCGTAGACGTGTGCTCGAAAGTCGTTGTGGTCATGCAGGTTCTGCTCGGCTGGTCCGGTGCTGATGCAGTTGTGCAGCAGTGCCCTGAGATTGTCGTACTCCTCTCCGGGCACTGCCGGCCACGAGTTGACGACGAGCCCGGTCAGCTGTTGTCGCTGATGAGCGCGTCGAACCCTGGTCTTGTCGGGATGAATGGTGAAGCCTTCGTCGTGGGCGATCTGGGAAATCAGCCACAGCAGTCTGTCGACGTCGATGTCTGCACCACCGGAGAACGCCAGATCGTCGGCGTATCGGCTGTAGCGGGCACCGACGGACCTGGCCAGGCCCGCGGCTCGGATATCGAGTTGTCGGGCAGCCAGATTCGCCAACGCCGGTGATGTGGGCGCACCCTGCGGCAAGTGGGTGGCGCGAAGCCGCGCCGCAGTGGGACGGTCTACCCCGACCAATTCGCCGGCAGGGGTGACTGTCGTGCAGAGCGCGGCGAGATTCGCCGCAACCCTCTTGGGGTAGCCGACCGCCTCGAAGATCGCGACCACTCGATCGAACCCGATGGACGGAAAGAAGCGTCGGAGATCCACCGAGACCACCACATCGCGTTCGGAATGCGGCATCGCGAAGGTACGCGGACTGCGCGCCTTCCGAAAGCCATGCGCCGCTGGATGGGCAGGAATTCGATCGAGTATGCGGCGCAGTATCTTTCGTTGAATCTCACGCAGGCGTGGTTTCGGGACCTCCAGTAGTCGAATGCCCTCACGTTTGTCGAGTCGCGCAGATCGATAGTGCTGCAACGGGAACGGCGCAGTACGGAGCCTTCCCTGCAGGTCGGCAAACCATTCGATTTCGGAGATCGTCAGGTCGAGAGACCGAGCCAGCTGGCCGGTGGTCTCGTACCGCGGTACGTCGAATCGCCAGGGCTTGTCACTGTTACGAGTCGGTCTCTGTGACGATACCGACGGTTCCGGAATGAACGGAAGGTCGCGCAGCAGAACGAAAATCGATGCCTCGTCGAACGGCGGACTCGGATACAAGTTGATGACCCGATCCGCCAACCATGACGCCTTGGCCGGGACGAGTGGCTCGAACGCCTCCTCCAGTCCGGACCGCGTCCATTCGGCCTCGGCAGCCAGGCGTGCCAGTGTCGCCGCTGCTTTCGGGGTGAACTCCCGCTCGGTCACGGATGTTTACCGATCACGTGCGGCGCTGTGACATGCAACGGCGCGGGGCGACCGAAATCTTTCGTCCTCGGAGCTGCCAAGCACGCGGAGCGTGCAGACCAGCTTCGGACGCAGTGCTCGATTCTCGTGATGTACCCAGGGGTTACCCCTGAGACCGGTCCCGCGGACCAACTCTCGCCCACGCGCCGCTGCATCCCTCCACCATGCCAAATCGAGGCCGATCTGTCAGCGCGTTGCCCGCGGGACCGTCACGGAAGGATCGATTCGAGTGCGCCCATCACGATGGTCGTCAACGACAGCCCACCGGTTCCGAACGCTGCGGCGACGACGATGCCTACGAGGGCATCTTCGCGGGACGGCGTCGGCGGTTCGATCGTCTTGTTCACCATCTTGAAAGGCAGCGACCACAACACATCGACACCTCCACCGAAAACGCGAGTCAACACCCCGAACTCGTTGTCGCCCCGATCCGACGAACCATCGAACAGCACACTGTCTTCCAGGTTCTTGGCGCGCAGCGTCAGAGTACGTCCGCCGTACTGGATGCCGACGCGGTAGGACCGCTTGAAGAGCCTCGCGCGGCCGGGATCGAGAACAATGTCGCGGCCGTCGATGCTCGCCTGCAGGTTTGCGGCGCTGCGCGTCCCGATCGGTGTCGTGTCCGAGGTCCGAAGCCCCGTGCGAGAGATCGTGACGGTCATGGGAACGCCCTCGCGATACGAACCGCACACCTCGTCGTCCCGGTAGATCAGATCCAGTTCCCCGTAGATATCCGTCTCGACCAGCACAGATGTGAAGTCATCGAAACGGCCCGGGTTGCCGTCGTCGCAATCCTGCACGTCCGCCAGCCTGTCACAGATTCTGCGACTCCCGAATCGCAGACACTCGGGAACCGACGCAGGTTGTGCTGCGTCCAAGAACGTAGGTGTTCTCGAGGAACGGACAAGAGCAATGCGCAGGGCACGTCGATGGATCCCGATCATGGCGACACTTCTGCTGATCGCGGGCTGCTCGAGCACCACCGAAGGGGAAGCGTCGCCGCGGGTGGAGACAAGCACCACCGTCGCGACACCCACTACGCCATGGGATCCCTGCACCATCCCCGACGAAGCCATCGAGCGAGCGGGATTGAACGTCGACACCAAGGAGTCGGGAATCTTTGGACGCGATCAATACGGATTCAAGATCTGCGGTTGGGAAGATCGACCGCCGAACAACAAGTACTACTTTTCAATTTTCGCTGGACTCGAAGGCATCGAATACCTCCACGATCCCGCTACTTTTGACCGGCTTCAGGCTGTGCGGGTGGGCACTCGCGACGCGACCCAGTATCAGCAAGTCGGTGCCGACGCATCTCTGAACTGCGGTGTTGCCTTCACTGAGGGCATCCAATTGATAAGGGCGACAATCATCACTGATGCTACGGTCCGCAACCCTCCCTACGACCCGTGCACGGAGCTAAATTCCCTGGTCTCATGGCTCGACTCAGAAATCCCCAGCTAGATCCATCGACCGAAAGATGCAGAAACTGTGACCGAAGCCGGGCCGGACCTCATCGCACATTGGCTGGAGCTCAACGCCCAAGCCGACGCCGGCACCATCACAATTCCTCTCGAAGTCGCTGCCAAGTGCGATGCAGCCTGCGTCGCCTACATCGCACATCTCAACGACATGAAACGTAAAGCTATTCGGCTGGGCGAATTCCAAGAGTGGGGCGACTTGAAGTCCGCCCAAGACCTGCAGGCCCGGTTTGGTCGACTCGCCACCGGCACCGATCGGTCTCTCGATGTCATTCTTCAGCAGCACATCGACGTCATCGAATCGATGCGGATGCTCTTTCGTCGCTACTTCGACGAGACGGCCGATACCGATGACCGGACATCCGCGAACATCAGTGCACTCGCTCCAGAAAACTGAATGCGCACATAGATTCTCGGTTACCCACGTCTATCCGGTCCGTACCCGTAGTCCCCGTCGGGTCACCAGCACGGTTGCGGCCGTCGCCAGAGCCCAACATCCCGAGACCACCCACAGCACCGTCGACCACGACATCTGCAGACCCACCTCGGTTTCGGTCACCTGAGACAAGCCGGCCGCCGGTGCGCGCCTTCTCGTCGAGCTGGGCGATGTCGGTGCCCGCAATCATGACGATGCCACTGGTCGGACGGTCCAGACCTGCTGCGCAGTGCAACAGCGTCGACTTACCCGAACCCGACGGGCCCATGATCGCAGTGAAACTACCCCGCGCGAAGTCCATCGACACCCCGCCGAGAGCTGTGACTGCGCGATGACTCTCGCCGTGTACCTTCCGAACATCGTCGAGCCGGACCGCAGGTGCTTCGTGTCGAATCATGCAGCAATTGAATCTGTTTCGTCGACGCGGCACAGTGCCGCACGTACTACACAATATTCGGGGGTCAGCCCTACCATCGGCGACGGGCGATGAGCCTACGATGGCCGGGCCCCCGATCCACGCCCCGGATCGTGAAATACACCCCTCCTACGGGGTGTGGATCCCCACGAAGGGCGGCAATCCCAGCATCAGGCGCGTAGCTGGCACCTGGCCCGTCCCGGGAACCGAAAACAGCTGGCCTGCGTCCAAGGAGATGGGGCTTTCGCGAGAACAGGTGAGGCGATGCGTGGAGCACGTCGATCGATACCGGCAGCAGTGGCGCTTGTGCTCCTCACTGGCTACTCAGGATCTGACGTCGTCGAACATCACCGCGCTCACTCCGGGAAGCTAGCACCGCAACGTTTTTCGGTGGACATCGACTTCGCGTTTGTCGTTGTCCAGACGCCGTTCGATGGGCTCGTAACCGTGGGAACGCCACCATCCGATGCTCTCGACCATGCTCACCATCGGACCCACGAACACATGGGTCCACCCCTGTGCCACAAGAATGCGCTCGAGCTCCGCCAGCACCGGATTCGCCACACGTACATGCTCCAGGTCACCGTCGACAAGCAGACTCCCCACCCACGGTTGACCTTCGCGGGGATGCGGAACCAGCAACGTCATGACCCCCACGATTCGTTCTGCTGCACGAATCACCAGGCAGTGAGAGTTCTCCATGACCGTGTTGTGCCAGAGAAATTTCTCGACATCCACCTCGGTGAAGACGGTGACGCCGGTGTGCAACGTGCTCGCATCGAGGAACTCGGGGTTGCTGTTGAACACGGCCAGGAACCGCTCGGTGGTGTCTCCGCCATCGACCTCACGGACCGTATACGAACCCGCGTCGAATCCGATTTCCATCACGCCACGATAAGTCCACTACCCAATCCACGCCCTTCATCGTCATTCACGCCCGCTCTAGGCGGTGTAGATCCCCGCGAGGGGCGTGAATCCCAGCATCAGGGCCCTTACGTGACACCTGGTCCGTAATTGCACGTGACAGTTGTCAGCTGTTCGCCATGACGGCCGAAACGACCTGGCAATTGGCGTTGACCTGCGCTTTCTTCGAGGTGGAGAGTCTGATGTGTCGCCGAGGAACACGGCTGAAGATCCACAGACGAAAGAGCGAAGGGAATTGCAGATGATCACGCAGAATTCGACTCGCACCGAGGCGGTGGGTACCGAGACAGCACTCGCGGTACACGCCACCGGTGTCCACAAGTCGTTCAGCGACTCCACGGGCTCGAAGTTCCGCGCCGTTCGCGAGTTGAACCTCTCGATTCCCCGCGGGCAGGTTGTGGCGTTTCTCGGACCGAATGGCGCAGGCAAGAGCACGACGATCGACATGATCCTCGGACTCACCGAACCGGACGGCGGCACCATCGAGGTGCTCGGCACCGATCCGCTGACCGCCGCATCGACAGGACGCAGCGCCGCGGTACTGCAGTCCGGTGGACTGTTGCCCGACGTCACCGTCGGCGCACTGGTCGCGATGATGAGCTCGCTGTACATCGGGGCCGATCCTGCCGCCGCGATCACCCGCGCCGGACTCGGTGATCTGGTGAATCGACGCGTATCGAAATGCTCTGGTGGCGAACAGCAGAAGGTGCGGTTCGCTCTCGCGCTCCTGTCCGACCCCGAACTACTGCTGCTCGACGAGCCGACCGCCGGCATGGACGCCACTGCGCGCAAGCACTTCTGGCAGGCGATGCACGCACAGGCAGCCAACGGCACCACCGTCATGTTCGCAACCCACTACCTCGAAGAGGCTCAGGACTTCGCCGATCGAATCGTCGTCATCGTCGACGGCGCCCTCGTCGCCGACGGCACGGTGGACCAGATCAAGGCCACCGTCTCCAATCGGACCGTCGACGCCAACCTGCCACGCTCCGAGGCCGAATTCGTTGCAGGGCAGACCGGCTCGCGACTGCAGGAACTCGCCAACGGCCGGTTCCGCTTCGTGTGCACCGATACCGACCCCGTGGTGCGCGCACTGAGCACGTCGACCTCCGCGACCGATATCGCGATCGTGTCGGCCTCACTCGACGAAGCATTCTCGGCGCTGACCGACCGCACTCACCAGAACTGAGGACATTCAATGACCACTACAACCTCACTACGCCCCCGCCGCGGACTACACCCCACGTTCGTACTGCACGACATCCGTAGGCAGATCACCCCACAGAATCTGATCTTCACCGTCGCGCTGCCCGCCGTGCTCTACCTCGCCCTGTTTCGCGTCGTGGAACCCAGCGCCGGAGTTGATCTGCCGCACGGCAACTTTCAGGCCTGGATGATGATCGGAATCGCCGTCTACGGTGCGTCGATCGGCACCATCTCGCGGGCCGCGGGCATCTCGAACGAGAAGGCCAACGGCTGGCTGCGGACAATTCGCCTGTCGCCCTTGGGTGCCGGCGGCTACGTCGCATCGCGCATCATCGCCTGCCAGGTGTACGCGGCCATTCCGGTCATCGTGGTCGGCATCCTCGGAGCACTCACCGGGGCCCGCGCCGACGCGATCGTCTGGATCACCGGGCTCGTCGTGGCCTGGATCGGATCTGCCATCTTCTCCGCTCTCGGCCTGGTGCTGGGGATGCTGCTGCCACCCGAGGTGGTCACCCACGTTCCCGGCGTCGTCATGACCGGGCTCGCCTTCCTGGGCAACATCTTCATCCCGCTCTCGGGCGGCATGCTCGCAGTCGCACAGGTGACACCGCTCTACGGTGTGGCGACACTGGCCCGCTACGCGCTGACCGACGGCTACAACCTCGACGGATCTCACGCCTCGCTCGCAGGTGCCCTCATCAACGTCGCGGCTTGGTTCTTCGGATTCTCCTTCTCCGCCGTCCGGCGATTTGCTGGGGCGACCGGACGCCAGTGACATGCAGGTCACGGTTGCCCAGCGCGGAGGCGTCGTCCATAGTGTGGGTTCCTTACCCGGAGAAAGTGACGGCAGTGACCACGCAGACGACCGATGCCCGACGCGACGAGCGGTTCCCCAGCGCGTTGGTCGCGTTCATTGCGAGTTGGTTCGTCGTCGCGCTATTCACGTTCTTCGCTCTCACCACGGTGTTCGATCATCGGGAAAGCATCGGATACGGGCTTGCCGCACTGTCGGCGTCGATCGTCGTCTTCGTCGCTGGCGTCATGGTCCTGGCGCAGCGCATGTTCGTTCACGGACGCGTCGATCCGCGGCTGACTGTCGCGGCCTGGATCGCGATTCCGTTGGGCATGGTCGTGGTCCCGCTTTCCGAGGTGTGGGAAATGTGCGGCATGTCGGTGGCGATTTCGTCAACGCTGGTGCGTGGGCGCTGGGCGCCAGCGGTCGTCGGCGGAGTATTCGTTATCGCGACGGTCGTCACCGTCGACGTGGACCGGGCTGATCCTCTGGAAGCATTCATCATCACGCTGTTCACCCTCGGTGTGACCATTGTGCTGATCGCACTCACCGAACTTGCTCGCGCACTCGACGCGCTGCGTGCATCACGTGAACAGGTCGCACGACTGCTGGTCGACGCTGAGCGACATAGGATTTCGCGGGATTTGCATGACGTCATCGGCCGCACTCTGGTGACCGCGCAGCTACGCAATCAGGCTGCACTGCAGATGTTCGAGAATCAGCCGGAGAAGGCCCGCGAGCAGCTCGGGCATGTGCACGAGGTCCTCAACAGTGGTCAGGCCGATCTGCGGAGGATTACCAGCGGACCCATCCTCGACGACTTCATCTCGGAGCTGGCAACCGTCGAAGCGATGTGTGCCCGGCTGGGCATCGACTGCCTCACCTCGGTGGAAGCCCCGCCGGGCAGCGACGTGGACCGCATCTTCGCCGCGGTCGTACGCGAATCGTCCACCAACATGCTCAAGCATGCTCACCCACGCAGGTGCACCGTTCGAGTCTCCACGGAGGGGGGACGCGACGTCTTCGAGTTCACCAACGACGGCGTCACCCGTGAGGAGACCGACGCAGGTACGGGAACCGGGATCACTGCACTGACCCGTCAGGTGGAAGACGTCGGAGGAAGTTTCACAGCCGGTAAGACGTTAGCGGGCACCGAGTTTCGAGTCGTGGCAACAATCCCGCGGAAGGGGGCCGATGCATGACGATCACCGTGTTGCTTGCCGAGGACGTCGCTCTACTGGCCGAAGCCTTCGAGGTGTTGTTGTCCACCGACCCGGACATCGAGGTGGTCGGACGAGTGTCCCGAGGAGATGAAGTATGCGATGCCGTCTCTCGCTTGCGACCGGACCTGGTCCTGATGGACATCGACATGCCCGGGATGACAGGCATCCAGGCCACCGCCGCCCTTCGAGCATTGAATGATCGCACCCCGGTGCTGCTGCTGACTGCCCTACCCGGCAGTGGGCATGTGCACGACGCCCTCGCCGCGGGAGCGAATGGGTACCTGCTCAAGAGCACTGACGCGGTGCACCTCTTCGCCGGCATCAAGGCCGTGTTCTCCAAGCACACCGTCATTGATCCGGCCCTGGCTGCCGAGGCACTGCGCGCCGGGCCGAATCCGTTGCGTGACCGAGAACTCGACGTGCTGAGACTCGTCGACCAGGGCCTGTCCACGAAGCAGGTCGGCGAACGGCTGTTTCTCAGTCCCGGTACCGTCCGCAACTACCTCTCGAGCACCATCACCAAGTTGGGCGCAAGCAGCCGACTCGAGGCCATCCGCACCGCACGCGAAAACGGGTGGCTGTAGCGGACCTGGTCGTTCACGATCGATCTCGATGCGCGAGAAGCCGCCGATCGGATGCGATCGTGAACCTTCAGGTCCGCTGAATATTCAGCCTCCGTGCGCCTCGACGGCCACCGGCTGCCATTCGCGCCAGTTGGCCAGACGCGACTCGTAGTCCTTCGTCGCGATCTGGAGCGGTGCATCGCCGAAAAAGACTCGCAGTGGCGGCTTTTCGGCGTCGATCACCTTGAGCAGTGCCGACCGTGTAGCGCTCGGATCACCCGGAGTTGCCTGCCGGGCACTGCGCAGCTTCGCTGCCTTGTCTCGAATCGGGTCGTACGCGGCGATGTCGGTGGACTTCTTCGCGGACGGGCCGGACCAGTCGGTGGAGAACCCACCCGGCTCGATCAGCGTCACGTGGATACCGAAGTCTTCGACCTCTTGGGCCAACGCCTGACTGAAGCCCTCGAGGGCCCACTTGGAGGCGTGGTACGCACCGACATTCGGGAACGCGGAGATTCCGCCGATGGACGACACCTGCAAGATGTGGCCACTCCCCTGCTCACGCATGAACGGCAGCGCCGCCTGCGTGACCCACAGCGCTCCGAAGACGTTGGTCTCGATCTGCGCGCGGGCGTCCTCCTCGGAGATCTCCTCGATCATGCCGAACTGGCCGTAGCCGGCGTTGTTGATGACGATGTCGAGTGAGCCGAACGTGTCGTAGGCCTGCTGGACTGCCGCGAAGTCGGCGGCACGGTCGTTCACATCCAGTTCGATCGGCAGAATCGCATCGCCGTACTGCTCGACGAGATCCTTCAAGGTGTCTGTGTTGCGGGCGGTTGCCGCCACGCGGTCGCCGCGCTCGAGGGCTGCGATCACCCACTCGCGTCCGAACCCCTTGGATGTACCGGTGATGAACCAAGTCTTCGCTGCCATGAAACTCGTCCCTTCGCTACACGGACAAAAGTAGGGACGACGTCCGCTGCAAACGCCTCTCGGCGAGTGGTCGCTCGTAGCGACAAATGGGGTGAGGCCCGGGGCTTGCCAAGCGAACGCCGTCGAAAGAGTCCAACGAGGTGCCTTCGCCGACTATTCCCCGCACGTCAGCTGTGTTCGGTGATCATCACCGCCATGGTGTTCGGCTCCAGCGCCTCGAAGATGTGCGGCACATCTCCGGGGTAGGCGACGTAGTCGCCCGGAGCCAGTTCGACGGCCTCTCCCGTCGGCCCCACCAGGGCTCGTCCTGCACTGAGCACCACATGCTCGACGACATTCGGCGAGTGCGGGTCCGAGCGCCTCGGCTCGCCGACGTCCGCGCTGATCAGGTAGATGTCCCGTCGGGCGTTCGGCGGTGACGACGCCAGCAGCGTTGCTGTGTAGTCCGCTCTGTCCGACGCGAATCTCGGTCCTTCTCCCGCGCGGATCAGCCGGACCGACTGCTTCGCGGGCTCGACCAGTCTGGAGAACGGCACGCCCAGCGTGACGCTGAGCGCCCAGAGCGTTTCGAGACTGGGATTGCCGGTGCCCGATTCCAGTTGCGACAGTGTCGATTTCGCGATTCCTGCGCGGCGGGCCACCTCAGCCAGAGAGAGGCCGACGCGTCGTCGTTCCTGCTGGAGGGCTGCGGCGATAGCTGCTATCGGTGGACCGGTATCCGCCATTCGTTCACTCCATCGGTACGTACGTTTGATTTGACGAACACCCTAACATCGTCCACTATAACGATCATGCGTTCGACATGGCGAACCCTGCAGGGGGTCAACATCCGCGACATCGCGTTGGTCTGTCTGGCCGACGCCCTCGTCGGAGCCTCGTTCGGTGCGATCTCCGTGGCCGCCGACCTGCCGCTGTGGCTACCGGTGGTGATGTCACTGGTGGTCTTCGCGGGCTCCTCACAATTCATCTTCGTCGGCATACTGGCCGTCGGCGGCAACCCCGTCGCCGCAGTCGCGAGCGCTCTACTCGCCAACACTCGACTGGTTCCACTCGGCTTCTCCATCGGAGCTGTGTTCGAGAACGTGTCACCGCTGAAGCGGCTTCTGGGCACGCACCTCATCACCGACGAGGCCGTCGCCTTCACCGTCGCAGAAAAGGACGAGGGCGGCCGTCGAACAGCGTTCTGGCTGTGCGGAATCGGACTGTTCGTCACCTGGAACATCGGGGTGCTGATCGGCACGCTCGCCGGTGGCGCAATCACCGATACCGCCGCGCTCGGACTCGATGCGGCGTTCCCGGCCATCCTGCTGGGACTGATCATGCCTGCCCTCCGAGACCGAGCTACCCGCAATGCCGCCCTCGTCGGCGCAGTGATCGCCCTGGTCGCCTCGATGCTCCTGCCCAGTGGGCTGCCGGTGCTCCTCTCGTTGATCGCCGTCGTTCCGGCCATGCTCTCCACTGCTCCTGGCACACAGAAGGAACCCGCATGAACCTCACGATCCCGCTGATTGCACTGATCGTCGGCACCTACGCACTCCGCATCGCTGGGCCGGCACTGCGCACGCGAATCACCATCTCGCCGCGCATCGACAGGGTCATGAACACGTCCGTTGCCGTGGTGTTCGTCGCGTTGGTCGCCACCTCCTCCCTGCTCGTGGGCAAGGACTTCGCGGGCTTCGCTGCCCCGATCGGCGTCACCGTCGCGGGCATACTCGCCTGGCGAAAAGCACCCTTCGTCGTCATCGTGATCGCCGCAGCAGCAACCACTGCGGGGCTGCGCTGGATCGGCGTCAACTGACCATCCGCACACAAACTACATCCGCCGACGCACCCAAATCCGTCCCCCGCGCTCGCCGACACCGACACCCAAGTCCACTCGATGTGACATTGACCCCCGAAAAGGCCACCAGATGTCACATCGAGTACCGGGGAACGGGAACAATGGAAGAGGAACACGGGAAAACGACTGTCGACTTTGGGAGCAGCAATGACCGCGCTGGATGCAGTACGACGACGGTGGCCGAAGACGATGCCTCTGCAGCCGTTGCCGTCGGAGTCGTGGGCCAAGCAGGAGCCCACCTGGAAAGGCGCGAATCCCCAGGTCATCGAGTCCGCTCTCAAGCGCGCAAAGACGCGGACCTCGGGCAACTGGTTCGTGTTCGCCGCTAGTCGCGACATCAAGGCCGACAAGCCGTTCGGTCGTTACGTGGGCACCACCGAACTCGTTGCCTGGCGTGACTCGGCGGGCAAAGTGCACATCGGCCCCGGCGCGTGTCCGCATCTCGGCGCTGCGCTGGACACCGCGAAGATCGAGTGCGACGCGCTGGTCTGTCGCTGGCACGGTCTGGCGCTCGGCCCGAAGGGCAAGGCAGGTTGGCGTCCGGTTCCCGCATTCGACGATGGAGTTCTGGTCTGGGTGCGACTCGACGAGCTCGGCGGTGAGGAGCCGACACCCGTCCCCGTGGTCCCGATCCGCCCGCCCGCTTCGACCGCCATCGCCGGCGTGGTCACTCTTGTCGGCAAGTGCGAGCCCGACGACATCATCGCCAATCGCCTCGATCCTTGGCACGGCGCGTGGTTCCACCCGTACTCGTTCGCGAGATTGAAGGTGGTCAGTGCGCCCACCGAGATCGACGTGCCCGACGAGGAAGATCGCTTCCTCGTCGACGTGACCTTCAGAGTCAGTCGCGGCGTCGGAGTTCCGGTACGGGCCGAGTTCGTCTGCCCCGGTCCCCGCACCATCGTCATGCGCATCCTCGACGGCGAAGGCGCGGGCAGCGTCGTCGAAACGCATGCGACGCCACTGGCCCCAGCAGCCGACGGCACGCCGCGTACGGCCGTCATCGAGGCCACGATCGCCAGCTCCGATCGCCCGGGCTTCCAGATGGCGCGCAAGGTATCCGGACTGCTGCGACCGGCGATGAACTTCACCGCCGCACGCTTGTGGAAGGACGACCTCGACTACGCCGAACGCCGCTACGAACTGCGCTCGACGGGCCGGGCCTGAGTGCAGCTCTACCACGTGTGCTTCGCCGTGCAGGATCTCGACGCGGCGATGTCGGACCTGTCGGCGACGACCGGTGCACGGTGGCGAGCGCCTCGTACAGGCACGCTGGGCGAGTGGACCTATCGCATCGTATTCTCCATCGCCGCTCCACATTTCGAGTTGATCGAGGGCCCACCCGGTAGTCCATGGGACTGCACGACGGGCCCTCGATTCCACCACCTCGGCTTCTGGTCCGACAGCATGGACTTGGACCGCACGGCCCTGGACGGCGTCGGACAAACCGTGTTCGATGCCTGCCCACTCGGCCGGCCGTTCAGCTATCACCGGATCGACAGCATCGGAGCAAACATCGAACTGGTCGACCGCTCAGCCGAACCGGGCTTCCGCACTACGTGGGATCTTTGACCACCTGACCCTCGACGAACTCGGCCAGTTGACCGATGACGGTTCCCCAACCGTCGAAGAAACCGTACTCCTCGTGCATCTTTCGATCCTCTTCGTTGCGGTGCATCACGTGGGCGCGGTAATCCGTTCCGTGGGGATGATCAGCGAACGTGATCACCGCGGTCATGAACAACTGCGGTGCGGGCCGCCATCCCTCGACGAGTGAATTCGTGAACACGATGCGCTCACCGTCGTCGACGGCGAGGAAACAACCGTCGATATGAGGCTCGTAAGGTCCGCCGGACTCACTGATCAGTGTGCGGAATGCGCCACCGGGCTTCGGATCCCAGGCATCGACGCGGCACAGCGCGGGAGCGGGAATCCACCACTTCTCGAATTTCGACGGGTCCGTCCACGCACTCCAGACTGCTGCGCGTGGTGCCTTGATGACGCGGGAGATGGTCAGGTCCAGAGCAGGATCGATCGATGTCATTGCGTTTCACTTTCTTTCGAGGTGTCGGTGACGAAGTGTTCGAGGCGATCGGTGCGGGATTCCCAGACGGCCCGCTGTTCTTGTAGCCAGTGACCGGCGACGTCCAAGTTGGCTCGCTCGATCGTGCATGCGCGCACTCGACCGACCTTGCGCGTGCTTATCCAGCCACTGCGCTCGAGCAGACGAATATGCTTCATGAAGGACGGCAGGGTCATGTCGAACGGTTCGGCGAGCTCGCCCACAGTTGCCGGTCCCGACCCGAGCCGACCCAGAACCGCGCGCCGTGTCGGATCGGCCAAGGCTTGGAAAACGTCGTCGAGAAGTTCCGGATACTGAGCCATAAGGCACACTATCGCCGCAGTAATACTTAGCGCAAGGGCTAAGTGTCGGCGACGTCATGCAGGAACTCGACCCCTGCTGCGCCGCAACACTATTGGAGCTGAAAATTTCTCGAGAAACTGCTCGCAGACTCTTGGCACTCCAAGGGTGAGAGTGCTAATTTCTGTTCTGCACAGTTGAGGAGCGACTCGCCACAGGGGTGAGCGCATCTGCGTACAGGAGGTGGTTGCTGTGCTTCGATTCGATCCGTTCCGTGACGTCGATTCACTGGCTTCGGCGATGCTGGGTGTCTCTTCCGGTTCGGACCGCGCCCCACGATTCATGCCGATGGATCTCTACAAGGTCGATGATCACTACGTACTCAGTGCCGATCTGCCAGGCATCGACCCCGGATCCATCGACGTCGACGTCGATCGCGGCACCTTGACGCTCACCGCTCATCGTTCGGTACCGGAAAGCTCTGGTGTGCAGTGGATTTCCTCGGAGCGCTTTGCCGGAACCTATCGCCGCCAGGTCTCACTCGGTGATGGCGTGGACACCGAGCGTATCGCTGCGTCCTACGACAACGGCGTCCTGTCGGTGACGATTCCGCTCGCAGAGCGTGCGAAACCTCGAAAGATCGACATTGCTCGCACCGAGTCGACCAGCGAGCAGAAGTCCATCGAACACGAGCCGGCCTGAATCGAACCGACCACGACACGGCAGTGGGGGTGATGCGCATGGAATCCGATGCAGTGGTGTGGGCGGAATCGACAGATCGTGAGCACTGGTGGCGCACGGTGGTAGGCGTCGAGACGAGCATGAGGGAATGCTCGACGGCTGATGTGGTCGATCAGTGTCGAGCCGAGCCCCTCGACGACGATCTCTACCCGCATACGCAGCAAGCAGCGTGACGAGAGGGGGCCGGCACCGAACACTCGGTGCCGGCCCTCTTCGTCGGAACCCCTACAGCGACAACGAGTAGAACGTGCTGGACGGATCCAGCACGTAGTCCCCGAAGGGCGGACACTCGACGAATCCGTGGCGCACATACAGCCTGCGGGCCGCAGCGAAGTAGTCCTGCGTTCCCGTTTCCAGGCTCACCCGGCCGTATCCGCGTCGACGCGCATCGTCGAGCACGCGAACGAGCAGACTCGACGCCACTCCGCGACCTCGCGCCGCCGCCGACGTGCGCATCGACTTCAGCTCGCCGTGATCGGGTGAAAGCTCCT
The DNA here is from genome assembly GCF_002259335.1 of Rhodococcus sp. 14-2483-1-1. Taxonomy (NCBI): domain Bacteria; kingdom Bacillati; phylum Actinomycetota; class Actinomycetes; order Mycobacteriales; family Nocardiaceae; genus Rhodococcus; species Rhodococcus sp. 14-2483-1-1. The sequence continues at coordinate 274,861 of NZ_NPFX01000011.1, read as the reverse complement.
TCACAGCAACGATTCCCAGCAGTGCATCCACCGCCCAGGCAGTCCACACAGTGACGTCCGGTCCGCTCAGGCCGGACAGATCGAGGGCGTGCACACTCTCGGCAGGCGAGGTGGCGTGCATGTCCGTGAGATGCTCGGTGAGCAGTGCACGGACTTCCGGACGCGACAGATCGTCGACCTCGATCCGCATCTCCGACGTCACCGATTCATGAGCTTTTCGATGGCGTCGAACATCTTGAATCTTCCACTTGTGGGCACTGTTTCGATGTCATGTCCCGCGATACCCCAGCTCGACAGAAGGGTGTTGGCAGCTTGCAACCCTGTGGTGGCTGCGCGCTCCATCAACGCCACGGGCAGATCGATGCGGATGCCGTCGCCCGCGAGGACCAGCGCAGGTTCGGGAGTGCGGACCGTAGGCCGCTCGGCGAACGCTCCGAGTCCGAACATGGGGCAGTCGTCTCGCCATTCGGACCGCTCGGCAATCACTTCTGCCGCAGCCGTTTCCGGATAGATCTCGTGCATCCGATCCATCAGTTGCGCGCGGGTGACTTCCTCGGATTCCTCGGCGGCGTAGGCGTGCAGTTCGACGACGGAGCCGCCGGTGCGGGCAGCCCACTGCGCGGCCTCGTCCTCGAAACGTTCGAGCACACTGATGTTGTCGATCGGCGGCATTCCGCCGGTGCCGATGAAGGCTGGGCGATCTGCGTTGACCGGCTTGCTCAGCCACACTCGGTGAACCAGGAACGGCGGTGTGTTCTGCAGCGCGGCAATCTGTTCCCGCCACGCGGACGTCCCGAGTTCGGGTGACTGCGCGAGCACTCGCTGCAATCCGGCGATGTCGGTAGCGAGGACCACGGCGTCGGCGTCGATGATCCCGCCGGCATCGACGCGGAACTTGCGGAGGCCGCCGCGGGTGATCTCGCCACACGGTGTCGACGTTCTGATCTCGACACCGAGCCCGGTGAGGTACTCACCCAACGGATTCCACAGCGCCCGTGGATACGGGTCACGGGGAACGTCGAAGATCAGCCCCTCGGAAGAACCCAGGAAGTAGATGTGGAACATCATCGCCAGCTCGGCAGCCGACATCTTCTCGGGATCGGCGAAGAAGCTACGCGAGAACACCCCGAACGCCAGATGACGCGCTGCCTCGGGAAAGTTGATGTTGCGCAAAAACTCTGCGGCCGGAGTGGTGTCCAGCTCGTCGAAGGTCTTCGGCACGCTCACCGTCATCAGCGGCAGTGCCGCAATACCGTTGAGGTCGGTGAGGTCCTTCCACCGGAACGTCGGACTACGCTTGACAAACGCGAAGGCGTTGAGCGGCGGCGTATCCGGTAGCCCCTTGAATCCGTCGATCCGGCCGTCGCCGTCGATCAACGGGTAATCGTCCACCGGACGCAACCGAGCCAACCCCGGATCTGTGCGGCGCAACAGGTTTCGGAGGTTGTAGTACTGACGAAAGAATGCGTGGAAGCCGCGGCTCATTGTCGCGGGCGAGCCGTCCTCCAGCGTCGTATCCCACCCGCCGACGCGGCCACCGAGGTAGCTCTCGCGCTCGACCACGTGCACCTTCACGCCGCGCTCGGCCAGGGCGGTTGCGGCGCTCAGTCCGGCGATACCGCCGCCGACCACCACCACATGTGGAACGTCGGCCAACTGACCGGCATCGGAATACCCCTGCGGCGCAGCATGGGTGACCTTCTTGGAATCGGTCAACGCTCTTCCTCCGCGGGCCGGGAGCCGAGGAACGTGTGCACCACACCGTTCTGCCATCCGGTCATCGTCTCTCTGGCGACGCCGGTGTAACCCGCACGCTGCATTCGCCGCATGAAGGCAGAGGCACCGTCGAAGGTCACGACACTGCGCCACAGGTGCCGGTACAGGGTGGCGTCGCGCGTCGCCAGCCAACCGAGCGGAATGATGATGCCCCAACTGACCACGTTCCAGGAGATCCTGGCTCGCAGCGAATCGTGTACCGAGTACTCGTGGAATGCGATGGTCGAGCCCGGGCGGAGCAGCGACAGAAGCGATTTGAGCTCGGTGTCGGGTTCGTCGACATTCCTGATGAGATACGCGGCCAGGATTGCGTCGAACGGGCCGTCGACCCCGTTGACCGCCAGGTCCTCGACACGCGAGTGCACGAACGTCACGTTCGCCGGCCAGTCCTTGCTACGGGCCACCTCGAGCATTTCGGCAGACGCGTCGGCAGCGACGATCTCCGCGTGCGGTGCGGCTTCGAGCAGCGCGGCTGTGGATGCGCCCGTGCCGCAACCGATGTCGAGCAGACGCAGGCCCGCACCGAGATCGGGGATCCGCAGGCGCTGAGCTGACTTGAGCAGATGTTCGTGATAGCCGGGGTTCGCTCCGACCAGTCGGTCGTACGCCTTCGCACCGACGTCGAATGCTCCGGGAACTTCGTTACGCGGCAGTCCGCTCTTACCGACCTTCACAGTGCCTCTTCCTTGCTCACGCGGGCAGAGGGCCCACCTTGGACCGTTACGACATCACCGTGCTGCAACTGCCGTCCGCGCCGCACATCGACGTCGCCGTTGACGCTCACCAGACCGTCGGCGATGACGCCCTTCGCCTCGGCACCGGATTCGATGAGGTTGGCGAGCTTGAGGAACTGACCCAATCTGATCGATTCGTCGCGAATGGGGACATCGTGTGCGTCGGACATGGCTCCATCCTGTACTAGCGCGCCGTTCGCTGCTACCAACGAGTCACATCGACGAACGGAACCTCCGCAATCGCAGGCTGTTGCTCACCACGAACACCGAGGACAACGCCATCGCGGCACCGGCGAGCATGGGGTTGAGCAGGCCCGCAGCGGCCAGCGGAACGGCAGCGACGTTGTAGGCGAAGGCCCAGAACAGGTTGCCCTTGATGGTGCTCAGCGTGCGACGTGAGAGCCGGATGGCATCGCCGACGGCCCGCAGATCTCCTCGCACCAAGGTGAGATCACTGGCCTCGATCGCCACATCGGTGCCGGTCCCCATCGCGAGGCCCAGGTCGGCCGTAGCCAGCGCGGCCGCGTCGTTGATGCCGTCGCCGACCATCGCGACGACCTTGCCCGACGCCTGCAACTCTCGAACGGCATCGACCTTGCCCGACGGCAACACGCCTGCGATGACCTGGTCGATTCCCACCTCGGCAGCGATGGTCCGGGCGGCGGCCTCGTTGTCTCCGGTCAGCATCACCGGAGTCAGGCCGAGTGCCCACAGTTCGGCGACGGCCTGCTTCGAGGTCGGCTTGACCGAGTCGGAGACCACCAGCACCCCGCGGGCTTTGCCGTCCCACCCGAGCGCGACGGCTGTCCGGCCCTGGTGTTCGGCGGTCTCGAAGGCATCGGCCAACTCTGCCGGCAGGGGCATCGACCAGTCGGCCAGCAATGTGCGACGGCCGATGACGGCAGCGCGCCCATCCACGACGCCCTGCACCCCCAGGCCCTCGAGGCTGGTGAACTCCTCGACAGCCGTGGACTGGGTCGAACCCGCGATGGCCCGGGCGATGGGATGCTCCGAACCCGATTCCAACGCTGCCGCCACGGCACGGACAACGTCCTCGTCCTCACCGTCGGCCACGTGCACCGAATGCAGAGTCATCTCGCCGGTGGTGACGGTGCCGGTCTTGTCCAGTACGACGGTGTCCACGCGTCGGGTGGATTCGAGAATCTCCGGGCCCTTGATCAGAATCCCGAGTTGCGCAGCCCGGCCGGTGCCGACCATCAGTGCGGTGGGCGTGGCCAATCCGAGCGCGCAGGGGCACGCGATGATCAGCACTGCGACCGCAGCGGTGAACGCTCCGGCTGCGGAACTGCCTGCACCGAGCCAGAACCCGAGCGTGGCGACCGAGATCGCGATGACGATCGGTACGAAGATGCCGGAGATGCGATCGGCCAAGCGCTGTGCCTGAGCCTTACCCGTCTGCGCATCCTCGACTGCCTTCGCCATCTGCGCCAGCTGGGTATCCGATCCGATTCGGCTTGCGCGCACGACGATTCGGCCACCGACGTTGACCGTCGCACCGACCACGGCGTCGCCGATGCCGACCTCCACGGGCACGGATTCACCCGTCAGCATCGACCGGTCGACGGCCGAGGACCCACTCTCGACGGTGCCGTCGGTGGCTACCTTCTCACCCGGACGAACGACGAACAGATCTCCGACGGCCAACTGATCGATCGGAATCTGTTGTTCTTTATCACCTTTCAGGACGGAGACCGTCTTGGCACCGAGGTCCATGAGGGCGCGCAGCGCCGCCCCGGCCTGCCGCTTCGATCGACTCTCGAACCAGCGACCCGCCAGAATGAACGTGGTCACCCCCGCCGCGGCTTCGAGGTAGATATTGCCTGCGCCATCCGTCCGCGCGATCGTGAACTCGAACGGATGCGTCATACCAGGTGTGCCCGCGGTGCCGAAGAACAGTGTGTAGAGCGACCACCCCAGCGCCGCAAGGGTTCCCATGCTGACGAGGGTGTCCATGGTCGAGGTACCGTGCCGCAGGTTGGTCCACGCGGCACGGTGGAACGGTAGAGCCCCCCACACGACGACGGGAGCAGCGAGCGTCAGCGACAGCCACTGCCAGTTGGTGAACTGGAAGGCCGGGATCATCGCCATCGCGATGACCGGAAGGCTGAGCACGGCCGAGACGATCAACCGCTGTTTCAGCGGATCGGTAGGGAGTTCGTCCGCGGTCTCGGCGGCAGGCAGCGTGGCGGTGTAACCGGCGGCTTCGACGGCGGCGATCAGATCCTCGGTGGCCACGCCGTCACTGGTGACTCGCGCCTTCTCGGTCGCATAGTTGACCGTCGCCGATACCCCGTCGAGCTTGTTGAGCTTGCGTTCGATGCGATTGGCGCACGACGCACAGGTCATGCCGCCGAGGATCAGCTCTGTTTCCTGGCTCATGCCTGCCCCTCCTGTACCTCGATGGTGAATTCGGCTGTGTGCACGATGCCCCCGTGCTGGAAGTCCAGATAGAGCGCATATGTTCCCGCCGTGGGCGCGTCGACGGTGAAGTCGACCGTCGGGCCCGGCGGCCCTTCTTCGGGGTGTACGTGCAGGTACGCCAGGTCGTCGGCCCGCAGTGCCACCAGATGTCCGTAGGCACCGAGGTACGGCTCGAGATCGGTGACCTCGCGTCCGTTCTGCTCGATCGTCATGGAAACGGTGGAGTTCGTGCCCGCGGTGACTGCACCGGCGAGCGTCACGGTGTAACCGTCGACACTCGATGTCACATTCGGTGGACTCAGGGGCTGCGGCCGATAGTCGCCGGGAACGGTCAGCTCGGCTCCGAGGGTGATGTTCTCGCCGCCGGCCGGCGTGAAATCAGCGAACAGTCGGTACGGGCCGGGCGTGGTGAGATCGAGAGCCGTCGACCATGTTCCCGACGCGTCACGCATCGGATGTACGTGTTGGAAGTCCGTCAGATCGCGTCGCACGACAATGAGGTGCAGTTCCTTGGTGTGCATGTCGTCGTAGTCGGCCAGAGCAGCCCCGTCCGGTCCCCGGATGGTGAAGGCAACCGGTACGGCCGGGCCGGACTCGACGACGGATCGATCGAGCTCGAGGGTGTAGCCGTCCTGGGTGGCCTGGAGCCCGGCCGGAATCGATGTCTCCTCGTTGTGCTCGTCGTGACCGGTGTGTGACTCGGCCGCGGTTGCCGGGGCCGCTGGTCCGATCGTGTCGCCGACGAACAGTGCCGCGAGAAACAGAAATGCGATCCCCACGAAGAATCCGACGAGTTTGGTGGGGGCGTCGAGTTCCTGCCGTCCGAAGTTCATGGCACTACCCTACCCCCCCAGGGTATCTAAGCGGTAGTTCCGAGGTGCATCTTGTAGCCGACGTGGGAGTCGACGAAGCCGAGACGGGTGTAGAAGCGATGCGCGGCCGTGCGACGGACATCGGAGGTCAGCTGCACCAAAGCGCATCCCCGCCGCTCGGCCTCGTCTATCGCCCACGTGATCAGCGCACCGCCGAGTCCCCGGTTGCGCCACCGAGCGTCCACTCGAACCGCTTCGATCTGCGCCCGCAGCGCTCCCCCGCGCGCCAGCCCAGGAATGATCGTCAACTGCAGTGTTGCCACCACCTCGTCACCGTCCACCACCACGACCTGGAGGTTCCGTGGATCCAACGAGATGTCATCGAGAGCGGCGCGATACCCGTCCATGTCGTCGGCGGACTCCCGCGTGACACCCAGCGGGTCGTCGACCAGCAATGCCACGATCGACTCCAGGTCCGACGCAACCGCCTCACGCACGACGCACGTCGACCCGTCGGTCATGTCGAATTCCGTCGGTGTCATTCGGGGGTGAATTGTCATGCGCACGACGGTAAATCATCCGCTTTGTAACGCGAATGACCCCGAGGACGAAATGCCGGGTAACCCACTGGCAACTGCAGTCGGGAAATTCGGTGTCGGGCCGTGAGCGATGGGGATCGAAAACATGATTGTTGGCAAGTCGAAGCGAGTGCGCGTTGCCTTGAGCGCGTTCGCAATCGGAGCACTCGGTGCCGGAGTGGTCATCGCCGCACCGTGGTCCACGTCGTCGACGACTACCGAAGCGTCCATCGAACTGGTGTCGACGGCAACGTGCTACGACATGGTCAGCATCGCCATCGGCGGCCGCGGCGACACGCCCCGCGAGGGCGTCAAGTGGCTCACCACACCCGACGGCGAACGACTGCCTGCCGCGATGTCCGGCGACTACTCCAGCGACTGGATCGACCAGGCCGTGCGCGCGCCCAACAACGGCAACGTTGTTCCGGATTCGTACGCCGCGGTGTACGTCGAATACCCCGCCGATCTGTCGAGCTACGAGAACGCTGTACAGACCGGTGTCACCAACTCGCAGACCATCATGAAGTCCATCACGGCGTCCTGCCCCAAGACGCGATTCGCCATCGTCGGGTACAGCGAGGGTGCCGACGTCGCCCGCCGCACCGCCATGGAGGTCGGCAACCAGGTCGCCGCGGCCGACGGCACGTACGGAATCGTCGATCCCTCGCAGGTCGTCGGAGTCGTCATCTTCGCCGACGCCGGCCGCGTCTCGGGAGAAGGCCCCTTCCCCGGTGCCGAGAACCCGTTCAGCAACCCCGACGGCTTCGACACCAAGTACCAGAACGGCAACACCGCAATTCCCGGACAGGGCGCACTGCCCGGCACGTCCGGCGGATTCGGAGCGCTCGACGGCCGAGTGGCGTCCTTCTGCTCCGACGGCGACCTCACCTGCGCACTGCCGGAGAACACGTCACTGATTCACTTGGCCGCCAACGTCGGTCGCCAGGTCAATGCCGACGCGCTGCAGAACGAGCAGCTCACCCCCGCCACCGGTGCAGATCTCGCACTGGCCCTGGGGCGCATCGCAGTCAACGCCTTCAACGACATCGCCTCGCAGCCCAACTGGATGCAGAGCGACGAGACGTTCCTCGACGTGCTGATCAAGGTGTCCGAGCCCAACTACAAGCCCGGTACCGTCACCACTCCCGTCTCGGCCAAGGTCGACGGCGAGCAGGAGCCGATCGAAACCGGTCAGATGGTCGACCTCGTGTACCTGCCGCAGAAGATCTTCCGCGAGATCACCGGCTTCATCTCGTCCAACCAGAACACCGTTCCGGTGATCATGAACGATCCTTACGGCCTGACGTTGGGACCCGGATCGGGACACCACTTCGATTACTGGCGTGACGCCGATGCCGCCAACGGCAAGCCCTTGACCTCGGTGCAGTACGCTGCGGCATGGCTGACACAGCTGGCAGAGCAGGCCAACAAGGGCGAGCCGGTGAAGACCAAAGAGGTTCAGGAGAAGGCCGGACGGGCAGCGATCGAAACGATCGTGGCACCCACGACCACCTCGGCAACGCCGACTCCGACGGCCACGACGACCGCACCGGTCACCACCAGTCCCGTAGTGACCACCACGGTTCCGGTTGCGCCTGCACCCGCCGCAGAAGCACCGGCACCAGTACCGGCGTCCGAGCCGGTCACAACCCCCGAGTGCACCGTCCCCGTCGAGGGTGAGACCCCCGTCGAGGGAGCGCCGCCGGTCTGCGTCACCACGACCGAGACACCCGCTGCAGTAGCTCCCGAGACTGCGGTTCCGACCACGACGGCGGCGGTTCCTGCACCGTAGGTGAACGGAAACTCGTAGTCCGCTACGAAGTTCCGCTCACGACGGTGGGTCTGCGCATCAACAGCGCGCAGGCACCCGTCATCACCGCAACAACCACGAGCCCGGCCACCGACAACACCAGGTGGTCGGGCTCGCTTGTGCGCGTGGCGACTGCAACGTCCGAAGACAGGCCCGGCTGATAACTCGCGGCGTACACCACCACCGGCAGAGTCATGGTGAACAGCGCGGGCAGCGAGAGTGCCAGTGAACCCGGTGAGGTCGTCAGAGCGGACACCACCACGTACGCGGCGACGAACGGCAGAATGAATTCCGTTCCTGTCGGCACCTCGAAGTAGCCCTCGACAACTCCCGCAACAGCGATCAGGAGCAGCCCGCCCAGTCCGACATACAACTGCGGCCACCGGTAGCCGATCCCCGCACCGGCGATTAACAGTGCTGCGCTCAGACACAACTGAGCGACGTCTCCCGCGGCAAACCCGAAGGTCCCGAGGGCAGTCGCGGACACCCCGAACAGCACCAGCAGCAGACGACCGTCGCGACCAGGGAGGAGGAACGACGCCAGCATCGCGATAACTGTCATACCGAAGAGTGCGCCGAGCCACTCGACGCTCCGGCTGTAGTGACCTGCAGCAATCCAACTCAGGACTCCCGCTGCGACGGGCAGTGGAATGCCGACCAGCAGAATTCGACGGGTCTCGTACGGCTGTAGCTCCTCGCGGCGGTGCGCCAGGAACAGAGCAACAGCCGTGCCCGACGCGACGATCACCATCACTATCGCCCGCTGCGGGCTCACGTCGTCCTCGGCACCGACCACATCCCAGACGAACACGGGACCGTCGTTCGCCTCCAACAGCGCATCCAGTGCACCACCGAGCAGACCGGCACCGAGGACGGCAACTGCCAACGCGGCCTGTGCAGCGCGTTGCCGCCCGGCCAACACTGCAGCCGCGGCGAGTAATGCACCGGTGGCCAGTGCGCCGGCCCAGTGGCCGAGCATTCCGGTCACCATTCCGACGGTCTGGAACACGATGACGAGCACCGCTGCGATCGCCACGACGATCGAGGCGCGTGCGCTCGCACGCGCCAGCGCGACCGAGACCACGCAGGCAGAAATCGCAACGACGGTCAGCCCGTTGACAATTGCCCAGAACGAACGGAATTCTGCGGTGGCGCTCAACAGGGAATCGAGCGGGCCGATGTCACTGATGGCATAGCCGACGACAAAACCGGCCAGGAGCATCGACAGTACTTTCATACTGCCGATCATGCCGTCAGCCGAATTTCACTCCCTGCGCCAGGGGCAGTTCGTTGGAGTAGTTGACGGTGTTGGTCGCGCGGCGCATGTAGGCCTTCCATGCGTCGGAACCGGATTCGCGTCCGCCGCCGGTTTCCTTCTCACCACCGAAGGCACCTCCGATCTCTGCGCCGGAGGGTCCGATGTTGACGTTCGCGATGCCGCAGTCCGAACCGGCGGCAGACAGGAAGCGCTCCGCTTCACGCAGGTCGGTGGTGAAGATCGACGACGAAAGTCCCTGCGGCACATCGTTGTGCAAGGCGATCGCCTCGTCGAGGGTCTCGTACGTCATGACGTACAGGATGGGCGCGAAGGTCTCGTGCTTGACGATGTCGGTCTGCGCGGGCATCGTCACGATCGCGGGCTGAACATAGAACGAGTACTCGTCGACCACGTTCACCCGCTCGCCGCCGACCACCACGGTTCCGCCGTCGGACACTGCGGTCTCGAGGGCTTTCCGATAACCCGAGAAGGCACCAGCATCGATGAGCGGGCCCACCAAAGTGTCACTGGCCAAAGGAGATCCGATCGACAGCGTCTCGTACGCCGCAACCAGCTTGCCGACCAGTTCGTCCGCGACCGAGGCGTGCACGATGACGCGTCGAAGCGAGGTGCAGCGCTGACCTGCCGTGCCGGCGGCCGAGAACACCAGTCCGCGCGTCGTCAGATCGAGATCGGCCGACGGCGTCACGATCGCCGCGTTGTTGCCGCCGAGTTCGAGCAACACCCGGCCGAATCGTTCGGCAACCCGCGGGGCCACGGCCCGGCCCATTCTCGTCGAACCGGTAGCCGACACCAGTGCGACGCGTGAATCGTCCACCAGCGCTTCGCCGGATGCGCGGCCACCGACCACCAACTGCGCGATCTTGGGGTCCACGCCTGCCGCAGCGGCAGCACGCTCGAACAGTGCCTGCACTCCGACGGCAGTCAACGGAGTCTTCTCCGACGGCTTCCAGATGACTGTATCGCCCGCGACGAGCGCGAGAGCGGTATTCCAACTCCACACCGCAACAGGGAAATTGAAGGCGGTGATGACGCCGACGACTCCGAGCGGGTGCCACTGTTCCATCATGCGGTGCCCGGGCCGCTCGGTGGCAATGGTGTTGCCGTAGAGCTGACGTGAGAGTCCGACGGCGAAGTCGCAGATGTCGATCATCTCCTGCACCTCACCGAGGCCCTCGGAGACGATCTTTCCGGCCTCGATCGACACCAGCGCGCCCAGATCATCCTTGTGCACCCGCAGTAGTTCGCCCAGTTCGCGGATCACCTGACCCCGTACCGGGGCAGGCACCTGCGACCACGACACGAACGCGGTGTGCGCGTCGGCGATGACGCTCTCGACGTCGGCTGCGGATGCGGACGCCAGCGACGCCAGGTTTCCGCCGGTGATGGGCGAGCGCGCGACGATCGCGTCGGGTCCAGCGGGAGCGTCGAGCGCGATCGTCGCACCCAGCCGGTCGAGGATGGCGCGAGTGCGCACACTCAACTCGTCGTGGGTGATGGATGCAGACATGCGCGTACACCTTCCGTGAAGAGAACCGAACCGTCGGAGATCAGCCTACCGATGAGGGTCACAACCGTATAATTTCCTGCGTATTGGGCTTGATTACGGAATATTAACGCGTATCTTCGACGTCATGACGCAAGTATTACAGCGCACCGGAGTGACGATCGACGCCTCCAACGTTCGCGACGTGATCGGTGAACACCTACTGGCCGACGGTTTCGAGCTGGTTCTCGACCTCGATGCCTCTACCGGTTCCACCCTGGTCGACGCCAGGGACGGCACCCGCTACCTGGACCTGTTCACGTTCTTCGCGTCCAACGCCCTGGGCATGAACCATCCGGCCCTGATCGACGACCCCGAGTTCCGGGCGGATCTGATGCAGGCGGCGATGAACAAGCCCAGCAACTCCGACATCTACACCGTGCCCATGGCCCGATTCGTCGACACGTTCGCTCGTGTACTCGGTGACGATCGATTGCCACACCTGTTCTTCGTCGAAGGCGGTGCACTGGCGGTGGAGAACGCGTTGAAGGTGGCGTTCGACTGGAAGTCACGCTGGAACGAGGGGCACGGCATCGATCCTTCGCTGGGCTCGCAAGTGATGCACTTCGAGCACGCGTTCCACGGCCGCTCGGGTTACACGATGTCGCTCACCAACACCGATCCGAACAAGGTCGCTCGCTTCCCGAAGTTCGACTGGCCGCGAATCCCGTCCCCGTTCATCAGATCCGACGCCAACATGGACGAACTCGAGAACGCGTCGTTGGCGGCAGCCCGCCTGGCCTTCGAGGCCAACCCGCACGACATTGCCTGCGCCATCATCGAACCCATCCAGGGCGAGGGCGGAGATCACCACTTCCGGCCCCGCTTCCTACAGAAGTTGCGAGACCTCTGCCACGAGTTCGACGCCTTGTTCGTCATGGACGAAGTTCAGACCGGTGCCGGAATGACCGGTACAGCATGGGCTTTCCAGCAGCTCGACGTCGTTCCGGATATCGTCGCCTTCGGCAAGAAGGTGCAGGTCTGCGGCGTCATGGCCGGCGGCCGTGTCGACGACATCGACGACAACGTCTTCGCCGTCAGCTCTCGCATCAATTCGACGTGGGGTGGCAATCTCACCGACATGGTGCGGTCGCGTCGAATCCTGGAAGTGGTCGAGTCCGAGAAACTCATCGACCGCGCCGGCAAGCTCGGGGTAGTGCTGCTGACCATGCTGGAGGAGTTGGCAACACGACACACCGTGGTCTCCGAGGTCCGCGGACGCGGTCTGATGTGCGCCTTCTCCCTGCCCGACGCCGCAACTCGCGACCGAGTGATCGAGCTCTTGCGTACCGAGGAACACGTCCTCGCCCTCGGCTGCGGCGACACCGCGGTGCGATTCCGCCCCGCACTGACGATCACCGAAGCCGAGCTGACCCAGGCCGTCCAGTCCATCGATCGGGTGCTGAGCATTCTCTGACGTTGTCAGGTAAATCTTGACAAACCGACCTCCTGTTGTCAGGCTGTTCCTGACACAGGAGGTCGATCATGGATCCCATCACCCTCGCCATCGAGGCGGATATCTCTGCTGCAACGCGGGCAGTCGTGACAGCAGCGGCCATCGAGGCCGGACGGGTTGCCGACGAGATCATCGGCACAGGTCCCCTGCCTGGAACACCGGAATGGGATGCCGAGCAATCGAGCGACCTGCCCGCACGACGCAGCCTCGCGTGGCATCTGTTGAGCCTTCGTGTCCAACTGGCGGCGGGACTCGATGGCCTCGAAACCGTTGTGGTGCTGCGGGTTCAGGGTGCAACGTGGGCGACCATCGGCACTGCTGTCGGCATGTCGCGGCAGTCCGCGCACGAGCGGTGGGGTGCCCGATCGGCGGCCGTTCTCGATCCCGTCGGCGACGGACTGCCCGAGATCGTGCCGAACGACGACCCGACCTGAGCTACAGCAGCATCCTCGCAGCACCTGCTGCCACGGCGTCTGCTGCTCGCTGGAGTGCGGGCGAAGACAGCGACCACTGCTGCCAGTACAGCAGCACGTCGTCGATTCCGTTGTCGTCGAAGCACTTCAGCGAGTCACGGGCCTGAAGGTCGGGGATCATGCCCCATCCGAAGCCGAGGTCGACGGCCCGCGCGTAGTCCGCGGACGCCGGCACCAGATGACGCGGCGGCTCGTGCGGTCCGACACCGAAACGCTGTAAGTAGTTGTCCTGCAACCGGTCGTCGGCGTCGAAGACCACCACCGGGGCGGCACGTAGCGTCACGGCCGTGACCCCTGCAGAGAACCATCGTTCGACGAATTCCGGGGTGGCCGACGGCCGGTAGCGCATCGCACCGAGGCGTCGAACGGTACAGCCCCGAACCGGATCGGCCACCGATGTTATTGCGGCGGAAACGATCCCGTCGTGCAGCAGTTGAGCGGTACGATCCTGATCTTGCCGATGCAGGTCGAAGGTCGTGTGGGACGCCAGTGGCGCGAGCACAGGCAGTACCCAGGTCGCCATCGAATCCGCATTGACGGCAAGGGAGACAGGAGCGGCGATTCCGTCGTCGTTCAGTTCGGCCCGAGTCTGGTCGGTCAAGGTATCGATCTGGCGAGCCAGACGCAGTACTGCAATGCCGGATTGAGTGGCCACCACAGGTTTGCTTCGCTGCACCAATGTTCGCCCCAACGACTGCTCGAGCGACTTGATTCGCTGGCTTACCGCCGACGGCGTCACGTGCAGCGCCCGAGCCGCAGCCTCGAACGTTCCGCCGTCGACCACGGCTTTCAGGGCTCTGAGCTGCTCGATCTCCATCGTATGAAGGTACTCTAATCAATACTGAAAAACATTCGCTGGACCTAACTGTGGCTTCCTCCTAGCGTTGCAGTCATGACATCGCTTGCCGCCGCACAATCGACGCTCACCGGATTGGGCGTCGGGCTCTCGCTCATCGTCGCCATCGGCGCGCAGAACGCGTTCGTGCTGCGCAAGGGCCTGCAACGCACCCATGTGTTGCCGGTGGTGGCGGTGTGCGCCCTGTCCGACGCGGTACTGATTCTGGCCGGGGTGGCCGGCATCGGGGTACTCGTCGACCGCTTCCCCGTCGCTCTGCGCGTCGTGACCGTGCTCGGTGCCTTGTTCCTCCTCGTCTACGGACTGATGGCACTCAATCGAGCGCGCACTCCCTCGACGATGACGACCGAGACGACCGGTGGCGGTTCACTGATCGCGGCCCTCGCCACCTGCCTGGCGCTGACCTGGCTCAACCCGCACGTCTATCTCGACACCGTGGTGTTCCTCGGTTCCATCGGCAACCGTCAGCCAGGAGACCTGCGTTGGTGGTTCGCCGTCGGCGCGATGCTGGGCAGCGTGCTGTGGTTCACCGCCCTGGGATACGGATCGAGGGTGCTCAGTCCGCTGTTCGCGCGACCGTTGGCCTGGCGAATCCTCGACCTCGGGATCGGGATCATGATGCTGACCCTGGCGGCACTGTTGGTGTTCGGCTGAACCTGGACACTTGATCCGCGGTACAACGAGTGATCTGATAGTCGCGGTAGACCGACCGCACGGTCTCGAAAACCCTGGAGGACTCCCGTGCCGTACCTCGGCCTGTTGATCATGCTGATGGCAATCTTCTGTCTGATCGACGTCATCACCGCCGACGACTCCGGCATCCGCCACCTCCCCAAAATGGTGTGGCTACTACTCGTCATCGTCCTGCCGTTGGCCGGCTCGATCGCATGGCTCGTCGTGGGAAGACCCGAAGGCGGCGGCATCTGGGGTGGCAGCGGTGCACCGCGCACCGCGTCGGCATACCCCGAGTACGACGCCAAACCCGGCCGGGCCGTCGCCCAGTCGCAGGAAAGCGACGAGGAGTTCCTCCGCCGCTGCCGCGCCCGCGCCGAGGAACAGCGTCGCATCGCCCGCGAACAGCGCAAGAGCGAATGAGCCAGCGGCCCACAGTGCACGCGGAATAACACCATGGCCAAGCTGACGACGTTTCCCGAACCGAGTTCCGCCCTGTCCGATCCCGCCGACCTGTTTCGCGAGTACCTACGCTTCTATCGCAGCGAGCTGGTTCGACGAATCACTGCCCTGAGCGGCGATTCCCTGACCACCACAGCCGTTCCCTCGGAGTGGACCCCGCTGCAGATGCTGACCCATCTGGTGCACATGGAGCAGCGCTGGTTCGTCTGGGGATTTCTCGGCAGGGCGGTCGACGCGCCGTGGGGTGACGAGAAGGACGGCTCATGGCATGTGCCGGCCGACGTGGACGCCGAGACCCTGCTGACCAGGCTCGAGGTCGGTGCCTGTCTCACCGAGGAAGTACTGAGCACACACCGGATGGACGAATTGGCCACGCTCGGTGGGCGATTCACCGATGAGAGGCCGACTCTGATCTGGATCTGCTTTCATGTACTCCAGGAATACGCCCGTCATCTCGGCCACCTCGACGTCGCTGTCGAACTGGCCGGCGGGCCGAGAGGTGAGGGACCGGCATGAGAATCAACATCACCAGCGTCTTCGTCGACGATCAGAGCAAGGCGCTGACGTTCTACACCGAGGTACTGGGCTTCGTCGTCAAACACGATGTAGCCATGGGTGGCCCCGATCGTTGGCTCACGGTCGTCTCACCGCAGGATCCGGAAGGCACCGAGTTGCTGCTCGAGCCCAGCGGTCATCCTGCAACCGCACCGTTCAAGGATGCACTCTTCGCAGACGGCATCCCGTTCACGCAGTTCGCGGTGGACAGTGTTGCAGCAGAATACGATCGGCTCATCGGCCTCGGCGTTCGGTTCACTCAGCAGCCCACCGAGATGGGCCCGGTGATCACTGCGGTGTTCGACGACACCTGTGGAAACCTGATTCAGATCATCGCTCCGGCGAGCTGACAACTCAGACGTTCGCGTACAGATCGACGGTGGTGCCGTCGGGATCGTGCACGACGGCATAACGCTGCCCCCAGAACGCATCCCACGGCTGCAGGTGGCCGGTGTACCCCGCCTCGGTCACCGCTGCCCACGCCGCGTCCACTCCGGCGGCCGAACCGCAATCGAAGGCGAGCGCTACGCGATGACCGCCGCTGGGCGGCGTCCACGTCGGGTCGAAGGAGGTGATCGTGGAGGGGAGATCGAACAACAGTCGAACGCCGCCGAGGTCGACCTCCACATGTTGCTCGGCATCGGCGTCGGCCGGAATATCCAGTCCCAGAACGCGATAGAACGCCAGTGCGGCAGCCATATCGGCGACGACGATTTCGATTCCTGCCAGACGTGGTTTCACGACGCCAAGGCTAACCGCGTCAGCCCCAGTTCGCGGCTTTTGTCAGGCAGAAAGGATGGCCTGCCGGGTCCAGCAGCACGCGCCAGGTCTCACCCGGCTGGTCGTCGGGCAGCGTCGCCCCGAGTTTCACGGCGGCCGTCGCCGCGGCGTCGAGGTCATCGACTGCAAGATCGAAGTGAAACTGTTTGCTGCCGTTCGCATTGGGCCACGGCGGCGGCTGGTAGTCGTCGACGCGACCGAATCCGAGTGCACTGCTCGGACCCTGCAGCATTGCGTACTCCTGCTCCGAATGTACGACGCTCCAGCCCAACAACGACGACCAGAATGTCGCGTTGGCCGCAGGGTCTGCACAGTCCAGGGTGACCATCTTCAGCGTGGCCACGGGTGTCTCGGTCATGGTGTTCCTCCTCGACAGCGGGTGTCGGACCAGACTCCTACACTGACGCCCGTGCCGGATAGGAAAAACGCGACAGCCACCCAGTCCGGCGTCCTGCGGCCGGATCAGCTGGCACAGTACGTCGACCTGGTACGGCTGCCGTGTGCGGCGGCGTTGGAACCGTGGGTCGAGAACTACTGGCAGCTTCGGTGGAATCTGCCGTCCGGCACCTCGTACCGCAGTTCGACGCTCCCGCACCCGGCCTGCACGCTCAGCGTCGAACACGGCTGGACCAGAGAAGGCGTCGTCGAACCCGTGGTGGTGACGGGGGTGCTCACCCGCCGCTTCGACGTCGTGCTCGCCGAATCCGGTTGGGTGTTCGGCATCAAGTTCCGGCCGGGCGGCTACGCGGCCTTCACGGGAACGGTGGCTCGTACCCTGCGCGACGTCCACGTAGCTCCGCCCACCCCGTTCCGTGCCGACGCAGTCGAGGCCTTGGCGGAACTGGGCGGACATCTGGACGCCAACCACTGCCGAACCGTCGTCGATGCGGTTCTCGCGCCCTATGCACCGGACGTCGAGCCGGAGTTCGAGGTCGTTCTGGCCATCATCGGGACCATGCTGGGCGATCGGACGCTGATTCGTGTCGCCCAGGTGGAAGAGCGGTGCGGGATAGGCACTCGGCGACTCCAGCGGCTGTTCGAGCGTTATGTCGGAGCGACGCCCAAGTGGGTTCTCGGCCGGTATCGCATTCACGATGCTCTCAGTGAGCTCGACGGCGGCTACTCGGGTCCCCTGGCAGACCTTGCGGCGCGATACGGCTGGTTCGACCAGGCGCACTTCACCCGCGAGTTCACCGAACTGGTGGGAATGCCACCGAGTTCGTATCAACTGTGAGTAACGCCTTCGTCACGCATTGGGACTTTTGCCGATTCGTTTGGCACAGTATCCCGCGGTGCTCGGTAGCACTGGGCGGGAAACAGCAGCACAGAGGAAGAGTGGGCTCCAACGCATGATCAACATTCTTGTTGCCGGTGGTATCGCGTTGGCGGTCTCGATTCTGTTGACGCCGTTTCTCATCGCGCTGTTCACCCGGCAGGGCTTCGGCCAGGAGATTCGCGTCGAGGGCCCGGCAAGTCACCAAGCCAAGCGAGGGACGCCGACGATGGGCGGCGTCGCGATCATCGTCGGTCTGTGGGCCGGCTATCTCGGCTCCCACCTCGTGGCGATGGGCGGCGACGGCCCATCGGCGTCTGCCCTGTTGATCCTCGGTCTCACGACTGCTCTCGGCGTCGTCGGTTTTCTCGACGACTACATCAAGGTCCGCATGAAACGGAGCCTCGGCCTCAAGGCAACCGGCAAGTACGTCGGGCAGATCAGTGCAGCGGTGATCTTCGCAGTGTTGGCGCTGCAGTTCCGCAATGGGAACGGGCTGACGCCGGGCAACGTCGAACTCTCGCTGGTGCGCCAATCGACGTTCTTCACGATGGCCCCTATCGTTTTTGTGCTGTTCTGTGTATTCCTCATCGTCGCGTGGTCCAACGCGGTCAACCTCACCGACGGGCTCGACGGTTTGGCGGCAGGATCGATGACCCTCGTCCTCGGCGCGTACACCGTGATGACGTTCTGGCAGTACCGGCAGTCGTGCGCAACCAACTCCGTTGCCGGGTGCTACCAGGTGCGCGATCCACTCGACCTCGCCGTCGTCTGCGCCGCCGCTGCAGGTGCCTGTATCGGCTTCCTGTGGTGGAACGCCGCCCCGGCCAAGATCTTCATGGGCGACACCGGTTCGCTCGCCCTCGGTGGACTGCTCGCAGGCCTGTCGATCGTGAGCAAAACCGAGCTGATCGCCGTCGTCTTCGGAGCTCTGTTCGTAGCCGAAGCTGCGTCGGTTGTCATTCAGGTCGCCTCGTTCAAGAGCACCGGCAAGCGGCCGTTCCGAATAGCGCCGATTCACCACCACTTCGAGTTGGGCGGCTGGGCGGAGACGACGGTCATCATCCGGTTCTGGCTCTTCGCCGCGATCGCGTCGGCATTGGGGCTCGGGTTGTTCTACAGCGAATTCCTCGCGGCCGTCGGCTGACCTCTACGATTTCGATATGACCGACGAACTGTCTCCGGTGGCCAAGGTCGATGCTCTCGCCGCCGAACTCGAACAACTCGATGCTCGACGCGTCGCCATCGGGGTCGAGCTCGTCAACCTTCAATTCGGCCTCGACGGAGATGCCAAGATCCGCGCGACAGAGGTGTTTCACAGCGACTACCTGGAACGCCTCTTCTCATTGGTCGACGAACTGCGCACCGACGAATAGTTCCGGCCTCGCTACACAGCGTCGGGGTCCGAGCGCGACACCACGGTCAGCCGGAAGTCTCGCAGCGACAGAGTGAGCGCCGCCAAGGCTGCAACGAAAACGCCGCCGACCGGAAACACCAACCACGGATTGCCGATGGTGGGGGTGAAGGTCGACGGGACCTCTTCATCACCGAGATACGGCACAAACACTGCGTCTGTCTCATACGTTTCGGCCACGTAGGTGTCCGAAACTGAACTACCGATTGACGTCCAGCCGAAGTCAGCTGCAGGAGGCGAGTTGATCTCGATGCTGAACGGATGCTCCCACGACCAATTCGACGCCGCTTCGGTGGGTTGCGGCGGCCAATGCGTCCAGGCGAGTGCACTGCCGGCTCCGAGCGTCGCACCGATCACGACCAACAACGCGAACAAATCGATGCGACTGCGCTGGCGATCCTGGACGAGACGCAGACCCGTGTCGACGAGGAACGACGCCGCCACCAAGCCGATTGCCAGTCCGGCACCGACGAGATAGAAGGTGACGGGAAACCAGCTCGGGCGGATGTACTGAACACCGATACCTGGCGCACCGTCGGACGGCCCGGCGACAGCGACATGCCATACGACCGCCGCCGAAGCTCCGACCGCCGCGCCGACGGCGGCAAGCACCGCGACGAGCGCTTTACCGGATGGCCTGTCCACGATCGGGACTCTACCCACGACGGAAACTCGGTGGCATCGAGCACGAGGGCGCGCTACCGTGAGGCCGTGAGTTCACCCGAGGCATCCAGATTCGAGCTACCGGCACCCCGGTAGCTCGACAAACCGAAGCACTCGATCACGACACGTTCGGTGAGCACCCGTGTGCCGGTCCATTTTGTCCTGGACCCGTCTCACATTCGGAGAACCTTCCATGCCACCGCTCGTATTCTTGCTGTCCACAGCTGTTTTCGCTCAGGGAACGTCCGAGTTCATGCTGGCCGGACTGCTGACCGACATCGCCACCGATCTCCACACAACGGTCCCCCGCGCTGGATTGCTGACCTCGGCATTCGCCATCGGCATGATTGTCGGGGCGCCGGTCATGGCCGTAGCGACACGGCAGTGTCCACCGCGCCTGGCCCTGTGCTCATTCCTGGCGACCTTCATCGCGATGCACGTACTCGGCGCATCGACCAACAGCTACGCGCTCCTGTTCGTCTCGCGGGTAGTGGCCGCATTCGCCAACGCCGGTTTCCTGGCACTCACCTTGGCCATGGTCTCGGCGTTGGTCACACCCGATCGCCTCTCTCGCGCCGTCGCCACGATCCTTGCCGGCACCACTCTCGCACTCGTTGTCGGCGTTCCGTTGGGCACACTCGCGGGAACACTTCTGAGTTGGCGTGCGGCACTGTGGGCTGTGGCGTTGCTGTCGGTTCCTGCGCTCGTCGCCGTGGCATTGGCTGCACCCGCCACCCAGGACGTGCGAGCCATGGGTTCGCTGATCACCGAATTGGCTGTCCTGCAACGATGCTCAGTGCTCCGGGTCCTCGTTCTCTGCGTTCTCGTCAACGGTGCCACCTTCTGTTCGTTCACCTACTTGGCTCCCGTCGTCACGGAACGAGCGGAATTGCAGACAGCGATGGTGCCGGTAGTGCTTGCGTTGTTCGGGCTCGGCGCTCTGGGTGGAGTCTGGACCGCAGGCAGGTGCGGTGACCGGCACGCGAGGAGAGTCGTGTCGTTCGGTGGCACAGCGCTTCTCGTCGGTTGGTGTCTGTTCGCGTTGGCGTCGCAGTGTCCGGCTACTGTGCTGTTCTTCAGCTTCGTGCAGGGAGGGCTGTCGTTCGCCCTCGGCAGCACACTGGTGAGCCGAGTGATGCGCAACGCGGTCGGTGCGCCGACGATGGCGGGCTCGTTCGCAACAGCGAGCTTGAACATCGGTGCTGCCGCCGGGCCTGCTCTCGGCGGAGTGGTCTACAGCTCGGCACTCGGACCGATCGGGCCACCAGCCGCCAGCGCAGTCTTGGTGGGTACAGCTCTTGTGGCATCTGTCCTGTTGACCTGAAGCGTGGTTGAGGTTCTACTGTCGTTTTCATGAACTCACAAGCACACCGACAACCACGACCGATGCAGCCACCCGAGCGACAGCCGATCGGATTCTGGACCGCCCGCGCCGGCGAGGCCATCCGAGCACGTACCCGCGGCGCCCTCCACGACATCGGTATCACTCAACCCGAATGGTGGCTCCTGCATCAGATCTCGCTGCACCCCACAGGGGCCGACAGGGAAGCGACGATCGAGAAGATCGGCCACAACGATACTCCGGAGGCAATCGTCGAGGCACTCGACTCCGCACGTGCGAAGGGCTGGATCACGGAGTCCAATTCACGCGTGACATTCACCCCGGACGGCAAGGAACAATTCCGACGTGGGGCGGACGTTCAGCAGATGCTGCAGGACGAACGTATGCAGGGCATCGGTCAGGACGAGTTCGTCACCGCAATTCAGGTGTTGCAGAGAACAATCCAGAACGTCGGGGGCGACGCCTGGCATTGGTGAGATCAGCTGCGTCGAATGCGGCCGACCGATACCGCAATCGCCAGTCCCAGAAGTGCGCCGAGAACAGGCAGGCCGAATACCAGGAGCATCCAATCGGGCGCACCCTGGTACTGCTCGTCGCCGACGAATGCGTAGTTCACCCGCTGCGGCTGGGGCTCCCACAACAGATAGCCGACCGCACCGACGAGACCGACCGAAAAACCGATCAGCGTGAACAACTTACGCATCCGGGTGCGCCTCTCGGGCAGCTGTTGCGAATGCGGCCATACTCGGGAACCTCATGTCGAAGCTGTATTCCTCGGACGGTTCCGGCGTCGCACCCCATCCGGGGCGATCGTGCCGCCGATCGATCCACACCGACGCGAGGCCATGACGTTTCGCCGGTACGTGATCGTGGAACAGACTTTGCGCAACGTGCAGTAGACGCGACCGGGGCACGCCCAGGCGATCGAGAACTCCATCGATTGCGTCGAAGTGGTTGTCGGCAGGCTTGTACGCCCCGACATCCTCGGCCGTGACGATGGCGTCGAACTGAACGCCGAGACGGCGGTTGCTACCCGCAAAACCGTCGCGGTGAACGTTGGACAGTATGACCAGCTTGTACCGCTGGGCGAGCGACGCCAGCGCGTCGGCCGAGTCCGCGAAAGCCGGCCAATCCGGGACGGATGCTCCGAGCTTGTCCGCCCAGTCGGCCGAGACAGAAATCCCCAGTGTGTCACCGGTCCTCACGAAGGCCTCGGCGAGAATTCGGGGATAGAGGGCGGCGGGAGAATCTCGCTGCGCCCCAGCTTCGTTGGGGCCATAGGCCGTGAGCAACTCGTCGTCCGACAGCTCCGAGCCGGCCTCCTGCGCCCACGCTCTGAGCACCTCGAGAATGCCGGCTTCCCAGTCGATCAGCGTCCCGTAACAGTCGAAGCTCAGTACGTCGAAGTCATCGAGGTTCATCTAGCGGGCACTCCTCATGAAATTCGGGGGCTACCGACTACTCGTGCCGATACCGTCTGCAGGTCATGAGCATCGTACTGCCCTTCATCTGTTCTCGACCGTCCGACTGGCGCTGCTATCGCCAGATCGGACACTGACCGATCTGGACGCAAACCTGTTGCGCTACAGCATATATGACTCGCAGTGCCGTAGTTCTATCCGAGAATACGACAAACGGACAGTCTCGCAGCGATTGCGTCGGGCCGGCGGCCACGAACCTAGTAGAGTTTCACCGAGCCGACTCGACGGACAACGAAGGCAGCCCATGAGCATCGACAGCGGCAGTACCGGCAACCACAAGCGCAACGTCGACGACGCCCTGAGCAAGATCGACAAGCCCTGGCAACCGCACCGACTCGCCAGCATCAACGACTACGACGTCAAGGTGGTCAAACTTCTCGGCGAATTCGTCTGGCACACGCACCCGGACACCGACGAGATGTTCTTCGTCCACAGCGGAGAACTCACCATCCAACTGCGTGACCGCGACGTTGTACTCGGGCCCGGTGATGTATTTGTTGTCCCGGCAGGCGTCGAGCACTGCCCCATGGCAGCCGAAGAGGTGTCGGCTCTGCTGTTCGAGCGATCGGGCACCGTCAATACCGGCGATGCAGGCGGCGACAGGACCTCGCAGGTCAAAGAGTTGTGACGGCAGTTCTGCTGCGTCCGGCTGTTCGGTCCGACGCCGAGTTTCTGTTCTCCATGGCGTCGGACGTCGAGGTAGTTCGATGGGTTGGCGACGGAAACCCATGGAGTAGAGAGTATTTCGGCCATCGACTTGCGCTGGCACTGAACGCGACGGGCAGCCACGAGCCGGACGTGCAGAAGTGGTTCATCGGGACTACCGAGGAGCCGGCGCGTGTTGGGTTGCTCAGCACCATTCGTCGATCCGACCACCTGGAGGTCGGCTATTGGGTACATCCGGACCATTGGGGTCTCGGCTACGCAGGCAAGCTTCTCGTTCACGCGCAGGAGCATGCGTCCGGTCTACCGTTGGCAGCGCAGGTGTATCGGGAGAACGGAGCATCTCGTCGGGTTCTCGAGCGGGCCGGGTTCGCACTCGTCGACGATGGAGATCCCCTCACCTACCGGCGTAATCCGGTGCCCTGACTCACCACGTCCTGACAGGCCGGGGACGAACGGTGGTGCGGCCGGTCGTGACGCCACGCACCATCGGGCGCATCAGAAATTCGTGGGGAAACCCGGGATCGACAGCGCTGACTGCATGCAGTTGGTCGAGTTGCGATCGGTCGAATACGACATCGAGAGCAGAGATGTTCTGCTGCAACTGTTCCAACGTCCGCGCCCCGATCAGCGAACTGACGACCGACGGATGCCGAAGGGTCCATGCCAACGCCACCTGAGCAGCGGTGACTCCGAGTTCGTTCGCGACGTCGACGACGGTATCCGCAATCTCGAGCCCGCGCGAGGTCAACGTTCCGTTGGCCTTCGCGTGATCGCGACGAGTCCCTGCTGGACTCGCGGAACCGACCGCCACAAGGTCTGCGGCAGTGTATTTCCCCGTCAGCACCCCACCGCCCAGTGGGGCCCACGGAACGACGCCGATGCCCAGACTCGCTGCCATCGGCAACAATTCCCGCTCGGTCGTCCGTTCGATCAAGCTGTACTCCACCTGGAGTGCCGCAAACGACGGCCAACCGCGTAGCTCCGCTGTGGTCTGCATGCGCGCGACTTCCCATGCCGGTGTATCCGAAATGCCGATGTACAGAACCTTTCCCGAACGGACCAGCTCACCGAGCGAGGCGATGATCTCGTCACCGGGCGTCATGCCGTCCCAGGCGTGCAGGTACAGCAGGTCTATGTAGTCGGTGCCGAGATTCCGCAGGCTTGCTTCGACGGACCCGCGCAGGCTCTTCCTACTGCCCCCACCCGCATTCGGATCCGACGGATCACGCGTCGCGGCATATTTCGTGGCGACGACGACCGAATCACGGCGGCCCCGGAGAAATCGGCCCAGGTACTGCTCGGACTGGCCGTCGGTGTAGATATTGGCGGTGTCGACCATGTTTCCGCCGGCATCGAGGTAGGCGTCGAATACTCTTCTCGAGTCGACCTCGTCTGCACCCCAGCCCCAGGCGGTTCCGAATGTCATCGCTCCCAGCGAGAGTGGTGATACTCGAAGACCGGAGCGGCCCAGCAATCTGTACTCGTCCATGCGTGTCATCGATCATGTCTCCTTCGTGTGCGGTCCTACTCACCGTCCTTGCCCCGTCGGGAAACGGGAAGGACAAGATCATCCTGGGAAGGGCGATACCAGGCTGATCGCACCGAAGTGGCCTACCGTGGATCGGGTGAGTACTCGGTTGGGTCGAAACGAACTGGCAGCATTTCTGCGTGCCAGGCGTGAGGCGCTCAACCCGTCGGATGTCGGTCTACCACCACGGATAGGGGCCTCCCGGACACCCGGTTTGCGGCGTGAGGAGGTCGCTGCGTTGGCTGGAGTGAGCGTGGACTACCTCGTTCGGCTCGAACAGGCGCGGGATGTTCGGCCATCCGCCCAGGTGGTTCAGTCCCTGTCGAAGGCGCTCAAGCTGTCTCCCGATCAGACCGGCTACCTGTTCTCGCTCGCCGGCCATCGCGCACCGGAGCGGGCCTCTGCCCACGAGGTGCCCGACGGCATTCGGCAGCTGATCGACGACGTCGCCCCGTTGCCGGCGATGGTGCTCGATCACCGGCTCGACATCCTGGCCACGAACGACATGATGGCCGCATTGCTGCTCGACATCGACCGACGACCCGTCGTGGACCGCAATGTTCTTCGAATGTGTTTCCTGGACAAACGATTCGATGGATTCTACGAGGCTCGTGACGATGTCGTTCGGGGTGCAGTGGCCGACCTTCGCGCTGCCTGGGTGAACCACTCACACGACGCGAAGTTGGCAGCGTTGATCGAGGAGCTCGAACGAGGGAGCACGGAATTCTCCCGCTACTGGCAGTCCCGGGAAGTGTCCGTGCGGAACCGAGGTGACAAACCGATGCGGCATCCACTTGTCGGGCAGATCACCGTGACATTCGATGTCCTCACCCCACTCGGCGACCCGGACCTGCGGCTCATCGTCTACCGTCCGGCAGACGCGCAATCCCGTTCTGCGTTGGACGAACTCGGGCGTCTGCGCACGCAGCGATCGCAGCGACACCTGCACACCATCTGAATCCGACTGTGCCGGGCACAGAAAGTCGGGTGTGCGCTCCCGTTTTTCCCTATCGTTTCCCTCAGAACGAGGGAAGGTCTGGCGGCACATGCTCGAACGATGGAACGCAGCACTCGACTACATCGAAGACAATCTCGACCACGAGATCGAAACGACCGAGCTCGCCCGCATCGCGCTGACATCGGAATACCACTTCCGGCGCGTGTTCTCGGCTCTCGCCGGGATCCCGCTGTCGCTGTACATCCGACAACGCCGAATGACATTGGCAGCAGCGGAGATCCTCGACGGACAGGGCGTACTCGACGTTGCGACCAAATACGGTTACTCGGCAGATGCATTCACCCGAGCCTTCCGAGATCTGCACGGCGTCACACCGTCTCAGGCACGCCGACCCGGAACCATCCTTCGTTCCCGACAAGCAGTGGCATTCCACCTGACCATCGAAGGACGAAGCACCATGCGATACCGCATCACCGACCTGCCGCCATTCCACATCGTCGGCAAAAGCACCCGAATCCCACTTCGGTTCAGCGGCGAGAACACCGCAATGACCGAATTCCACCGAAGCCTGGCCCCGGGAACCGGCGACCGACTGCGTGAACTCGCCGACCTGCCCGAACTCCCCCAGATCCTGTTCGTCAGCGACGGCTTCGAACCCCACCGCGAGGACGGCAGTCTCTTCGACTACTACTTCGCCGTCGCCACCACATCGCCCGCACCACCCGAATGGAACACCCTCACCGTCCCCGCATCGACCTGGGCGGTATTCGAAACACGCAGCGATACCGCACTCGCCCCCGCCCTCCAACAACTCTGGGCCGACGCCTTCGGCGAATGGTTCCCCTCCAACCCCTACGAAGCAATCCCTGGACCGGAAATTCTCACGGTCACCGAAAACTCCCCCGACTGGTCCTCCGGAACGGGAGAACTGTGGATCCCGATTCAACGAAGCCTCTAGCCATTGCGTCCGTTCTTCTCGCACACCCCATTCCCCCGGCAGTCAATGTGACCTTCGGTGGCCTTTTCGGGGGTCAATGGCACATCGAGTGGACTGCACGATCCCGGCCGTTGAAATCAAGAAGGCCGGCGAGCCAAGATCGTCGTCAGGTCGGCCAGGGCTGAAGTTGCCGCAGACAGTGCTCGACGGCCGTCCGGGGTCAGTTCGTCGAGCGCATCGGAGAGCACCTGAGAGCTGACCGCGTCGTATTCGGCCAAGAGGTGCACCGCTTTCGGTGACGCCGTGAGGGCCGCTCCGCGCAGGTCATCCGACGAGACGGATCTTTCGACGAGTTCGGCGTCAACCATTGCCTTGATCAAATTGCTCACGGTGGATCGAGCCAGGTTCAGGTGTGCGGCGAGGCTCCCCGGGCTCATATACGGCTCAGCGGCGAGGGCTCTCATGACCTCGATGTGCGAATCGGGGATGTCGGGTAGTTGGGCAGCTTCTCGCGTCGCACGAAGCAGCGACCGTCGCAGCGGTCCCAGTTGTCGACCGAGTTCGATCGCGGTGGAGTGCATCGTTCGATACTCCCACATATAGTTTTGCCACAAACATAGTTTTGTGACAAAATGGATACATGAGCGCAGACACCACCGTCCACAACCCTGTTCCGACTCAAGACCTCAGCGGCATAGTCGGACACCGCTTCATCTACACCTACGCGAACAACTGGCAGTACGAGATGTACGTCAAGAACGCGACCACCATCGACTACCGCATCCACACCGGCATGGTCGGCGGACGATGGGTCAAGAACCAGGAGGTCGATCTCGTCCAACTCGACGACGATGTCTACAAGATCTCCTGGAACGAACCCACGGGAACATCCGTCGTCGTCAACGTCATACCCGGTAAGCGTCGTCTGCACGGCACGATCTTCTTCCCTCAGTGGATCGAGCTGGACGGTACGAAAACCGTTCTGTACCAGAATGATCATCTCGACGAGATGCGCGCCTACCGTGATGCCGGACCGACCTACCCCATTTACGTGGTCCCCGAATTCGCCCGAATCACTCTGTTCGAGCACGTCGGCATCGACGACGAGACGATCGTCTCGGTCGCGCCCAGCGATCTGCCCGACGGATTCGCCGACCGAACGAACTGACGTGGGCCCCGAGCTGATCTTCGTCGCACATCTGTCGGTCACCGTGGGCGAACCGATCGACGTGGGCGAGGTGGTCGACGGTCACCGTCGCCTCGTGCCGATCCTCGGCGGTACTGTCGAGGGCCCTCTACTGCGCGGCCGAGTCCTGCCCGGCGGAGCGGATCACCAGATTCTCCGCACCCCCACACTCACAGAACTGGACGCCCGATACGCGCTCGAGACCGAAACGGGCGAACGAATCGCCGTACACAACATCGGCATGCGAAGTGGTGCCGAAGAGGACATCGATGCACTTGTCCGCGGTGAACATGTGCCCCCCCGAGCGCATCTACTTCCGAAGCCAACCACGCCTGTCCACCGCCGCGAGCCGCCTCGGATGGATGAACGAACGACTGTTTATCGGATCCGGCCAGCGATTGCCGAACTCCGTGGAGCTGGACGTGTATCAGGTCACCTGAGCGGTGCGGTGGGGTGCACTCGATGTCACCTTCGGTGGCCTTTTCGACGGTCGATGTCACATCCAGTGGACTCGAGGGCGGTCAGGTGAGGGACTGCCCGTAGACGTGGGTCACGGAGATCGTCACCAACACTCGTCGGTCGGCGACCATGACTGCTCGGTATTCGTTCCAGTCGGGATGCTCGCCGGCCGCGGCGCGGTAGTAGTCGACCAGAGCCTCGATTTCGGGGCTGTTCGGTGACGTACCCGGGCCGGTGAGGGTGACGGTTCCTTCCGCCGTTGCCCATGCCGTGCCGTCGGCGTTCGTCACTTCGAGAGCGGCACGTGGATCTCGGCGCAAGTTGGCCGTCTTCGCTCGTCCTTCGGTCACCGAGATCCGGATGGTGTCGGCGGCGCGATCGTAGAACGGCGTCACCGGCGACAGCTGCGGAAGTCCGCTCGACTTGATGGTGGCCAGCACGCCGATTCGGCTCTGCTCGAGAAGGTCGTGTGGATCGAATGCGCTGTCGGTCATTGATTCCCCTCAGGTCGTGTGGACAACTCGGCCGCGTATGCCCCGATTGCTCGACGATATTTCCCCGTCGCAGGGTTCGCGGCCTGAAGTGCACTTCGTAGCGCCTGCGCCGCATCCCCGATATCCCAGAGGGTCAGCGCCACGAATGCGTCACGTGCAGAGATGTATTCGTTCGAAAACTCGAAATCTCGCAGCACCTGCAGCGCTTCGTGCAATCGCCCCACGTTGCGCAATGAGCTCGCCAATTGGATCCGGGCTTGATTCTCCCGGTCGCCGTCGAGCCCAGCTGACAGGGAGGCTTCGTACAACGGGACCGCACCCGCTTCGTCGCCCAAGAAGTCTGCGAGCGATGCACGCTCGAACAGCACTCGAGCATCCGAATACGCTGTGGCCGAGAACAAGTGCTCCATCTCGACTCGCATCCGGACGGGGTCGGCGTCGTCCGCGTCGCGCCAGAACGCCGCTACCGGGTCCACGTTGTCTCCTCCTGTCGTCACGCGCTCCATCGTCGCAGACACCGCCTAGTCTCGACAGATGGATGTGGAACTGTCCCTTCTCAAGTTGCTGGTGGAAATCGACCGCAGTGGGTCGATGACGGCCGCTGCCGAACGGCTCATGTTCACCCCTTCAGCGGTGTCGCAGCAGGTCAAGAGGCTCGAAGCCGTCGTCGGAACCCCCGTCCTCGAGCGACACGCGCGCGGAGTGCGCCTCACCGAGGCCGGTCGGCTCGTAGCAGGGAGAGCGTCCGCGATCGACACGCAACTGTCTGCCCTGCGCGCCGACCTCGACGATCTGCTCGACGCCCGCAGCGGCCACGTCACCCTGGGCGTCTTCCCTTCCTTCGCTGCATCTCTTCTGCCTGATGTCATGGGCGCATTTCGCTCGGCGCACCCGGGGATCGAACTGGGCATACGGTCGTCACGACTGCGCGACCTGCACGCCATGCTGCTGGGACGTGAAGTAGATCTGTCCTTGGCATGGGACTACCCGGAATTGCCGATGGTGGTCGACGACGTCGAGACCGAAGTCATCGCCGACGACGCCACGGTCCTTCTCGTTCCAGCGGGTTGGTCGCGCGGAGGTCCGGTTCTGCTCGAATCGCTCGCAGACGAGCAGTGGATCGTCCGCGCATCGCAGCACCCCATCACCTCGATATTTCGATCATCCTGTCGCAAAGCGGGTTTCGAGCCGAGGGTCCTGGTCGAGTCCAACGACTACATGGAGTCTCAGGCAATGGTGGCCGCCGGGCTGGGACTCACCGTGGCACCCGCCATGACCACTCGCTATCTGCGCGACGGCGTCGACTCCATCGCCCTGGACGACCTGTCGAGGCGTCGAATCCTGCTGTGCCGGCTCGATCAACGAACGCCGTCACCCGCCGCACAGGCCATGCGATCGGTTTTGGTCACATTGTTCCAAGCTATGAATTCGGCTTAAGTCAGATGTAAGAAACAGTCTCTGGTCTTCACGCTCGCGGCCCGGCAAGGTATGCCACAGGTCACAACGATGACCGAGTCCGCAACGGTGCGGACGTGAACACCTGGAGACATCGTGACATCCGGACATTCCGCAGACACCGCTACCAACACCGTCGACCTGGTGATACTCGCCGGGGACGGCATCGGTCCCGAGATCAGCGTCTCGACGGTCTCGGTCGTCGAGGCCGCGCTCGCACGCAACGGCATCAGCGCTACGTTCACCGACGGCACCATCGGATTCGACGCACTTCGCGCATCAGGGACGACGATGCCCGACGCAATCGTCGACCTCGCACGCGCAGCCGACGGCGTCGTCCTGGGCCCGGTGTCCCATCTGGACTATCCCCCGACCTCGGAGGGTGGCGTCAACCCGTCGGGAATTCTGCGGCGAAAGTTGGACCTGTACGCCAACATCCGTCCGGCCAGGACCGTTTCGGCTCTGCCGAATCCGCTCAACAAGAGTTTCGACCTCGTGATCGCCCGAGAGAACACCGAGGGCTTCTACGCCGATCGCACCATGTTCGCAGGTGGAGGCGAATTCATGCCGACAGAGGACCTTGCCCTCGCCATCCGAAAAGTGACTCGACACGGTTCCGAACGGATCGTTCGCCGCGCCTTCGAGCTTGCACAGACGCGTCGATCGAAGGTCACAGTGGTACACAAGGCCAACGTTCTCAGGCTGAGCGACGGGCTCTTCCTCAAGGCGGCCAGGGCCGTCCGGAAGGACTTTCCCGACGTCGACTACGAGGAGCTGTTGGTGGACGCAGCCGCCGCATTGCTCATCCGTCGACCGGAGTCGTTCGACGTCATCGCCACCACCAACATGTTCGGGGACATCCTGTCCGACGAGGCGACCGAACTCTCGGGCAGCTTGGGGCTGGCAGCGTCGCTCAATGTCGGCGACAGTCATGCCGTTGCGCAAGCCCAGCACGGATCGGCGCCCGATATCGCCGGGCGAGGAATCGCCAACCCGGCATCCTTGATCGGTTCTGCAGCCATGCTCCTGGACTGGATCGGTCAGCAGCGGGGCGACGAAAGACTCTCTGCAGCCGGACGATCGATTCATCGTGCCATCGACGCAGGCGTGGGCAGGCCCGAGACGCGCACCGCGGACCTCCACGGAACCGCGACCACCGAGCACTTCACGCGCGCGGTGATCGAGCATCTCGATTCGGAGAACTGAATCATGTTGGCAGTACTCGGATTCTTGTCTCTTGCATCCTTCATGCTGGTCGTCATCAAGAAATGGGCGACGGCGCTCGTAGCCGTCGTCACCATCCCCATCGCCGTTCTGCTGATCAGCGGTCAGGGCGCAGCGCTGCCCGACATGGTGGCGGAGGGTATCGAAACCGTCGCCCCCACAGCAATTCTTCTTCTCTTTGCCGTTCTGTACTTCGGAATCATGATGGACGCCAAACTCTTCGACCCCATCTCACGTGGCATCATCCGATTATCCGGCGGCGACCCCGTCAAAATCTGCGTCGGCACAGCGGTTCTGGCACTATTGGTCGCACTCGACGGTGACGGCACGACGTCGTACATGATCATTTGCTCCGCATTTCTCCCCATCTATCGCAAGCTCGGAATCAACCCCCTGGTGATTGCCACAATCGCCACGATGGCTCTCGGGACGATATCCGGCACCACACCGTGGGGTGGGGCAGCGACCCGAGCGATCAGTGTGCTGCAGATCGACGCCACCGACTACTTCGTGCACATGCTGCCGGCCATGCTGCTGATGTCTGCGGCGATCATCGGACTCGCATACCTGTTGGGCCGCAGTGCACGAAAGAAGATTTCCCCGGAACGCATTGCCGAAGCCACCGCACACGTGTCTTCCGGTAGGCACGAAAGAGGCCCGGGGGGAACACTTCTGACGAAGGCAACCTGGCGAACGTGGGTGAACGCAGCACTCACGGTCACACTGCTGGTACTGCTGGTACTGGGAGTTGCAGACCTACTGGTGCTGTTCATGCTCGGGTTCATCATCGTACTGATCGTGAATCACCCCAAGCCCTCCGATCAGGGCGACGTGATCCGATCGCATGCTGCCAACGCCGTCCCCGTCGTCATATTGGTCCTCGGTGCCGGCGTGTTCACAGGAATCCTCACCGAGACCGGTATGACCACCGCCATGGCCGACGCGCTGATCTCGCTGATTCCTGACGGTGCCGAGGGCATGATCCCTGCCGCCGCCGCACTGATCGGCATACCGTTGAGCTTCTTCATGGCCAACGACGCCTACTTCTTCGGGATCGTGCCGGTCCTCGCGGAATCGGCTGCGCAGTACGCCATCCCACCCGAAGAGATGGCGCGCGCCGCAGTGATCGGACAGATGGCTCACTCGATCGGGCCCGCGTCGGCACCGTTGTGGGTTCTGCTCGGCCTGGTCCGCGCGTCATTGGGCGACTTCCAGCGCTTCGCATTCCTGTGGGTTCTGGCCGCGTCGCTGATGTACATCGTCTTCGCGATACTGACCGGAGCCATCTCGGTGGGTCTGTGATCTATTGTGCTGCTACGAATTCGATGCGATTGCCTACCCCGTCGCTGGTATGGAACCGTCTTCGCCCCTGGATCTCGTCCGAGTCGGCCCAGTCCACCGGATAGCCGGCAGACAACAACGCCGTAGCAGTCGCATCGACATCGACGACGAAGGCCGGATGAGCCTTCCGTGCCGGCCGGAAGTCGTCCTCGATGCCGACATGGACCTCACCGTCTGGACCGCCCACCCCAGGCACACGAAACCAACAGCCCCCGCGAACAGCCAACAGCGGCGGCTTCGCGATCTCCTGCCAGCCCAGAGCGCCCACGTAGAACTCACGCTCGCGGTCCTCGCCGCCCGCCGGACATGCGACCTGCACATGGTGAATCATCGAACGAACGTACCGCCATCTCGATTGACACGTCGGTGAACGGTAGGCAAACGTATGGGTATGCAACTGAGATTTCTGGCCGGCGTCTCTACGGCCTTTGCAGTCAAGCTCCTGGTGATGCGAGCGCTGACACTCAAGCTGCAGCGAGACATCGCGGCACTCAACAACGGCGACTACCGACCCCTGCTGTCGTCGTTCCACCGAGATGCGGTACTCAAATTCGCCGACGGTGACAGCCGCTGGTCTGGTACCCACCGCGGCCGCCCGGCCATCGAAAAATTCTTCCAGGACTTCGTCGCCGCCGGCATCAAGGGGCAGATCACCGAAATCTACAGCGGTGGCGCACCTTGGCGAATGACCCTGCTCGTGCGCTTCGACGACCACGCCCACACAGCCGAAGGTGCCGAGCTCTACAGCAACCGCACGGTGCTACTGGTCCGTACGAGCTGGGGAAAAATCATCTCGCAGGAAGACTTCTTCGAGGACACCACACGCATAGACGCATTCGAAAAGAAACTCCGCCAACTCTGAAATCGCCCGCCGATTCTTCCGGTGCACCATTTCCGCCTGCACTCGATGTGACATTTGGTGGCCCTTTCGGGGGTCAATGGCACATCGAGTGGACTCATGGGGCCCGGTAGCGGGAGGAATCAGGGACGTCGATAGGTCACCTGTGGATAGTTGTCGGCATTCGTGACGCTGGCGTGCACGTTGTATACCGTCCGGACCAGGTGCTCGGTGATCACATTTTCCGGGGTTCCCGACGCCACGATGGTGCCGTTGTTCAGGACGACGATGCGGTCGCAGAACATCGCGGCGAGGTTGAGGTCGTGCAGGGCGATGTAACTGCTCAGAGGTAGGCCGGCGACGAGGGTGAGGATGTCGAGTTGATGTTGGATGTCGAGGTGATTGGTCGGCTCGTCGAGCAGTAGTTCGGTGGGCTGTTGAGCCAGGGCGCGCGCGATCTGGACGCGTTGGCGCTCGCCGCCGGAGAGTGTGTGCCAGCGCCGGGTGGCTTTCGACGCCATGGCGGTGTCGGTCAGTGCTCGGGCTATCGCGATGTCGTCGTCCGCCGCGTCTCCACCGAGGATTCCGTGGTGCGGTATTCGCCCGAGACGCACGACATCGCGAACGCTGATGTCGACGTCGGTGTCGGAGTGTTGGTCGACCATCGCCACGCGCCGGGCCACGCGCCGTCGACGCAACGTACGGAGGCTGTCTCCGTCGAGCAGCACGTCGCCACTGTCGGGGGCGACGATGCCCGCAAGGATTCGTAGCAGGGACGACTTGCCCGATCCGTTGGGGCCGATCAGACCGATGGTCTCCCCTGGCTCCGGCTCGAAGCTGATTCCGTCGAGAATGGGGTGTCCGCTGCGTGTCCAGCGAATATCTCTGGCGTGCAGTGTCATCGGGATCTCCTGAGCCGGAACAGAATGAGGGCGAAGGCAGGCACTCCGATCAGTGCAGTGACCACTCCCACGGGAATTTCCTGGGGTGCGAACACTGTTCGGGCAATGGTGTCGACCCAGACCATGAAGATGGCGCCCATGACCACCGTCGTCGGCAATAGTCGACGGTGCCGCGCCCCGACGAGAAATCGGGCGGCATGCGGCAGGACCAGCCCCACGAAACCGATTGCCCCTGCCGCGCTGACGAGCGCAGCGGTGATCAATGCAGTGATGACCAGCAACAGGATTCGCACCCATTTCACCGGAACGCCGAGAGATGCGGCCGCGTCGTGCCCGAACGTGAAGGCGTCGAGGGCAGAGGTGTTGAACAGGCACACCGTCATTCCCAACAGCGTGACCGCACCGCACAGTGCCACGTCCGTCCAGTCGGCACCGCTCAGGGAGCCGAGCAGCCAGAACAGCACCCCACGGGTTTGCTCGGCATCGGCCGAGGAGATGACGATGAACGACGTCAGTGCCGAGAACAGTTGCGTACCAGCCACTCCCGCCAGTACGACCCGGTCGTTCCCGCCGCCCGCTCCGACGGCGAGCAGCATCACCAGGACGAAGGACAGCAGCGCACCCG
This sequence comes from Rhodococcus sp. 14-2483-1-1, assembly GCF_002259335.1. NCBI lineage: Bacteria > Bacillati > Actinomycetota > Actinomycetes > Mycobacteriales > Nocardiaceae > Rhodococcus > Rhodococcus sp. 14-2483-1-1. The sequence continues at coordinate 239,844 of NZ_NPFX01000011.1, read as the reverse complement.
CGAACGCTCCGGTCGACAGCGACAGTGCGCCGCCGCCGACTCCGAGCACAGCTACGACGACGGCGCCGGTGGATGCTCCCGACGAAATTCCCAAGACGAACGGGTCGGCCAGGGGATTGCGCAGCAGCGACTGCATGATTGCGCCGCACAGCGCCAGCCCGGCACCACACACGGCGGCGAGCAACGTCCTGGGCAGCCGCAGCTCCCAGACGATACCGTCCTCGATGCGACTGACCTCTGCCGTCCCGATCCCGATGTGCCCCAGTATCACTCGATACACATCGGATACCGACACCGACGCCGGGCCGATCGTCACGGCCACCCCGATCGACAGCACCAACACCGCACAACCACCGAGCAGAAGCGGGATCAACAACCCGCGATCGGTTCGGGTCATCGGGTGGTCAGTCCCCAATTCTTCAGAGCAGCAGCCACTTTCTCGACTCCGTCGACGGTACGAATCGACGGGTTGAGGTCGGCACCGTTGACGACGATGTAGCGCTTGTTCTCGACGGCCGTCAGACGGCTCGTGACGGCATTCGACTCGAGGAACTCGATCTTGCTGTCGAGGGCATCTCCAGCGATGCTGCGACGGCTCAGATCCGCGAGAACGAGCGCCGTCGGATTTCGGTCGAGAACACTCTCCCAATTGACCTGGGGCCATTCGTCGGTGGTGTCGGCGTAGATGTTCTCGGCGCCGACAGAATTGGTGATGATGCCCGACGACCCGCAGCACCCCGCCATGTAGGGGGTATCGGTGTCGGCGAACCAGTACGCCAACGTCGTACCCGAGGCGTCGACCGCACCGGAAGCCTTCGCGAAGCGGTCCTGCAGCTCGCTGACAAAGCGCTCACCGCGGTCGCGCACGTCGAAGATCGCCGCCAGGTCTCGGATCTCCTGATAGACGGTCTCGATCTCGAGCGGCTGCGTGCGAGCACCGTCGGAATTGACGCTCTCGTCGGTCTTTCCGTTGCAGTCGGTCGGTGAGAGGTAGTTCGGTACACCGAGTTGATCGAACTGGCTTCGGTCGGCGACACCCCCTGGACCGAGGTTCCCGCCGAACGACGCCGACACGAAATCGGGCTCGGTGTCCAGCACGACCTCGAGTGACGGCTTGTTGTCGGCCAGCCTCGGAACCTTGGCGTTGTCTGCTTCGAGATCGGAGCGAACCGGGTCCGTCCACGTGGCGGTGCCCACCATTCGGTCGGCCAGTCCCAGGGAGAGGAGGATTTCCGTCGAGCTCTGATTCAGCGACACTGCACGTTGTGGCGGCGCGTCGACGACGACCTCGCGGCCGCAATTCTCGATGGTCAGCGGATAACTGCCGGTCGGGTCGGTGGACGCTTCGGGCGTCGGTGCCGTCGAACAGGCAGAAACGAGGAGGATGGAGACAGCGCCGAATGCGGCGAGAGTGGTGCGCATCGAAGGGCTTCCTGCTTGGGGCTCGTGTCGCGGAGCCGCGGGTGGGGTTGAATCACGACGTCCGAGCATTCGGACTTCGAGCTCTCACCCGTCACCGTTGCGCGCCAGCTCCGGAATTGCACCGGATTCCCTCGTTCGTCGCGTACTGACCCTATCGTGCGGGGTACCACAACGGTCAGCGTGCCGCAGCTCTCACCGGCTCCTGTGCGTGGGTTCGCGGGAAAGTGTTGCGCGCCAGTAGAACCACCGCGAGGGCACCAGCAACCAGAACCGTTGCAGCAGCGGTGACGGCCACGATGCCACTGGCATCGACGACGACACCGCCCACCAGGGCGCCTGTGGCGATCGCCAGTTGGAACGCGACCACGTAGATCGCCGACGCCTTGTCCGCGTCGCCCGGTGCCGCCCGCACAACCGCAGATTGAATGCACACCGGGAGCGTGGTGAATGCCAGCCCCCACAACGCGATGGCCACGACGGCGAACACGGCGAAGCTCCCCGGTGCTCCACTGAGCGTGCACCACAGAATCGCCACCGCGACGGCAACTGCACCGAGGGCCGCGATGGTGGAGTGACGGGGCCAACGGTCGTACGTTCTGCCGATCACCCAGATCCCGACCACTCCGAACAGGCCGTACAGCATCAACATCAGCGTCAGTGTGGTTCCGGCCGAACCGATTGCTCGATCGACGATCAGAGCGAAATAGGTGTACGCGGCGAAATGACCGAGGACGGCCAGAAACGTCACACCACACAGAATCGCCAGGGTGCCGTCGAGCACCCGCGGTGTCGTTTTCTTGTCCGAAACAGTTCGACTGACCGGTAGGGAGGGAAGTACGAAATGCAGCGCCACCGCGATGGCAGCCGCGACTATTCCGAGAATTGTTGCAGCGATGCGCCATCCGAGCCATTGCCCCAGTGCAGCAGTGAGCGGATTGCCGGCAACCAATGCCAACGAGGTTCCCGCGTATACGGTGGCAATGGCCTTGCCCTGCTTGCCGGGCAACGCCAGTGACGCCGCAACGGGCGCAACGACGGCCCAGAATATGCCGTGCGTTGCGGCACAGAGCATTCGCGAGATCACCAACATCGGATAGCCGACGGACACTGCGGAGAGCAGTTGCGAGAGTGCCAGCGCGGCAACGGTGATCACGACGACTCGGCGACGTGGCCACTCGCGCACGAACCTGATCAGCGGCATCGTCATCACAGCGACGCCGTAGGCGTAGAAGGTCAGCAGGAGCCCGACGGCCGCTTCGCTGACACCGAGATCGCCGGATATCTCCGGGAGCAAGCCCACGGGCAGGGTTTCCGCCGTGACGTAGATGAAGGCGGCCGCGGCGAGCACGAGAAGCTTCGGTAGTGGTGACGACATGCTGTGTATCGTTACACAACACGGCGGTATCGCGCTACAGTTGCCCGGTGAACACTCGGGTGACCATGGCGGACGTCGCCGCGGCGGCAGGCGTCTCCACCATGAGCGTGTCGTATACCTACAACCAACCGAACCGCGTTTCGGAGACCACCAAGGACCGCGTCCACGCAGCAGCGGCGCATCTCGGTTACACCGGTCCCAACCGCGCGGCCCGCTCGTTGCGGAGCGGCAAGCACAACAGCATCGGCGTCGTACTCGGAGAAAAGCTGACCTATGCCTTCGAGGATCCGCAGGCTCGACGCTTCCTGTCGGGTATCGCCGACGCGTGTCTCGACGCCGACACCGCGCTCGTGATGCTTCCGAACCTGCATCGCGACAACGACATTGATCGAATCCGTGACGCCCAGGTCGACGGATACGTGGTGTGGACCACCGAGATCGCCGACCCCCTCCTCGACGTACTCGTCGACACCGGCCGTCCGACGTGCATCCAGGGTGGGCCCGACCATCCGGGTCTGGAGTGGATCACCATCGACGACCGCACAGCGGCCGACGCCGTGGCCACTGTTGCGCTGAAGGACCGACTACACCCGGCGATCGTGGCCCTTCGACCCGATTCGCTACGCACGTCGACCGTGGTGCGCGGCGCGGACCCGTCGGACGTCTCGATGCCGGTGACGCGCGCTCGATTGGACGGTTATCGCGACGCATGCCTGCGCGTGGGTATCGACTGGTCGACGGTGCCGACTCTGTTCACTACCCACAACGCGCGCGCAGAGGGCGATCGCGCTGTGCGACTGTTGCTGCAGGAGAACGTGATCGACACCTTGCTCGTGATGAGCGACGAACTCGCTCTCGGAGCTCTCGACGCTGCAGCGGCGTCCGGTGTCGAGATTCCATCACGGCTGGCCGTCACTGGATGGGACGACTCCACCGCTGCAGCGGCTGCGGGGTTGACCACGGTGGCGCAGTCCTTGTTCGACCAGGGACGCTCGGCGGCTCGGTGGGTACTCGGGCTCGACGACTCCGTGGACCCCGCGGCCTGGAGGGTCGAAGAACGAGGCTCGACAGGAGCCGAAACGGGCCACAAACCGTGAACAGCGTGATCTAATAGGTCATAAAAAGGGGATGTCCCCGGTTTATAGCGTTAAAGCAAACTCTCAGCTAGTATCCGTTGTGGCTATCCGGCCATGAGGGGGAACAGTGAGCCGAGAGCACGACGCGCCGCCCCGTCATGTCGGCGCCCGCCACGATGCGCTGACCGGACTTGCGAGCCGTGACGAGATTCTTGCCCTCATCACCGCAGAATTCGATTGCCAGAGCTCGGACCGACACTTCAGCGTCCTGCTGGTCGACATCGACGGATTCCGCGAATTCAACGACGCACTCGGGCCGGCCAAGGGTGACGAACTGCTGTGTATGATCGCCGACCGACTCACCGCGTCTCTGCGCCCCGGCGACACAATCGGCCGACTCGCCGGCGACGAATTCGTCGTCATCGCACGCCGATGCCACTCCATCGCCGCCCGGGCAATGGCCGCAGGATTCGCGAGCATCTTCGAACCCGCCTTCGAGCTCGGCAATCGGCAACTGACCCTCACGGCCAGCGTCGGAGTCGCCTCCAGCACCGACACAGACATCAGCGCAACGCAATTGGTTCACAATGCCACCGCAGCGATGCACGCCGCGAAGGCCGTCGGGCGGAACAAGCATCACGTCTTCACCGACGAGTTGCACAACACCAACCGCACCCGACTGGAACTCATCGAACGGCTCCGCGGCGTCGCCATGGTCGAGCGTGAACTGACGATGGCCTATCAGCCCATCGTCGAACTGGCGACGGGAACCGTTGTGGGCGCGGAAGCGCTCATCCGATGGAACCACCCCGAACTCGGCCTGCTGATGCCCGATACCTTCATACCCCTCGCCGAAGACGCCGACCTCATCGTCCCACTGAGCATATGGATCATCACCGAGGTCGCAGGCACGATCGCCGATTGGCAGGCCCGCGACATCCACCTCCAGATCGGGGTGAACGTCAGCCCCGCACACTTCGCCACCGGAACCCTCGCCACGGACGTCATCGACATCGTCGACACCTACCGCATCGAACCCGGACGGCTTGCACTCGAACTCGCCGAATCGCAGACACTGCACGACCTCGATGCCGTGCACTACCAACTTCGCGACGTTCAACGCCACGGCGTTCTCATCGCCATCGACGATTTCGGCAGCGGCTTCTCCTCCCTCGAGCGACTCGCCACCCTTCCCGTCGACATCCTCAAGATCGACAAATCCCTCACCCAACACCTCGACAGCAACAACCTGCACCGGCGCCGCGCCATGACCACGCTGTGTACCGCCCTCGTCGACGTCACTTCCACCCTCGGCAAAGACACCGTCATCGAGGGAATCGAGACCGCGGAACAACTCCAGATCTGCACCGACATGGGCGTAACGTTCGGCCAAGGACACCTGCTCGGGCGCCCCATGTCCAGTGCGGCACTCGAACAATTCATCGCCCGACACAGCACCCACAGCGAATCCGCATAACCCGAGGAACCGAACGTGAAGATCGACAACGAAGTTCAACGCTTCACCGACGCACCCCGAGCTCAGCTCTCCACCATCAACCCCGACGGCACACCACACCTGGTACCGATCGTCTTCGCCGTCGCGGACACCGGCGACCGCATCGTCACCGCCATCGACTGGAAACCCAAAACCACCCAGAAACTCCAGCGACTCGACAACATCCGCGCCGACTCCGCCGTCAGCCTCATAGTCGACCACTACACCGACGACTGGTCCCAGCTCTGGTGGATCCGCGCCGACGGAAACGCCCACATCGCCGAGTCCTCCAGCACCGACGGCACAGCGGCCATAGACGCCCTGGTCGCGAAATACAGCCAATACAAGAACAACAGACCTGAGGGCCCGGTGATCATCATCGAAAAACTGTCCTGGCGATCCTGGTCCGCTTCCTGACATGCGATCGGCTCGTCCACTCAATGTGACATCCGGTGGCCTTTTCGACCGTCGATGACACATCGAGTGGACATGACAGCGGGCGAAAGTCCAACAAAAATCGTTCGCCGATATGCCTCACAGTCGTCAGACTGATCACTATGGCCGTCGCACCTCCCGATTGGATCGAGACCGAACGCCTTGTGATTCGTCGTGAGTCGGCGCACGATTCCGTCATCGTTGCCGATGCGATCGCTCGCAATCACACGCGGCTACTTCCGTGGATGGGGTGGGTGACGGATGAATCCGCCGAGGTCACTACGCAAGATGCTCGTATCGCAGACGCGCGTGAGCAATGGGACGCCCGCGAGATGTTCGACTACGGGATCTTCGACCTGGTCGACGGGTCCTTCATGGGCAAGATCGGTATGCATCGCAGAATCGGCCCGCACGGAATCGAATTGGGGTACTGGCTCGAAGCCGACGCCGAAGGACGTGGGGTGATGACGGAGGCGACCGCGGCGCTCGTGCGGGAGGCACTCGAACTCGACGGCATCACACGTGTCGAAATCCATTGCGATGCAGCAAATTCGAGGAGCCAGGCCGTACCCGAGAGGCTCGGCTTCGCCCTGGACCGCATCGAGCATCGATCGATCGCGGCGGCGTCCGAAACCGGCCGACACATGGTGTGGGTGTATCAGCCGGATCGTCGGTAGGTCCGGTCCGGTGTCGGGCGCGCCCTGACGTCGGGACGCTCCCGTGCTTTGGCCTGCTCGTAACGTGACCGCAGGTCCGACAGCACCCGTTCCGGATCGTCGCGTATGTCGCTCGGAAGGTGTGTCACCACGATGAGGCCGGCGTTCTGCGCTCGCTCGCGTCTCTCCACAGTCGCTCTGTGGGCCACTGGCGACAGGTGGTACTCGAGCGAGTCGATCTCCCAGTCCAATGCAACGTCATCGAGCCAATTGTCAGCGATCAGGAGGAACTTTCCCTGCGCGTCGTACACAGCCACGTTGTGTTGCATCGCCGGAAGTCCGCTGCGTCGATACAGCTTCTGGGCTTGGGCTTCGGCCACAGAATGTGCGCCCGCAGCCAATTCCCGCAACACTCGCCGAGGCATCGCAGTCCCTCGGGTGCTGCCGGCGTCGAGTTCCTTCATGATCGCGTCCACGGTGGCTGCTCCCCGCTGAACGACGCTCGCAATCAGACCCATGCACTGTTCGGTATTCCTCATCCGCCGTACCGCATCGCACAGGCACCGAACAACCGGTGCGACGCGCAGCCCCGACTTGATCTCCGGGGTCGGCATCCGCCACGTACGCTCCACCGCTGCGAAACCCACGGACTTACGATGCTGCGACTCGGGAATGAGTGCAAACGTTTCTTCGAACGACCCGGCCGACCCCAATCCATGCAACGCCAACCCCGCCCGACCGCTGATCACGGCATCGCGGCCGCAGTAGATCGACACCGCAGTCGCTCGTTCCATCGGCGTCAACGACCGGTTCTTCAAGAACACCAGTCCGGGCAGCGCCCGAGACCAGATGCCGTCGGGCAGGGTGCGTCGAACAATTGTCTTCGACGCCACCCCGAGCTCCAGCAGATGCGCCGTCCGCACCAATCCACGGTCCGACGCAGCCGCGATCACCTTCGCATCGATCTTTGCGCCGCCCCGCTTCATACCCCTGATGGTGCTCTGCCCGCACGGGCGCAATCTCACAAAACGACGGTGAACGTGCTGGGCTGTGGATAACTCACACCCTGTGGACAAACGCCTGACCCTCCGATGCCGCACCGGGCGATGGTGATCCCACAATCGGCGTCCAGTCGGGAGTCAGGGGCCACTCGATGTGACATTGACCGTCGAAAAGGCCACAGTCGGTCACATTGAGTGGCGAGCGGGGTGGGAATCCGTCGCCTGACTCGGGGCTGACGGGGATACCGTCTACCTTGCATAGGTGCATTCTGACTTCGGGAGTGAGATATGACGGCGACAGCAGTTCCCTCGGAGCGGTCCGGATCCTCGGTTCCCCGGTCGTTTTCGCCACCCGAGCGCGGTCGTTTGCGCGAGGTTCCGCACATCGCGGGGCTGGTGCTCGGGGTGTTCGCGGCGGCGTTGTTTCTGTGGAGTCTGTCGCCGACTCTTCGCTATCTCGTTCATGCCCCTCGCGAATACGTCGACAGGTACTACTTCGATGCGCCGGATACGAGTTTGTCCTGGGCGCTCGTCGTCGGGCTGCTGGCGGCGGCGTTGTCGAGCCGCAAGAGAATTGCGTGGTGGTTGCTGACCATCTATCTGGTGTTGTTGGCGCTCACCAATGTCGTCGAAGGTACCCAGGACAAGGACATCAATTCGTGGATCGCGCTGGCGGTCCATGTGGTAGCGGCAGGGTTGCTGATTGCTGCGCGTAAGGAGTTCTACACCCGTGTCCGTCGCGGTGCGGTGTGGAAGGCGCTCGGCGTACTCGTTCTCGGGGCGACCGTCGGAACCGTCATCGGGTGGGCGTTGGTGGCGCTGTTCCCTGGATCGCTGCCGGAAAGCCAGACATTTCTGTGGGCCTTCAACCGTGTCACCGCGTTGGCGACCGTGGACAACGAACAGTTCGACGGCAGGCCCAACGGCTTCGTCAACACGGCGTTGGGATTGTTCGGCGCATTGGCGCTGTTGGGGGCCGTGGTCACGCTGTTCCGATCGCAGCGGTCCAGCAACGCGCTCACCGGTCGCGACGAATCGGCGCTGCGCGGCCTGCTCGACAAATGGGGTGCCGACGATTCCCTCGGCTACTTCGCGACGCGCCGCGACAAGGGCGTCATCTTCGCCACCAGCGGCAAGGCGGCGGTGACGTATCGCGTCGAGGTGGGAGTGTGTCTGGCGAGCGGTGACCCGATCGGCAACCCCGAGGCCTGGCCGCATGCCATTTCGGAATGGCTCGACCTGGCCGAGAAGTACGGCTGGACCCCAGCTGTCATGGGGGCCAGCGAGATCGGAGCTACCGCCTACAAGCGCGCCGGGCTCAGCGTCCTCGAACTCGGCGACGAAGCAATCCTGAAAACCAAGGATTTCAACCTCAATGGACGCGAGATGCGCCCCGTGCGTCAGGCGGTCAACCGGGCTCGCAAGGCGGGTGTCGTGGTCACGGTGCGTCGTCATCGCGATATCTCCTCGCAGGAGATGGCAGAGATCATTTCCTGCGCGGATGCGTGGCGCGATACCGAGACCGAGCGCGGATTTTCGATGGCGTTGGGCCGGTTGGGTGATCCGCTCGACGGCGATTGTCTTCTGGTGCAGGCGGTTCAGGGCGAGAAGGTGGTGGGTGTTCTCTCCCTGGTGCCGTGGGGTCGAACCGGCGCGTCGTTGGATCTGATGCGCCGCGATCCAGCGTCACCGAACGGAGTGATCGAACTGATGGTGACCGAATTGGCCACCGGTGCAGATCATTTCGGCGTCAGCAAGATTTCGCTGAACTTCGCGGTGTTCCGCGCTGCATTCGAGGAGGGCAGCCGAATCGGTGCCGGTCCGGTTCTGCGGATCTGGCGCAGCATGCTGGTCTTCTTCTCTCGGTGGTGGCAGCTCGAGGCGCTGTACCGATCGAACGTGAAGTATCTGCCGGAGTGGGAGCCGCGCTACCTGTGCTTCGCCGACAATCGAGTGTTGCCCAAGGTCGGCATCGCGTCGGCCATCGCCGAGGGCTTCCTCACGCTCCCGACGTTCCGGCGTGCATCGAAGCACACCGGGTCCCATGTCGCGGTGCCCGCCGCTCTGGCCGACGCCGAGGACATCCATCCCGACGGCAGCGGACCGAACACTCTCACAGACGAACCCGTGCCAGGCCGCAAACGTCCGGACCAGGTGCGCGTCCGCATGTCGAAACTCGAACGCCTCCGAAGCGAGGGCATCGAGGGCTATCCCGTCGCTTATCCCCCGACCCACACGGTCGGCGACGCGGCGGCATCGCCCCAGGGAACAACGGTCCGGATCGCGGGCCGCATACTGCGTATCCGCGACTACGGCAGCGTGTCCTTCGCCGTCATCCGGGACTGGTCGTCCGATATCCAGGTGCTGTTCGATCGCGAACGCGTCGGCGACAGAATCGAAGAATTCGATGCCGACTTCGACCTGGGTGACCTCATCGAGGTCAGCGGAACCATCGGGTACAGCAGGCGTGGTGAGCTGTCGCTGCTGGCCACCGAGTGGCGGATGAACGCCAAATGCCTACATCCCTTGCCCGACAAATACCGCGGTCTGACCGACCCGGAGGCGCGGGTGCGGCAACGCTACGTCGATCTGGCGATCAATCGCGATGCTCGCTCCCTACTCATCGCACGGTCCAATGTTGTGAAATCCCTGCGTGATTCGTTGGGAGAGCGCGGCTACATGGAAGTCGAGACCCCGATCCTGCAGCAGGTGCACGGCGGTGCGAACGCGGCACCGTTCATCACTCATATCAACGCCTACAACCTGGATCTGTATCTGCGGATCGCCCCGGAGCTGTATCTCAAGCGCCTGTGCGTGGGCGGTATGGAGAAGGTGTTCGAGGTCGGCCGGGTGTTCCGCAACGAGGGCGCAGATTTCAAGCACAATCCCGAGTTCACGATCCTCGAAGCCTACGAGGCGCACAGTGACTACGAACGCGCAATGGTGTTGTGCCGCGAGCTGATTCAGCGTGCAGCCGTTGCGGCGCACGGTCGCGAGATCATCCTGCGTCCCGACGGCCCGAACGGGGAGATGATCGAGATCGACATCTCCGGCGAGTGGCCCGTCAAGACACTGCACGGTGCCGTCGCCGAGAAGCTGGGGGTACCCGTCGAACCGGCAACTCCACTGGAGGAGCTGCAGCGACTGTGCGACGAAAACGACATACCGTACGAGAAGTCCTGGGACGCAGGGGCGCTCGCGCAAGGTATGTACGAGCATCTCGTCGAGGACTACACGGAGTTCCCCACGTTCTACAAGGACTTTCCGACGTCGATGTCACCGTTGACCAGACCGCATCGGAGCATTCCGGGCGTGGCAGAGAAGTGGGATCTCGTCGCGTGGGGCGTGGAACTGGGTACCGCGTACAGCGAACTGACCGACCCCGTCGATCAACGGCAGCGCCTCACCGAGCAGTCACTGTTGGCAGCCGGCGGCGACGAGGAAGCGATGAGCTTGGACGAGGATTTTCTGCAGGCGCTCGAACACGGAATGCCGCCGACCGGCGGTCTCGGAATGGGTGTCGACCGGGTGGTCATGTTGATCACCGGAGGCAGCATCCGTGAAACCTTGGCTTTCCCGCTGGCCAAGCCACGTCAGTGACGCCTGAGTTCACAGTTCCGACTGGACTGAACGACGCAAAACAGGGAATATGGTTGTAAACAGTGGCGAAAACCGGAAACGCGTCACCGCTATCGCCCTGGAGAGAACATGGACCGTGGAGACAGAAGCGAGCCCAGTGCGTTGTTTCCCGTGAAACATCCGCCTGGACGCTTCGTCGAGGTCGACGGCCAGCGCCTCCACGTACTCGTGCGCGGCTCCGGCCCCACGGTCGTCCTGTGCGGCGGACTCGGCAGCAACTGGTTCGACTGGCAGGACACCGTCGACATTCTGGGCCACAAGCACCACGTCGTGGTGATCGACCGTCCCGGCTTCGGACTCAGTGACCCGCTTCCCGCCGGTGTCACCCCCACCGTGCGGGGCGAAGCCGAACGCATCCTCGGAGTTCTCGACGCGCTCGGCGTCACCGAACCGGCGGTGGTGACCGGCCATTCGATCGCAGGCTTCTATGCCGAGGCTGTCGCCCGGCTGTACCCGTCGCGCATCCGCGGGGTTCTGCTTCTCGACTCCAGCGCCGAATCCGACCCGCGACGCATCATCCCGGCGGCCGTACGCATCGAGGCCGCACGCAGGATCGCAGCGGTGCTCAGTGGAACCGGCCTGCAGAAACTGGTCGGCCCTCGCGTTCGACGCGTCCTCAATCAGGCAACCCCGCCCGACGGCATACCGCAGGAAACGTTCGACTGGGTGGACGACATCTACCGCCGGCCCACCTATCTCGCCGCCGCGCTGACCGAGGACGTCGTGTATCCAGATCTCGCTGTCGAACTGAACCGCATTCGCAAAAGGTTCCGACTCGAAGTGCCCGTCATCGTGGCAGCCGCACATACGGGACGACCGTCCCCGTGGGGCAAGCGATGGATACGAACGCAGCGCAAACTCGCGGCCTACCTGCAAGCGGATTTCACCGTCGTCATGCCCGCCCATCACCACGCCATGATCGACAAACCTGCCGAGGTCGCGGCCCTCATCGCCGAACTGGTGTGAACTCCTCGCGGCGACGCACGTAACGTGTGTCACCGAGCCCGCAGCCCAAGACCCGAGCCGAAGCTCGGCGATGGCGCGGTAGCACGAGAGGAAATTCAAGATGGGTGCGATCAGCACAACGCAGGGCCGACAGTCGAAACTACTCGGACTCGGCGTTCACCGCCCCGAACGGATAGTCACGAACGACGAGATCTGCGAGTTCATCGACTCCAGTGACGAGTGGATTCAGACGCGATCGGGCATCAAGAACCGCCGATTCGCCGAACCCGAAGAAAACGTCGTCCAGATGTCGATCTCGGCCGGGCGCAAGGCCCTCGAGGCAAGTGGAATCACGGCCGACCAGGTCGACACCGTCATCGTCGCCACGTCGACTCATCTCGAGCTGACCCCTCAGGCCGCCGCAAAGGTGGCACACGGCCTCGGCACCAAGGGACCGGCCGCCTTCGACATCTGCGCTGGCTGCGCAGGATTCTGCTACTCCCTGGCCGTCGCATCCGACCTGGTCAAGGCCGGAACATCGAAGTACGTGTTGGTCATCGGCGCGGAGCAGCTCAGCGTCACCACCGACCCCTACGACCGCACCACGCGTTTCATCTTCGCCGACGGCGCCGGTGCCGTGGTCGTCGGACAGAGCGACGAAACCGAAATCGGACCGGCCGTGTGGGGATCCGACGGCTCGCAATCCGACGCCATCGTCCAGACCACCGACTGGTACGACTACATCACCAAAGCCGACCTCGAACGACCCTGGATCCGTATGAACGGAATCTCCGTCTTCCGCTGGGCAGCATTCGAAATGGGCAAAGCTGCGCAGAAGGTACTCGACGTCGCCGGCATCAAAACCGACGAACTGCACGCGTTCATCCCGCACCAGGCCAACAGCCGTATCACCGACCTGCTGGCCAAGAGCCTGAACCTGGACGAAAGCACTCCCGTCGCCAACGACATCGCGGAAACCGGCAACACCTCGGCAGCCTCGATTCCCCTTGCCATGGAAGAACTGCTGCGCACCGGCAAAGCAAAAGCAGGAGATACCGCCCTCCTCCTCGCCTTCGGAGCCGGACTCTCCTACGCCGGACAGGTAGTCAAACTCCCCAACCTGTAGTCGACGCCCCCACCTGGACTCGACTCGATTCCCACCGCGCCCGGATCCCCCAGTGCACTCGATGTGACATTCAGTGGCCTTTTTGGCAGTCAATGGCACATCGAGTGGACTTCGGGGGTCGGTGTGGGCGGAAGCAAGACCAGAGCGGGGGACGAGTCGTAAGGTTGTCGTATGCCGAAGCCCCCGTTACCCGATGAGCCTGTGGAATTGTTGAAGAAGCCGAATCCCGCAGTCATGGCTGTGGTTCGTGCCGATGGAACGCCGATCACCGCACCCACCTGGTATTTGTGGGAGGACGGGAAGATCGTGCTCAATTTCGACGCGTCTCGGAAGCGTCTCGAGCACATCAGGGCCAATCCGAAGGTCTCCATTTCGGTGTTGGACGAGGCCAGTTGGTACACGCATGTGACGGTGCACGGCTCGATCGAGTTGCAGGACGACCCGAATCTGGTGGATATCGATCGCATTTCGACGCATTACACCGGCAATCCGTATCCGGTTCGGGATCAGCCTCGGGTGACCGGATACGTGACCGTCGACGCGTATGTGGGCTGGGGCAAGCTCGGGACGTAACCACTGCGTGCGCTCTTGCGGCGACGGTGTCGAAGTGTCAAACTCCCGCAATGGTGAATCCGCAGGGCGAGGGCAGCGATCCGTTCGACGCATCCGACAAGGATCAGCCGTACCCGGGCCAGCAGCAGTACCCGCCGTACCAGAACCCCCAGTACCAAAATCCCGAGTTCCAGAATCCCCCGTACGCCAACACCCAATACCAAAACCCCCAGTATCCCAACCCGCAGTACGGGAATGCACCGTATGCCGGTGGGGGATATCAGACGCCCGCACCCACCAACACGCTGGCGATCGTCTCCCTCGTGTTGGCGATTCTGGGTCTGACGTTTCTGCCGCTGATCGCGTCGGTGTGCGCCGTGGTCTGCGGCCACATTTCGCGTGGTCAGATCAAGCGCACCGGCGAGGGCGGATCCGGGTTCGCTACGGCAGGCCTGGTGGTCGGGTACGTATCGATCGCGCTGTTCGTCATCGTGGTTGGGGCCATCATTCTGTTCGCGGTGGCGGCGTCGACCTCATCGACCTACTGAGACCGGCCGCGCCAGCCGACCGCCCAGGCACGCAGCCCAGATTCCTGCGACGACGGCCAACGCAATGACGAACAGCGCCAACGCGTTCCATCCCAGGGACTGAAAGACCACGCCGCCGAGCCAGCCGACGATGGACGAGCCACCGTAGTAGAAGAGGTTGTACAGCGAGGTCGCCTGAGCGCGGCCGTGCACTGCGCGTTGCCCGGTCCATCCCGACGCGATGGCGTGGGCGGCGAAGAAGCCCATGGTCAGGATCACCAGGCCGATCAGGATCACGGCGAGGTTCGACGCCATCGTCAACGCCACTCCGACGATCATCGTGGCGGTGGCTCCGGCGAGAACTGCTGATCGTCCGTGCTTCGTCGCCAGCTTCCCGCCCACTCGGGAGGAGACGGTACCGCTCAGATACGCCACGAAGATCAGGCTGATCAGCGATTGCGGTAGCCCGAAAGGCACGGCCTCGAGCCGGAATCCGAGGAAGTTGTAGATCGCGACGAAGCCGCCCATCAGCAGGAAGCCCTGGGCGTACAGCGCCAGCATTCCCGGTTCGCGTAGGTTCACCCACAGCCGACCCGGCAGGTCACGGATTTCGCTGTGTGCCAGTGTCGTTCGCGGTTTCGGGGCCAGCCACACGAAGAGCGCGGCGGCCAGCGCAGCAATCACCGAGACGGTCAGCGTGCCGATGCGCCAGTTGGTGTATTCCGCAACGGGTCCGGCGACGATGCGGCCCAGCAATCCGCCCAGCGTCGTCCCCGAAACATAGGTGGCGGCGGCCAGTGCGGTGTGACTGCGGTGGACTTCCTCACTGAGGTACGCGATCGCAATCGCCGGAAGTCCGCCCAGCGCAGCACCTTCGAAGAATCGAACGACAAGCAGCACCTCGAGCGAGGGCGACAACGGAACCAGCAGACCCAGCGTCGTCGCAACGAGGATCGAGGCGGTCATCGCCCGCACTCGGCCGACGCGATCGGCGGCCACGGACCAGGGAATCACCGACACTGCCACCCCGACCGTCGCGAGACCGACGGCAAGCGACGACTGAGACGGCGTGATGTCGAGGTTCGCGGCGATCAGCGGCAGAATTCCCTGCACCGAATACAGCTGAGCGAAGGTCGCGACTCCGGCGAACAGCAATGCCAGCACCAACCGTCGGTACTCGCGCGATCCCCTGGGGTGTCCCTCCCATTCGAGGACGTCGGTACACGTCGTAGTCATACCGATCACGTTAGAAGTGCTCACTACATTCGTCCAATGCATGAGACGTGTCCAATCGATACGGCAGAGCTATGATTCGACCATGCGGCGCGAAACGATCGAGCTGTTGCCCCTGCTGCCGACACTCGTCGCGGTAGCCGACACCGAGCACATCACCGACGCCGCCCACGTTCTCGGCGTTCCACAACCCACCGTCAGCCGTCAGGTCGCTCGCGCGTCGGCGATCCTCGGCGTCGACATCGTGGAACGACGCGGCCGCGGCATCGTGCTCACCAGCGCCGGGCGCGTGTTGATCCCGTACCTGCAGCGAGCGTTGAGCGACCTCGACGCCGGCATCGACGCCATGACCGAGCACGACGCCCGAGCCAGGGGCCGCATCGCCGTGGCGTTCCAGAACACTCTGGGCGAGGACGTCGTACCCGCACTGATCCGTCAGTTCCGCGTCGACCACCCGGCCGTCACGTTCGATCTGGACCAGGGCGCACGCGCGCGCTGCCTGGAGCGGCTCGCCGATGGGGTGTCGGACCTGGCGTTCGTATCTCTCAGCGCCGAGCACACCGACGCCAATTCGTTCCAGCTCTACGACGAGCGGCTGATGCTTGTCGTGCCCTCAGATCACCGCTTTGCGTCGAGAAGAACCGTCGATCTCGCCGACACTGCAGACGAGAACTACATCGCGATGGGCCACGGCTTCGGAATGCGATCGATCTGCGACGAGTTGTGGGCCGACGCCGGCTTCAGCCCGCGCATCGCATTCGAGGGCCAGGACACCCACACTGTGCGCGGACTGGTCGGCGCCGGTCTCGGGATAGCCATCCTGCCGCGAATCCGTGCGCACGGCGGTGAGGGCGGGACCGTCGACATCGGCCTCACCCAACCCGCGGCACGCAGGCGCATCGGCATGGTGTGGAATCCCCGAGCCGACCTTCCGCGCCAGGTGGCCAGTTTTCGGGCGATGGTGCAACGCAGCGGTCGAACACTCGTGATTAGGTGAGTCGATGCAACTGGTTCTGGTGCGGCATGCGCTGCCGCAGCGTTCGGAGACCTCGGCCGATCCTGCTCTCGCCGAGCTCGGCGTCGAACAATCCCAGCGGGTGCCGGATGCCGTGGCCCGGTTCCCGATTTCTCGAGTCGTCGCGAGTTCCCAGCTCCGCGCCGTTCAGACGGCACAGCCGTTGGCCGATCGGCTCGGTCTGACCGTCGAACCCGACGAGCGCTTGACCGAATACGATCGCGATTTCGGCGGCTACGTCCCGATCGAAACGGCCAAGACCGAATTCCGTGAGGCCTTCGATCGCATCAAGGCCGGGCATCTCCCCGAACAGGTCGACGAGCACGCGTTTCGGCAGCGCGTGCTGGCCGGAGTAGCCGACATCGTGTCGGCCGGCAGGCACAACGACACGGTCGCACTCTTCGCCCACGGCGGCGTCATCAACATCCTGCTGCAGGACATTCTGCAGACCCCGAAAGTCCTGGGATTTCCGATCGACTACTGCTCGGTGACGCGCATTCTGTTCTCCCGGAGCGGTGCGCGATCGGTGTCCTCGGTGAACGAAACCGAGCACGTATGGGACCTGCTACCTCGCAATCGGCAATCCACAGAGACCTCTTAAAATCCCAGGTCAGCACCACCGAACACGGCGTCTGCGAACACGCGTCGGTCAAGAACGCCGTCGGCGGCAGTTAGCCTCGAACTCATCATGGGTGAATTGCGTATCTTCCGACGTCCTGCCGTTGCTCTCACCGCACTGGCGTTTCCACTGGTGGCAGTCGGTGCTTTCGCACTCGGCACCGGCTACGACCTCGGCGGCGAGTCCGCCACCGAGACGACCACCGTCGCGGCCGATACCGAGCAGGCACCGGCATCCGAGCAGGCGTCGGCAGATCCCCTGGCTGCGGCGCGGACCAGCCTCAACAGCGCGTCCCTTCCCATCACCTTTCTCTCCAGTGGCATCGGTCAGCTGACCGCCGGCGGAACGCAGCTCAACGACGGCGTCGGGCAGCTCGCCGACGGCATCACCCAGGCTCACGACGGAACCATCCAGCTCGCCGACGGGTTCGGGCAGTACCGCGACGGCATCGGCCAGCTCGGTGACGGCGCATCGCAGATCAGCGGTGGCGTCGACCAGGTGGTCGACCAGCTCGCCGGATTCGGCGCTCTGCAGGCCGACTTCACCGCAAAGCTCGCCGCCACCGCGGACCAGGTCGATCGCTTTCCACACCCGGGATCAGACGCCATCTCCGGTGAAATCCGGGGCGTCATCGACACCCTGAACACGCAAGCCTTCGGTCCCGATACGCTCGCGCAGCTGCAGACCCTCAAGGGTGGCGCTCAGCAGCTCTCGACCGAACTGAACGACCCGAACAGTCAGTTCCTCGGTGCCACCGCGCAGCTCGGCGACGCGACGGTGCAGTTGCGTGACGGACTCGGTCAACTCGACGACGGTGGCCAGCAGCTCAAGGCCGGCACCGATCAGCTCGTGACGTCGGTCAAGCCGGTCGAGGGAATCGTCAACGGCATCGCGACCAACGTGCGCGACGCCTCCGCGGCACTTCCGCAGGGAGCCGCAGCCGCCACCGACGGCGCCACCGCCGATCAGAACGTCGCCGCCACGTCGACGAGCACCGGCACCGGTGCCACCCCGTACCTGATCGCCGCCCTGGTGGCCCTCGGAGCTCTCGGCTGCGTCAGCCTCGTGCGGGTCCTGGGCAGGGACACCAAGCCGCGCTGGCTCGCCGTCGGAGCGGCCGTCGCCGCAGTGGGCATCAGCGCCGCATTCGCGTTCGCCTTCGCCACCGACGCCGCCATCGGACCGGTGATCGGAGCAGGCGTATTCCTGATCGTCTCCGCCGCGGCATATCTCGCTGCAGCGGGCGCAATTCAACGCGTACTCGGTGCCGTCGTCGGACAGATCGTCAACGTTGTCGCCCTCGCGGTGCAGGTCGTCGTCTGCGGCTTTGCATACGCATCGACGGCACCGATCTGGGGCGACCTCGCCGCATTCATGCCGATGAGCTACACCGCCGCCGGTGCCCGCATCATCGCGTCGGGCGAGATGAGCGGGACCGGGTGGCTGGCGATCGGTGCCACGGTTGCTCTGCTGGCTGTCTCGGCACTCGTGTACGTCAGCGCGCGGGGTGACTCAGCCGACGGGCCGGAGCGGGTGGATAGCGGGCGGGGCCGCGAGATGGGCACCGAACTCGCTTAGAGCCTGCTGCAGATGTGGAGTCTGCATGTGACCGTCCAGGTCCTCCTGCGACTTCCACAACTCGACGGTGACGAAGGTCCCCGGCTCGACTGCGGACTCGAACAGCTCGTACGAGATGTTGCCCTCTTCCTTCCGGGTTTCGGCCACCAGGGCAGACAAGCCGTCGCGCACCGCGTCGATAGCGTCGGGCTTGGCGATGATCGTCGCGACAACCTGCAGATCGTTGCTCATGAGGTGATGTTTCCTTCTTTCGGCGAGTCCCACTTTCCTCACCGAACGTACTCCCGACACCCCTAAGCTGGGGTGTCCGTACGGAAAGGGAAGTCACAGTGAGCCACAGGACCACCGAGCAGCGCGCCACGAAGAAGGATTGGCTCGGCCTCGCAGTACTGGTGGTACCCATTCTCGTCGTGTCGATGGACATGTCGGTGCTCTATCTGGCTCTGCCGTTCATGACGGCCGATCTCGAACCCACCAGCAATCAGACGCTGTGGATTCTCGACATCTACGGATTTCTCCTCGCCGGCCTGCTCATCACCATGGGTTCTCTCGGTGACCGCATCGGCAGGCGGACCCTCCTGATGATCGGTGCAGTCGTGTTCGGTGCGGCGTCACTCGCCGCAACGTTCTCCACGTCTCCCGAGATGCTTCTCGTCGCACGGGCCCTACTGGGAATCGGCGGAGCGACCATCGCGCCGAGCACACTGTCGTTGATACGCAACATGTTTCACGACCCCGCTCAGCGCAAGGAAGCAATCGGACTGTGGACCGCAGGGTTCGCCGGCGGAGCAGCAGTAGGTCCCGTCATCGGAGGTGTTCTGCTGGAACATTTCTGGTGGGGTTCGGTGTTTCTGATCAACATTCCGATCATGGTGGTGCTGTTCGTCGCGGCACCGCTGCTGGTCCCCGAGTTCAAGGATTCGGACCCCGGACGATTCGATCCGATCAGCGTGATACTCGCAATCTCCTCGATGCTCTCGATCGTCTATGCAATCAAACACGGCGCGCAGGAGGGGATCGACGCAGCAACGATCACCACGGCCGTGCTCGGGCTGGCGCTGGGCACGGTATTCGTCATCCGGCAACGGAAGGCAGCGAATCCGCTCATCGACGTGACGCTCTTCGCCGAACGAGCCTTCAGCGCAGCGGTTGTGGTGCAGTTCCTCGTCATCTTCGCCATGACCGGGTTCAGCCTGTTCGCTTCGCAGTATCTGCAACTCGTCGTAGGCCTCGGACCGCTCGAAGCCGGACTGTGGCTGCTGATACCTGCTGTTGCGGCGGCGGCCGGCGCCGTCCTTGCGCCGACACTGAGCAAGGTGATCAGGACCGGCACCATCATCGCCGGTGGCCTGATGTTCATCGCCTTCGGTTGCGCGGCAATGGTCTTCGTTGCTGCCGACTCGGGCCTACCGTTACTGCTCACCGGGATGGCCCTGTTGACGTTCGGTATCGGAGCGGCGTCGACCCTCAATTCGGACATCGTTCTCACCGCCGCCGCACCCGAGAAGGCCGGTGCCGCATCGGCATTGTCGGAAACCGGAGCCGAATTGGGCGGGGCCGTCGGCATCGCGATCCTCGGCACGATCGGCAGCACCGTCTACCGCCACCGCATGGAAGACGTCATCCCGGTCGGCACGCCCGCCGAGATCGCCGATCCCGCCAGAGAAACCATCGGCGGTGCCATCGCCGTAGCCGACTACCTACCGGAGCCGTTCGGCTCGCAACTGACTGCCGTCGCCAACTCGTCGTTCATCGACGGCTTCAATCTGGCGGCCGGGTGGAGCGCTGGTCTGATGGCCGTCAGTGCGGTGGCTGTCTTCGTGCTACTTCGCCGTCAGACCGCGTCGGAGAGATAGCGCGCCAACCAGCGCGTCGCGGACTGGCCGTTGTCGACGTCGTAGCTCTGGTATTCCTGATGGATTCCCGAGCGGTAGAACGCTTCGATCTCCCGGCTGCGCTGTTCGTTCGCCTGGTCGGTGAGCTGACCCTGCAGAACCGGAAGGCCTCCGGCCGCCGCCAAGTCCGCGATCAACGACTGCGCTTCCTGCGAGTACTGATCGGCCACATCGGGCGCCGGGTTGGAGGAGACAGCGAGGAAACCGGCCAGACGCGCCACGTAGTCGTCCTTCGGCGTCGAGCAGTACAGATCGCCGACGGCGCAGAACGTCCGCACCACAGGGCTGACGTAACCGAATCCTCCGACGCGAGGTCCACCGACCCCGGTGCCCACCACGGCAGGACCGACCAGAGCGTCGGTGTCGGAGCGCTTGGGATCCGAGATCAGACCCACCGCCACCACCTTGTCGGCAGGAACGACGCCGACCCCGGTGCCGATCGCCGCGGCGAGATCACCGGCCGCGTCGGCTCCCTGGCTGTATCCGATGATGCCGAGTTTTGTTGCCCCACAACGATCTGCCATCGCCTTCAACATCCCGCCGGCATTGGTGACCGCAGCGGCGCGCGACTGCCCGTAGACCTCGCCCTCCCACGGGAACGCGGTGGCGGGATACGAGACGTAGTCGGTGCGAATGTCGTCGCCGAGACGATCGGTGACGTCGGTGAGCATCCCAGGCTTCGGTGCGGCACCCGAGCTGGTCTCCCAGGTTCCCGGAATGGCCACGACGTACATGGACGGGCAATCGCCCGGATCAGCGGCGGCGGGCGATGCTCCGACGACCAGAACGGATGCAACCGCTGCAGCGACGCCGACACCGGCGCAGATCTTCTTGACACTCATGGGGAGGGGGCCTCACTGGGTGATCGAACGCTTCGTTGTTCGATACCGACAATGCCAGGGGCCTGTGACCATCAGATGCCTACATGGTTAACGGACGTAACCGTATGGCGGATTCTCGGCACCCACCCGGGGATCAATGTGAGATTCAGTCGCTCAGAGTGCAACAAAGAGACATTGATCCCCCGGGGGCGGTCGAGTGTTGTCTACCGCTGCGGTGCCTGGGTGGGCACGATCGGCGACGGTAGTGCCGTTGCTCCCTGCAGGAAGGTGTCGACGGCGGCCGCGCAGGAGCGGCCCTCCGCGATGGCCCACACGATGAGCGACTGGCCGCGGCCCATGTCTCCGGCAACGAAGACGCCGGGGACGTTGGTGACCCACTCGTTGGTGCGCTCCACGTTGCCGCGCTGGTTGAAGTCGACGCCCAGGTCGGTCAGCAGACCGCCCTTGTCGGGTCCGACGAATCCCATGGCGAGCAGAACGAGATCGGCTTCGAGCGTGAACTCGCTGCCTTCGACCTTCTCGAACTTGCCGGCCTTGAACTCGACCTCGCAGGCTTCGAGCGCGGTGACCTTGCCGTCTTCGCCGACGAAACGCTCGGTGTTGACGGAGAAGACGCGCTCGCCGCCCTCCTCGTGTGCGGACGCGACGCGGTACATCAGCGGATACGTCGGCCACGGGGTGGACGTTGCCCGCTCCTCGGGCGGCCGCGCCATGATCTCGAACTGGTGCACGCTCTCCGCGCCCTGTCGGTGCGAGGTACCCAGGCAGTCGGCACCGGTGTCGCCGCCGCCGATGATGACGACCTTCTTGCCCTCGGCACTGACGGGCGGCGCAGCGAAGTCGCCCTGCTGGACGCGGTTGGCGTGCGGCAGGAACTCCATGGCCTGGTAGATGCCGTCGAGCTCGCGGCCCTCGATGGGCAGGTCGCGCCACGCGGTGGCACCGCCGGACAGCACGACCGCGTCGAACTGCTCACGCAGCTCGTCGGCCGAGATGTCCACGCCCACATCGACGTTGGTGCGGAAGACGGTGCCCTCGGCCTCCATCTGCGCCAGCCGTCGATCGATGTGGCGCTTCTCCATCTTGAACTCGGGAATGCCGTACCGCAGCAGTCCGCCGATGCGATCGGCACGCTCGAACACCGTGACGGTGTGGCCGGCGCGGGTGAGCTGCTGCGCGGCAGCAAGTCCCGCGGGTCCGGACCCGACGACGGCGACGGTCTTACCGGTCAGGTGTGTCGGGTAGACCGGCGTGACCCAGCCCTCTTCGAAGGCCTTGTCGATGATCTCGACCTCGACCTGCTTGATGGTGACCGGATCCTGGTTGATGCCCAGGACACACGACGCCTCGCACGGAGCCGGGCACAGCCGTCCGGTGAATTCCGGAAAGTTGTTGGTGGCGTGCAGGCGATCGATGCTGTCGCGCCAGCGATCCTTGAACACCAGGTCGTTCCACTCGGGAATCAGGTTCCCCAGCGGACAACCGTTGTGGCAGAACGGAATACCACAATCCATGCACCGGCTGGCCTGGGTACGCAGAGTGTCCTTCGAGAAGTCCTCGTAGACCTCTTTCCAGTCCATCAGGCGCAGATCGACGGGCCGCCGCTTGGGTACTTCGCGAACCGTGTTCTTCAAAAATCCCTGTGGGTCACCCACGAGCTGCCTCCATGATCGCTTCGTCCACGTCCGCGCCGTTCTTCTCGGCTTCGGAGATGGCCAGCAGTACCTTCTTGTAGTCGCGAGGCATGACCTTCACGAAATGGTTCACCTGCTGTGACCAGTCCGCGAGGATCCGCTCGGCCACCTCGGAGCCGGTCTGCTCCTGGTGACGGGTGACGATGTCCTTCAACCAGGTGAACTCGTCGCCCTCGAGCTCGTCGATGTCGACCAGCTCGGTGTTGAGGTTGGCCTCGAACGTCTTGTTCGGATCGAAGATGAACGCGACGCCGCCGGACATGCCGGCACCGAAGTTGCGGCCCGTCGTGCCGAGGATGACCACCTTGCCGCCGGTCATGTACTCGCACCCGTGGTCGCCGACGCCTTCGACGACGGCCTCCGCGCCGGAGTTACGTACGGCGAAACGCTCGCCGACGACACCCCGGATGAGAGCCTCGCCGCTGGTGGCACCGAACAGGAAGACGTTGCCGCCGATGATGTTGTCCTCGGCGACGAATCCCTTGGGAGCACTCAACGACGGACGCAGCACGAGATGTCCACCGGACAGTCCCTTGCCGACGAAGTCGTTGGCATCACCCTGCAGCCGGAGCGTCATTCCCGACGGGACGAACGCACCGAAACTGTTGCCGGCCGAGCCGGTGAACGTGATGTCGATGGTGTCGTCCGGGAGCCCGACGCCGCCGTACGCCTTGGTGACCTCGTGTCCGAGCATCGTTCCGACGGTGCGGTTGACGTTGGTGATCTTGGATTCGAAGACGACCTTCTCGCCCTTGTCCAATGCGTTGCGGCTGGCCGCGATGAGCTGCTGATCCAGAGCCTTGTCGAGGCCGTGATCCTGAACCCCGGTGTTGTAGAGGTTCTGGTTCATGAAGGCCGATTCGACCTCTTCGAGGATCGGCGACAGATCCAGCTTCGACGCCTTCCAGTGCTCCTTGGCAGCGGTGGTGTCGAGCAGACCGACCTGACCGACGGCCTCGTCGAGCGTACGGAACCCGAGCTCGGCCATGAGCTCGCGAACCTCCTCGGCGATGAACATGAAGAAGTTCTCGACGAACTCGGGCTTACCCGCGAAACGCTTGCGCAGCAACGGGTTCTGCGTCGCAACGCCGACCGGGCAGGTGTCGAGGTGGCAGACACGCATCATGATGCAGCCCGAGACGACGAGCGGAGCGGTGGCGAAGCCGAACTCCTCACCACCGAGCAGCGCGGCGACCATCACGTCGCGGCCGGTCTTGAGCTGGCCGTCGACCTGAACGACGATGCGGTCACGAAGACCGTTGAGCAGCAACGTCTGCTGGGTCTCGGCCAAGCCGAGCTCCCACGGTCCACCTGCGTGCTTGACCGACGTCAGCGGCGTTGCGCCGGTGCCGCCGTCGTGGCCCGAGATGAGCACCACGTCGGCGTGGGCCTTGGACACACCGGCCGCGACCGTTCCGACGCCGACCTCGGAGACCAGCTTCACGTGGATGCGGGCCTCTGGGTTGGCGTTCTTCAGATCGTGGATCAGCTGCGCGAGATCCTCGATCGAGTAGATGTCGTGGTGCGGCGGCGGCGAGATCAGACCGACGCCGGGCGTCGAATGCCGAACCTCGGCGACCCACGGGTACACCTTGTGCGCCGGAAGCTGGCCGCCCTCACCGGGCTTGGCTCCCTGCGCCATCTTGATCTGGATGTCGGTGCAGTTGGTCAGGTAGTGCGAGGTGACACCGAAGCGTCCCGACGCGACCTGCTTGACGGCCGACCGTCGCCAGTCCCCGTTCTCGTCGGGGGTGAACCGCGAGACATCCTCGCCGCCCTCACCGGAGTTCGAGCGTCCACCGAGACGGTTCATCGCGATGGCGAGGGTCTCGTGTGCCTCGGCCGAGATGGAGCCGTAGCTCATCGCACCCGTGGAGAAACGCTTGACGATCTCGCTCGCCGGCTCGACCTCGTCGATCGAAATGGCCTGTCGCTCTTCGGTCTTGAAGCGGAACAGACCGCGCAGCGACGCGAGTCGCTCGGACTGGTCATCGACCATCTTCGTGTATTCCTTGAAGACGTCGTACTGACCGGTGCGGGTGGAGTGCTGCAGCTTGAACACGGTGTCGGGGTTGAAGAGGTGGTACTCCCCCTCGCGGCGCCACTGGTACTCGCCGCCCGTCTCGAGCTCACGGTGCGCGCGTTCCTGACGGTTGTCGAGGTAGGCGACGGCATGTCGCGCTGCGACGTCGTCGGCCACCTGATCGAGATCGATGCCGCCGAGGTGGCTGTTGAGGCCGGTGAAGTACTCGTCGACCAGTTCCTGCGAGAGGCCGATGACCTGGAACAGCTGCGCTCCGGTATACGACGCGAGCGTCGAGATGCCCATCTTGGACATCACCTTCAGCACGCCCTTGCCTGCGGCCTTGATGTAGTTGCCGACGGCCTTGTCGAACTCGATGCCCGTGAGTGCGCCGCGCTCGATCATGTCCTCGATCGACTCGAACGCCATGTACGGGTTGACCGCTGCCGCACCGAAACCGATGAGCAGAGCCATGTGATGGACCTCGCGGGCGTCACCGGACTCGATGATCAGACCGACCTTGGTACGGGTCTTCTCACGCACCAGGTGATGGTGCACGGCGGAGGTCAGCAGCAACGACGGAATCGGAGCGAGCTTCTCGCTCGACTCGCGGTCGGAGAGCACGATGATCCGTGCGCCGCCCGAGATCGCAGCGGAGACCTGAGCTCGGATGGCCTCCAACGACTTTCGGAGACCTTCGCCGCCCTCGGCAACCGGGTAGAGGCCGCGTACGACCACCGAACGAAGTTCTTCCTGCGTTCCTTCGTCGTTGATGTGCACGAGCTTGGCGAGATCGTCGTTGTGCAGGATCGGCTGTGGCAGCACGATCTGCTTGCAGCTCTCGGCATCCGGGTTGAGCAGATCGCCCTCGGGACCGATCGTGCCGCCGAGGCTGGTGACGATCTCCTCGCGGATCGCGTCGAGCGGCGGGTTGGTCACCTGCGCGAAAAGCTGCGAGAAGTAGTCGAACAGCATCCGCGGGCGAGCCGACAGCACGGCAATCGGGGTATCGGTACCCATGGATCCGATGGCCTCGGCACCGGACTTCGCCATCGGCGAGACCAGCACGTTCAGTTCCTCGGTGGTGTACCCGAAGATCTGCTGACGGATGAGCACGCGATCGTGCGGCATGTGCACGTGCGGGCGCTCGGGCAGATCGTCGATCGAGGTCAGACCCTCGTCGAGCCACTGCTGGTACGGATGCTCGGCGGCGAGCTCGTCCTTGATCTCGTCGTCGGAGACGATGCGGCCCTGTGCGGTGTCCACCAGGAACATCCGGCCCGGCTGCAGCCGAACCTTGCGGACGACCTTGGACGGGTCGATGTCGAGAACGCCGACCTCGGACGCCATGACGACCAAGCCGTCGTCGGTGACCCACAGCCGGCTCGGGCGCAGGCCGTTGCGGTCGAGGACCGCTCCGATGACGGTGCCGTCGGTGAAGCACACCGATGCCGGTCCGTCCCAGGGCTCCATCAGCGAGGAGTGGTACTTGTAGAACGCCCGACGCGCGGGGTCCATGGACTCGTGCCGCTCCCACGCCTCGGGAATCATCATGAGTACGGCGTGCGGCAGGCTTCGTCCACCGAGATGCAACAGCTCGAGCACCTCGTCGAAACGTGCTGTGTCGCTTGCTCCGTGGGTGACCACGGGGAAGATCTTCTCGAGCGCCTCGGAGCCACCGAACACGTCGGAGGTGATGAGCGCCTCGCGGGCGCGCATCCAGTTCTCGTTGCCGGTGGCGGTGTTGATCTCGCCGTTGTGCGCGACGCGTCGGAACGGATGCGCCAGCGGCCAGGACGGGAACGTGTTGGTCGAGAAGCGCGAATGCACAAGCCCGAGTGCACTTTCCACGCGCTCGTCCTGCAGGTCGAGGTAGAAGCCCTTGAGCTGAGGAGTTGTCAGCATGCCCTTGTAGACGAAGGTCTGGGAGGACAGCGACGGGAAGTACACGGTCTCGCGACCGGGGCCGTCCTTGCCCGCACCCTCTTCGCCCAGCTCGTGCTCGACGCGCTTGCGGATGACGAACGCGCGGCGCTCCAGGTCGAGATCGGTGACCGATGCGTCGGGAGCGGCGAGGAACAGCTGACGGAAGGTCGGCATCGCGTCGCGCGCGAGCGCGCCGAGTGACGAGTCGTCGGTGGGAACCTCACGCCAACCGAGAACCGTCAGGCCCTCGCTCTCGACGATGCGCTCGACACCCTCGCAGGCACGTGCCGCGTCGCTGCGGCCCTGCGGCAGAAATGCGACACCGGTTGCGTAGGCACCGGGAGCGGGGAGCTCGAAATCTACGACGGCGCGGAAGAACGCGTCCGGAACCTGGATGAGAATGCCTGCACCGTCACCGGTGTTCGGTTCGGAGCCGGCGGCACCGCGATGCTCGAGGTTGACCAGTGCGGTGATCGCCTTCTCGACGATGTCGCGACTGCGGCGACCGTGCATGTCCACCACGAACGCGACACCACAGGAGTCGTGCTCGTTGACGGGATCGTAGAGGCCTTGCGGGCCCGGAGTGTGCTTCATACCTAGCCTTCGGATAAGTCCAGCCTTGAAACTCGTCGGCGACGGTGTGGTGTAACCGGCTGCTCGAACGGCCTGCGGTGCGTCCTCGCCGTTGAAGCAGCACCTGTCGATCGTCGACGCTTTTCCTCTGCACGAGCGGGTGAGCTCATGGTAGAAAAGTGAGGGTCTCGACGGATCCGGCCGTGGTGAGGCCGATCCAACTACGAACGATAAGTCAGCACCTGGGTACCCCCGCAAATAAGGTAAGCCTATTGTGGGCTCTCACCTGCGAATTTCCCGACATCGGTCGACGTATCGGCCCCTTCCCGAGACGGCGGGGACGCGACGGCCGAAAAGTACACGCGTGTAAGACGATCGGGCCGCAACCGCAAAAAAAACTGGCCGCAGCGATCGAGATCAGCTGCGGCCAGTGTGGTGGGCGGAGGGGGACTTGAACCCCCACGTCCCGAAGGACACTGGCACCTGAAGCCAGCGCGTCTGCCATTCCGCCACCCGCCCGGGTGACGGCGAGAACACTAACACGCACCCTGCCGCGCTCGAAAATCGCGGTCTCGCGGCGTCCGGAGCGAACGGCGGCACGCGGTCTGCGTCGGCGGCACCGTATATCATGCTTGAAGCGCGACCTCGTGATGACACGCGGCTGTCGCACCCTGCGCACCTGCAGGCACCACACGGTGGAAGAACACAGTGAGAGGAGGGGTCACGATGGGCATCGTTCAACGTTTCGAGCGCAAGCTCCAGGGCGCTGTCGGCGACGTCTTCGCCCGCGTGTTCGGCGGTGGCGTCGTACCAGCCGAGGTGGAAGCGGCGCTCCAACAAGAAGCGTCGGATCTGGTTCGGCCCCTCGACGGCGGCCATTACCTGGCACCCAACAGCTACGTGATCACCATCAACAGCTCGGACCACGACGAGCTCGCAGGCGATCGAGAACTCACGGTCAAGGCATTTTCCCGCCACCTCGACGATTACATTCGCGATCAGGGGTGGCAAACCTACGGTGACGTGGTGGTTCGCTTCGAACCGTCGCCCACTCTGCACACCGGTCAGTTTCGGGCCAGTGGCTCGGTCGACCCCGATGTGGGACGATCGGCGACTGCTGCCCGAAACCCGTCTGCGCAGCACGGCGCGTCGGCCGAGCAGAACGTATCGGCCCAGCAGAACGTATCGGCCAAGCCGGCACGAAGTCCCGTCCCTTCAGCTACGCAGCGACCGTCTGCCCCACCGATGTCGATACCAGGAGCCGGCCACATGACGCAGAACCCAGGCTACGACCCGCAGCGCGACCCCGCGGACGGTCATCGTCCCGATCCGCGCGCTCGCAACGGTTACGCCGGTGGCCAAGATCCCCGCTACGCCGCGCGTGAGCAGAACGGCTACGACGCCCAGGCCTACGCGCCTGCCGATTACGATCCGCGCTACGACCAGCAGCAGCCGTACAACGGTCAGGGCTACGACGGGCAGCAGTACGCCGAGCAGGGTCAGGCATACAGCGCGGCAGGCGGCCAGGACCAGGGTTACGACCCGCACGCCTACGGCAATGCCAACGGTCAGGACCAGGGCTACGACGCCCAGGGCTACAACTCGCAAGGCTATGACGCACAGGGGTACGACGCGCAGGGGTACGACGCCCAGGGCTACCAGTACAACGGTGCCGACGGCGGCGCCTACTCCGAGTCCCCGTACCAGGAGCAGGCCTACAGTGACCCGGCCGGGCAGTACGCCGAGCCCCAGGCCGCCGGATATCAGCAGCCCGGCTACCAGCAGCCTGCATACGACTACCCACCTGCCCCGGCTGCCTACGGTCGCGGCTACCCGCAAGGCGCGGGCGATCGTAACGACGGGTACGGCTACGACCAGCCCGCCGCGTACGCCGGTCAGGCTCAGGCGCTCGCAGCGACACTGCAGCTCGAGGACGGCAGCGGCCGTTACTTCCAGCTCCGTGACGGTCAGAACATCATCGGCCGCGGCCAGGACGCGCAGTTCCGGCTGCCCGATACCGGTGTCTCGCGGCGGCACATCGAGATTCGCTGGGACGGCCGAGTGGCCATGCTCTCCGACCTCGGCTCCACCAACGGCACCACCGTCAACGGTGCCCCGGTTCAGGACTGGCAGCTGGCCGACGGTGACGTCATCAGGGCCGGACATTCCGAGATTCTGGTCCGGATCGTCTGACACAAGGGCTGCCAGGCACGAGCGATGGTCGACTCTCGTGCTCGTCCACCCGAATGTCGTCCACCCGAGCGGCTTCACCCTATGATGCTGCGAGACAACCATGTCTGCCGCGCCGCAACGTTCGGGCGTGTGGGGAGCAGGTCCGATCGCGAAGGAGGAGGTGAATCGTCGTGCAGGGATTGATTCTGCAATTGACCAGGGCGGGCTTCCTGCTTCTGCTGTGGTTCTTCGTCTGGGCCGTCCTTCGCACCCTGCGCAGTGACATCTACGCGGCCGCAGGCATGCGAGTACCAGCGCGCTACACCGGTGGCTCCAAAGTTCTTCCGTCGTTCAACAAGCAGAAGGTGGCCAAGTACCTCGTGGTGACCCAGGGCGGTCTCGCCGGAACGCGCATCTCACTCGGTACGCAGCCCGTCCTCATCGGACGCGCAGACGATTCGACTCTCGTTCTGACAGACGACTATTCGTCCACCAGGCATGCTCGTCTCTCACCTCGTGGCGGAGATTGGTACGTCGAAGACCTCGGCTCGACCAACGGGACTTACCTCGACCGAGCCAAGGTGACCACCGCAGTGCGCGTACCCCTGGGAACCCCGGTTCGTGTCGGCAAGACCGTGATCGAGTTGCGCCCGTGACCCTCGTTCTCCGCTACGCCGCCCGCAGCGACCGCGGTCTGGTCCGCTCCAACAACGAGGACTCCGTGTACGCGGGAGCTCGACTGTTGGCACTGGCAGACGGTATGGGCGGTCACGCTGCCGGTGAAGTGGCCTCCCAGTTGATGATCGCCGCATTGGCCCACCTCGACGACGACGAGCCGGGTGAGGATCTGCTGGGCAAGCTCGAGGCGGCCACCCGTGAAGGCAACGCGTCCATCGCCGATCAGGTCGAGGACGAGCCCGAGCTCGACGGTATGGGCACCACGTTGACAGCAATCCTGTTCGCGGGCAAGCGAATCGGGCTCGTTCACATCGGCGACTCACGTGCGTACATGCTGCGCGACGGATCGCTCACCCAGATCACCCGCGACGACACCTTCGTCCAATCACTCGTCGACGAGGGCCGCATCACCGCCGAGCAGGCGCACACGCACCCGCAGCGATCGCTGATCATGCGTGCCCTCACCGGTAACGAGATCGAGCCGACGCTCACCGTCCGAGAGGTGCGCGCAGGCGACCGCTACCTGCTGTGCTCCGACGGCCTGTCCGATGTCGTCAGCGACGAGACCATCGAGAACACGATGAACGAGGGCGAAACCGGTCCCTGTGCCGATCGTCTCATCGAACTCGCACTGCGCAGCGGTGGACCCGACAACGTGACCGTCGTCGTCGCCGATGTCATCGACCTCGACTACGGACAGAGCCATCCCATCCTCGGTGGCGCCGCCAGCACCGAGGACGAGGAGGACGCTCCTCCCCCCAACACCGCAGCAGGACGCGCCGCGGCGATGCGGCCACCTCGCTCGACACCCAAGCGCGTCACCACCCCGGTGGTCACCCCGGAGAAGAAGTCGCACAAGCTGCGCTGGACGCTGATTGCCCTCACCCTGGTGGTCCTCGCCGCAATCGGTGCGCTCGTTGCCAATTCGATCATCAGAGGCAACTACTACGTCGGTGCCGACAACAGCAAGGTCACGGTGCTGCGGGGCCTGCCCGGCTCGGTGCTGGGGTACTCGCTGCAGAGCGTGGAACTGACCGGATGCCTCGATGGCGACGGAGCCGTCACACTGACCGCTCCCGATGCCGAGCCTGCCGACTGCGTTCCGTTCGAGATCGACGACCTTCTGCCCGCCGCCCGCGAGCAGGTCACGGCCGGATTGCCGTCGGGATCCCTCGACGATGCGCGTGGACAGGTGCAGCGTCTGGCCTCGGGCGACCTGTTGCCGGTCTGCGAGACCGAGCCCGCGGTCACCACCACCCCCGAACCGACCCCCACGACGATCATCCCGCCACCCGGGGTGCCGTTGCCGCCGACCGCGGAACCCGTTCCCGAGGCCGCGCCGACGACCACCGCGGTACCGACACCGACGGTTCCGCAGGTTCCCGGCCAGAACTGCAGGACCGGTACTCGATGAGTTCCCCTACCTCTGCCGGAGGGTCCTTTCCGAGCCCGCCCGGGGGTTTCGCTCCTGCACCGATCCAATCGAACCGGCGCGGAGTCGAGTTGCTTCTGCTCGGGGCCGCGGTTCTGATCACCACGATCTCGTTGGTGTTGGTCGAGGCCAGCCAGGAGCAGACCATCACCTGGGATCTGGCGAAGTACGCGCTCGCGTATCTTGCGCTGATGACGGTGGCGCACTTGGCCGTCCGACGCTTCGCGCCTCATGCCGATCCGCTACTGCTCCCGATCGTGGCACTCCTCAACGGCCTCGGTCTGGTGCTCATTCATCGACTCGACCTCGCCGATCAGCAGCAGGCGCAGTATCTCGGTAACCCGATCCCCTCACCCGACGCCAACCAGCAGGTGCTGTGGACGACACTGGCGATCGCCGGTTTCGTGGCGTTACTGGTGCTGCTGCGCGACTACCGCACCCTGGCCCGCTACGGCTACACCGTCGGTCTCGCCGGCCTGATTCTTCTCGCAATCCCGGCGATGCTGCCGTCCGCATTCTCGGAGGTCAACGGGTCGAAGATCTGGATCCGGCTGCCCGGCTTCAGCATTCAGCCCGGTGAGTTCGCGAAAATTCTGCTGCTCATCTTCTTCGCTTCGCTGCTGGTCGCCAAGCGCGAGTTGTTCACCGTCGCGGGCAAGCACGTACTGGGTATGGACTTCCCGCGAGCCCGCGATCTGGGTCCGATCCTGGTCGTCTGGGTCGTCTCGGTCGCAGTCCTGGTGTTCGAGAAGGACCTCGGCACGTCGCTGCTGATCTTCGGAACCGTGCTGGTGATGATCTACATCGCGACCGAGCGCGTCGGCTGGTTGATCATCGGGTTCGGCCTGCTGATCGTCGGATTCCTGTTCGCGTATCAGGTATTCGGCCACGTCAAGATCCGAACCGACACCTGGCTGCACCCGTTCGACGACTACAACGACACCGGATATCAGATCGTTCAGTCGATGTTCAGCTTCGCCACGGGTGGATTGGCGGGCACCGGCCTCGGAAGCGGACGCCCGTCCCAGGTGCCGTTCGCCAAGACGGACTTCATCATCGCGACCGTCGGCGAAGAGCTCGGCCTCATCGGCCTGACCGCGGTGCTGATCCTGTACCTACTGTTCATCATTCGCGGCATGCGCACCGCGCTCGCCGTCCGGGACAGTTTCGGCAAACTGCTGGCAGCCGGTTTGTCGTTCACCATTGCAATCCAACTGTTCGTCGTCGTCGGCGGCGTCACCAAGCTCATTCCGCTCACCGGCCTCACCACGCCGTATCTGTCCTACGGAGGATCTTCGCTTCTCGCCAACTACCTGCTGCTCGCATTGCTGATCAAGATCTCCGATGCGGCCCGTGAGCCGGCAACCCCCAAGAAGAAGCCCGCTCCTGCAGCACCTATCGCGGACGCTCCGACCGAAATGGTGAAGCGCCCATGAACACTCCCCTACGCCGCGTGTCCATCGCCGTGATGGTCATGGTCGTCGCGTTGCTCGCCAATGCCACCTACCTCCAGGTCATCAAGGCCGACGATCTGCGAACCGACCCACGCAACTCACGTGTGTTGCTCGACGAGTACTCACGCCAGCGCGGTCAGATCTCGGCCGGCGGCCAGGTTCTCGCGTCCTCCGTCGCGACCGACGACCGCTACAAGTACCTGCGGACCTACCCGCAGAACTCGATCTCTCCGGCCAGCCCCCAGGCCAACGCGCCGATCACCGGCTACTACTCGATGCTGTACTCGAGCAACGGCCTCGAGCGGGCCGAGGATCCCGTGCTCAACGGATCCGACGACCGCCTCTTCGGCGGGCGTTTGTTCGACCTCATCTCCGGCCGAGATCCGCGGGGCGGCAACGTCGTCACCACCATCGACCCCGTCGTCCAACAGGTCGCATACGACCAGCTCACGGCCAAGGGGTACACCGGTTCGGTGGTGGCACTCGATCCCGCCACCGGCAACATCCTCGCCATGGCCAGCACCCCCAGCTACGACCCCAACCTGTTGGCCAGCCACGACGGCAGCACGACAACCACGGCGTGGGAGAACCTGAGCAACGACCCGAACAAGCCGATGGTGAACCGGGCGATCTCGCAGACCTATCCCCCCGGATCCACCTTCAAGGTGATCACCACCGCCGCCGCACTCGAGGCGGGCGCGACGCCTGATACTCAGCTCACGGCCGCGTCGAACATCACGTTGCCGGGAACCTCGACGACCCTCGAGAACTACAACGGTTCGACGTGTGGCGGCGGCCAGACTGCAAGCCTGCGCGAAGCGTTCGCACGGTCGTGCAACACCGCCTTCGTCGAGCTCGGCATCGACACCGGAGTGGACAAGATGCGCGACGCCGCGGCCGCTTTCGGTATCGGAGAGGACACCTCCATTCCGCTCCCCGTGGCCGACAGCACCATCGGCCCGATCGACGACGACGCGGCCCTCGGCCAGTCCAGCATCGGCCAGCGCGACGTTGCACTGACCCCCTTGCAGGACGCCGTCATCGCAGCCACGGTCGCCAACGGCGGCGTGCGGATGGCCCCGAACCTGGTGCAGCAGCTGCAATCTCCCGACCTGTCCGACCTGTCGAGCTACCAGCCGAAGTCCATGGGAGAGGCCATCAGCTCCGATACCGCTGCGACCCTGACCGATCTGATGATCGGCTCCGAGAACAACACCAGCGGCGAGGGAAAGATCCCCGGAGTCCAGATCGCCTCGAAAACCGGTACCGCAGAACATGGTTCCGATCCACGCAACACCCCACCCCATGCCTGGTACATCGGATTCGCGCCCGCGAACGATCCGAAGGTCGCCATCGCAGTCATCGTGGAAGACGGCGGAGACCGAGCCCTGGCTGCAACCGGTGGATCCGTGGCCGCACCCATCGGGCGCGCCGTCATCGCAGCCGCATTGCAGGGGAGGTGACATAAGGTGCCATTGAGCAACGGAGCCGTAATCGCCCAGCGCTATCGACTGCTGCGCCTCATCGCCACCGGCGGTATGGGGCAGGTGTGGGAGGCGATGGACAATCGTCTCGATCGCCGAGTGGCGGTCAAGGTACTCAAGGCCGAGTTCTCCGAGGACCCGGAGTTCTTGCAGCGCTTCAGGTTCGAGGCTCGCACCACAGCGCAGCTGAACTACCCGGGGATCGCCGGTGTCTACGACTACGGCGAGACTCGCGACGGCGCAGGCGAATCACTGGCCTACCTCGTGATGGAACTGGTCAACGGTGAGCCGCTGAACGCAGTGCTGGGCCGTATGTCCAGGTTGCCACTCGGCCATGCCCTGGACATGCTCGAGCAGACCGGCCGCGCTCTGCAGATCGCACACACGGCAGGCGTCGTGCACCGTGACGTCAAGCCCGGCAACATCCTGATCACCCCCACCGGGCAGGTCAAGATCACCGACTTCGGCATCGCCAAGGCCGTCGACGCGTCCCCGGTGACCAAGACCGGAATGGTGATGGGCACCGCGCAGTACATCGCGCCCGAGCAGGCACTCGGCGAGGAGGCCACCTCGGCCTCCGACGTCTACTCGCTCGGCGTCGTCGGATACGAAGTGCTCGCAGGCACGAGGCCGTTCGTCGGAGACGGTGCCCTCACCGTCGCGATGAAGCACGTCCGTGAACAGCCGGCACCGATGCCGGTCGACCTGCCGCCTGCCGTGCGCGAACTCATCGAGATCACGATGGTCAAGGACCCGGCCACGCGCTATGCCAACGGCGGCGAATTCGCCGACGCGGTCGCCGCGGTCCGCGCGGGTCGCCGACCCCCTGCACCCGGGAACTCCCGCGGCTCGGGCACCGGCCGGGTGATGATGCCCGGCGTCGTGCCGAGTCCGCAGCCGCCTCCGCCGTCGAGCACCCAGATGATGCCGACGTCCCAACGCGAGTACCGCGGACCGGCCACCGGAACGGCTGCTGCAGCTGTGCCCGAGCCCACCGGAATGTCCTCGGCGCAGAAGGCACTCGCCTGGGGTGGCGGCGCCCTGCTGTTGCTCGCCATCCTCATCGGCGGTTACGTACTGCTGACCGGGGGCCGAGACGACACGCAGACGCCGTTCGTGCCGCCGACCACCACGACGCAGCCGGTCACGACCACTCGGACGACCACCGAGCCCACGACGACCACCACCGAGGAGACGACCACCGAAGAGACGACCACAACAACAACCACCACGACCACCGAACCCACCACCACGACGACGAGCCCCACCACGACGTCGGAGGAGCCGACGCAGACGACGACCACTACCCCCCGGCCGCTATTCGAGAATCCGTTTCAGCAAGAGCCACAAGGACAACGATGACGACTCCCCGTACGCTCTCCTCTCGCTACGAGCTGGGCGAGATACTCGGTTTCGGCGGTATGTCCGAGGTCCATCTGGCCAGGGACACCCGACTCGACCGTGACGTCGCCATCAAGGTCCTGCGCGCCGATCTCGCCCGCGACCCCACGTTCTACCTGAGGTTCCGACGCGAGGCCCAGAACGCTGCTGCCTTGAATCACCCCGCCATCGTCGCCGTGTACGACACCGGTGAAGCCGAGACCGAAGCCGGTCCGCTCCCGTTCATCGTCATGGAATACGTCGACGGCGATACCCTGCGCGATATCGTCCGCGCCGAAGGACCCATGCCGCCGCGCCGGGCCATGGAGGTCATCGCCGACGTCTGTGCCGCGCTCGATTTCAGCCACCGCAACGGCATCGTGCACCGCGACGTCAAGCCCGCGAACATCATGATCAACAACGCCGGCGCTGTGAAGGTGATGGACTTCGGCATCGCGCGCGCCATCGCCGATTCCTCGTCGCCGATGACCCAGACCGCCGCCGTGATCGGAACCGCGCAGTACCTCTCTCCCGAACAGGCGCGCGGCGAACAGGTCGACGCTCGATCGGACGTCTACTCGCTCGGCTGTGTACTCTTCGAGATCCTCACCGGCGAACCGCCGTTCAAGGGAGACTCACCGGTCGCCGTCGCCTACCAACACGTGCGCGAGGATCCCCAGCTACCTTCGCTCGTCAACGACACTGTGCCGCGCGAACTCGACTCGATCATTCTCAAGGCGATGGCCAAGAACCCGGCCAACCGCTACCAGAGCGCTGCCGAGATGCGTACCGATCTGGTTCGCGTTCTCGGCGGTCAACGGCCGAGCGCACCGATGGTCATGAACGACGAGGACCGCACCACGATTCTGGGTTCGGTCGACTCCCGTCAGGCCGACTTCTCCGGACGGGACAAGCCCGCTGCGGCCGCCGAAGCATCTCGCCCCTCGCGGCACGCCGGACCCGACGACGAGCGCCAGAGCCGACGCGGCCTGAAGATCGGGCTCGTCTCGGTCGCGGCCGTGATCGTCGTCGCCATCGTCGGTGCCTTCCTGTGGTCGCTCGGACCCGGTGCGGACCCCAAGACCGTCACGGTGCCGACCGTCGTCGGACTGGCCGCGGACGAAGCCCAACGCCAGCTCGAAGACGTCGGACTCCGGGTCACGATCCAGGAGAAGCCCGATGCGTCGGTGCCGGAAGGATCTGCGATCGGTACCAATCCGGCGGCCGGGTCGCAGACCGAGTCACCCGGAGCCATCTCGCTCGACGTGTCCTCCGGACCTCAGCAAGTGCAGGTTCCGCGACTGACCGGTCGAACGCAACAGCAGGCGTCCGACGCGTTGAACGAGGTGGGACTCGAACTCGATCCCACGATCGCCCGTGCACCGTCGACGCCGGAGAACCTGGACAAGGTCGTCGAGCAGAATCCGTCGTCGGGCGTGAGCATGAACGCCAACTCACAGGTGCGCATCACCCTGGGATCCGGACCGGCGCAGGTACGCATGCCCAACGTCGTCGGCCAGCTCGTCGACGTCGCACAGCCGAACGTCGAGGGTGCCGGCCTCCGCGTGCAGGTCCAGAACATCGATTCCTCGCAGCCGGTGGGTCAGGTCGTGTCGACCGATCCCGCCGGAGGAACCAACGTCGCCGAGAACACCGTTGTCACGCTGCGGGTCTCCAACGGTGACAAGATCCCGATGCCGGACCTGTCCGGACTCACCGAAGCTCAGGCCCTGACGGCACTGGAATCGGCGGGATGGACCGGGACCGCGTCCAACCTGTCGACGTCGAGGCAGTCGACGCTCGACCCGCTGATGGTCGGGCGAATCGTCAATCAGACTCAG
Organism: Rhodococcus sp. 14-2483-1-1; assembly: GCF_002259335.1. Classification (NCBI taxonomy): domain Bacteria; kingdom Bacillati; phylum Actinomycetota; class Actinomycetes; order Mycobacteriales; family Nocardiaceae; genus Rhodococcus; species Rhodococcus sp. 14-2483-1-1. The sequence continues at coordinate 201,756 of NZ_NPFX01000011.1, read as the reverse complement.
CCCGCAGGCTCGGAGATCAGCAAGACCGACACCCTCTCCGTGAGCATCGGCGCGCTGGGGATTCCCACCGGCTGATCGCTAACTCACGCGAAGGCTTCGGATACCTGAGCTTCGAGCTTGGCGACGAGGCCGGAGTCGGTGGGCATGCCGCAGACGGCGAGCCAGTTCGCCAGCATGCGGTGCCCGCCCTCGGTGAGGATGGATTCCGGGTGGAACTGAACCCCGTGAATCGGCAGCTCGGTGTGCCGCATGGCCATCACGAGACCCGATTCGGTGCGACCGATGACCTCGAGTTCCGCCGGAATGGTGTCTGCACGGACGGTCAGTGAGTGGTACCGAGTGGCGGTAAAGGGATCGTTCATCCCTTCGAGCACCCCGACGCCCGAATGATGCACGAGACTCGTTTTTCCGTGCAGGAGTTCCGGGGCCTTCTCGACGGTCGCACCGAACACGGCTCCGATGGCCTGGTGTCCGAGACAGACTCCCAGCAGCGGCGTCTTCGCGCGGGCGGCGGCCGACACCAGATCCATCGTGGCACCGGCGCGCTGCGGCGTACCCGGCCCGGGGCTGAGCAGAATTCCGTCGAACTGGGCCGCGACCGCATCGCGATCGGTGAGCCGTTCGTCGTCGTTGCGCCAGACCTCGACATCGACGTTCAGCTGGCCCAGGTACTGGACGAGGTTGAAGACGAAGCTGTCGTAGTTGTCGACGACGAGAATGCGCATGTCGACAGCGTACTCAGCGTGGCTGCGCATACCGCATGCGCACCGATTCGGTGTATGCGGGCACCGAGACGTCCGCGGAGGTCTCGACGTCGTAGCGCAGGCCGTAGCGAAGCGCGTACTGCTCGTACAACCGCACGCCGGGCTCGTTCTTCAACGCTGCGCGCAGCCGGTCCTGGTCGCCGATCGCGGTCATCACGTACGGCGGACTGTACGTCCGGCCGCCGAGCAACAAGGTGTTGCCGATGCATCGCGGAGCGGACGAGGCCACCAGCCGCTGATCCTGCATCGCGATCGCCGAGGCACCGCCGGCCCACAACGCGTTGAGCACGCTCTGCACGTCGACCTGATGGACCACCAGATCGTTGGGCGAGGCGTCGGATGCATACGCGCCGTCGGGGCCCCGGGACGCGTCGGCCATCGTCACGGTCAGTCCGGCACCGGACGCGGCCTCGCGTCCTGCCGCGTCGGCGAGGGAATCGATGCGGGCCAACGCGTCGGCGACGTCGGTGTCGCCGGAGGCGGTGCGCTGCTGGATCGTGTCGACCTGTTGCTCGAGCGCGTCCCTACTGCGTTGGGCATCCTCGCTGCTGCCACGAGCCGCGTCGACGAGATCGGCCAGACGGGTGGTGTCCCCGCTGCGCAGTTCGGTGCCGTCCGAGATATGTCTGGTGGTACCGAGCAGCAGACCGACGACTGCACACACCGCGACGGCGAGAACCCACCAGCGGGTGTCGGCGCGGGTCGATCGTCGTGTCACGGGTGCTCGCAATTTGTCCGGTGGGTCGGTGCTGGGCTCACCTGGGTTAGCGTGTACAGCAACCGGGTCGATCACTGTCACGGTCCTCGAGGAGACAATAGCCTGGGGATGCGCGACACCCGTCGATCCACAGGTTCCCGTCGTCAGTTGTCCACAGGTCGGTCGCAGGACCGACAGCCGTCAAGAACGCGAAGAGGAAGCAATGCCGAAGTCGAAGGTACGCAAGAAGAACGACTACACGATCAACCCGGCGAACCGCACGCCGGTGAAGGTCAACGCCGGACCGTCTCCGGTCTGGTACGTAGTCCTGATGCTGGGATTCATGCTGGTCGGCCTGCTGTGGCTGATCGTCTACTACCTCGCTGCGGACGACATCGCATTCATCGGAAACCTCGGCGCCTACAACTTCCTGATCGGCTTCGGCTTCATGGTCGTCGGGCTCGTCATGACCATGCGGTGGCGCTGACAGTCGAGCGAGTTACACCGATGTCATTCATCCCCAATGTGGATAAACCCTGTGGATAACTTCTTGAACGATCCACAGGGTGTGTACGAAGAGCGCTGGGCAACACCCGTCGTCGCCATCGCAGCACTGGTGGTGGGCGGTTTCGCCCTCGGAATCGGTGCCGTGTTGTCCTCCACCGACGCCGCGGGAACGTTCCTCGTCGGACTGGCAGCCGTCGGAATGTGGGTGATCGCGGCACTCGCCGCCGCACAGCGTCCCCGTCTGGCCATCACGCGCGACGGATCATTGACGATGAAACGCCTCGGCGGCATACGCACGTACTCCCGCGCCGACATCGTGCGTGTCAAAATAGTGCGCTACCCACGACTCGGCCGACGCGTCCCGATGCTCGAACTCGACATCCGCCCACCCGGCGAGGACGACGACCGACTGATCATCTTCGGCAGATGGGACCTCGGCACCGACCCACGGGATGTGTTCGACGCCCTGAACACACGCGGCTTGGTGCCACCCAACTCCTGATCGCCGAGCGGCCCGGGGGTACTCGATGTGACGTTCAGTGGCCTTTTCGGGGGTCAATGGCACATCGAGTGGACTCGGGTCGGCACAGGGCGGGCGGTCAGATGCCCATCTGCGCGCGGAGGTCGAGCATTCGTACCGCGATGACGCCGAGGGTCACCAGAGCGACAGCAATCACCGAGATCCAGGCCATGGACACACCGGCCGATGTTCTTTGACTCTCCGGCCCCCGACGTCGGTTGGGGAGAAACACCAAACCGGCGGTGGCGGCGGCACCGGCGACGAGTCCGCCCATATGACCCCACAGCGAGATGCTGGGGATCGAGATGCTGATGAAGATGTTGAGTGCAATGACGATCAGAACTGGCGCCGGGCTTCGCTTGAGCCTGAGCAGGATGACGGCCTGGGCACCCAGGAGCCCGAACACCGCACCGGAAGCGCCGGCGGTGAGAGACAGCGGGTTCTCGAACACCATGACCGACGCGCTACCGCCGAGCAACGACAGGAGATAGACGGCGAGATACCTGCTGCGGCCCAGGACCAGTTCGACATCGCGACCGATGAGATAGAGCGCGAACATGTTGACCAGCAGATGAATCGGCCCGATGTGCACGAATCCACTGCCGATGAGGCGAAATACATCACCGTTCGCCACGAGCAAACTGTTCAGAGACCACGCCTGAGCCAGAGCAGAGCCGGTGAAGTTGCTGGTGACATTGCCGGACTGAGCGGCGGTAATGCCGAAGACCACGACGTTGATCGCAATCAACGCGTAGGTCAACGGGGTCTTGGCAGATCGCGTGACCGGCGCTCCGGCGACCGTCTGCGCAGTACGGACGTTCTTGTTGCCCTCCCGCACGCAATCCACGCAATGCTGACCTACAGCGGCGGCCTGCAAGCACTGCGGGCACGCCGGGCGACCGCAGCGCGAGCATGCCAGGCCCGTGGGGCGGTCGGGATGTCGGACGCACACCGACTGGGGTGGGTTGGGTTGGTCGCCGTACGGGCCACCCCAGCCGGGGTTCGTCATCGTGAATCTTTCTGTGGAACTAGATCAGGCAATCGTGACGCTGTTGATGACGACCTCGTCGACCGGACGATCGCCGCGGCCGACCTGGGTGCTCGAGATCGCGTCGACGACCTTCTTGGACGCCTCGTCGGTGACCTCACCGAAGATGGAGTGCTTGCGGTTGAGGTGCGGGGTCTTGCCGGTGGTGATGAAGAACTGCGAGCCGTTGGTGCCGGGGCCTGCGTTCGCCATGGCCAGCAGGTACGGGCGATCGAACGAGAGCTCGGGGTGGAACTCGTCCTCGAACTTGTAGCCCGGTCCACCGGAGCCGGTGCCGGTCGGGTCGCCGCCCTGGATCATGAAACCGTCGATGACGCGGTGGAAGACTGCGCCGTCGTAGAACGGTCCGGTCTTGGCACCCGACGCGTTCTGCGTCGTGTATTCCTTCGACCCGTCCGCGAGACCGACGAAGTTCGCGACGGTCTTGGGGGCGTGATTGCCGAACAGTTCGATGACGATGTCGCCGCGGTTGGTGTGCAGCGTTGCCGTTTGGGTCTTGTTTGGTGAAGTCACGCCCACCATCGTGCCATCTCGGGCGTTCGGGTAGTTCACAGGTGGTGTATCGGGAGGGTCGATCGGGGTGCTGTTGTGGAACAGTGAGGGTATGACGAGCACTACGAAAACCGAGCAGGTTCACTCCTCCACCGGCACGGCGGCATCGGCGCTGCTCGGCGCCGCTTCCGCCGTGAGCAAGGGCCCTGCCGGAGTGGGTCTGCTGCTCGCCAAGCGCGGCTACGGTCTGGCACGCAAACAGGCTGCACAGCGTCGCGTCGCGACTGCGGAACGGATCGCCGAAGCCAACCTCACCAGGACGGCTCTGACGGTCGACCCGAAGTCGGGAAACAAGCGCCGCGTTCTGGTGTTCGGGGTTGCCGCTGCCGTCATCGGTGGTGTCGTGTTCTACCTCGGCCGTCGCCGAAACGAGGTACCTCCGCCCGCCGACGTTCCGCCTAGCCTGGCCGACTACGACGAGGGCTCGTCATAGATACAGAATCTTTTGCAGCAGGTCGAACAATGCCGGCCTGGTTCTGACCACGGCGTCCTCGCTGCGGTCGGCCACGACAAGCGCGGCGTTGTGACGACTGGTCGATCCCTCGGCAAAGTAGTCGCTGTGACCGATCGATCCGCTGCGGCCGTCGGAGTAATCGGTCGAGAGCAGCGTGACCCCGTCCATCGCGCCTGGGTCTGGGCCGAAGGCACCGAGGTCGGCGACGATATCGCCACCGGCTTCGGCGGAGAACACGTGTCCGTCGGGTAGCCGAAGATCCGAGACCGTGTGCGTGCCCAGTCCTGGGGACCCGAGCGCCACGAAGTCGTCGACCCCGGTGTCGGCTCGAAGCGCCGACGCCGCGGTAAGCGATCCGTACGAGTGGGCCAGCACCGACAGGTGCGGATCGCTCGCACGAGCTGCGTCGAGTCCGTCCAGAAATGGACCGAGCCGATCTGCCCCCGCTTCCGCTGCCAGCGGGGACATCACGGTTCGGTCAGGATCGAGCAGTCCCCAGCCGAGTTGGGGGGCCTGGTAGTCCATCCACGTCACGACCGCCGCACTCTCAGCCTGATCTCCTGTAAATAGTTGCTGCACAGTCGATTGCAATCCTTCCATATCGCCGTCGTAGCTCTCGATGTCTCCGTGCACGGTCGATCCGAGACCGGGTACGAACACGGCCACATGCGTGGCTGTGTCGACATCACCCACCGCAACAGCCGCTGTGGTCTCCTCGTACGAGGAGTTGTCCAACACCAGAAGCTGCCGATCTCCCTGCGCAAGGACAGATTCGATCGCATCGAGCGACTGAAGTCGCTTGCGCGTCTGTCGCAGCCCCGCATCTGCGTCGCTGAAGATTCCTCCGAACATGTTGTCGTCCAACTCCTTCCGTAACTCGGCCTCGACAGCGAGGAGGCGAACACGCTCAGCGGCCAGAACCCGCCGATTGGCACTGTCTCGCACCCGCCCCGGCAGACCGTCGAGACTGCCGATCAGCGCGGGCTGCTCCACCATCAACCTGGTTCGCGCGGCAGGCGAGAGCGCGCTCCAGAACGCAGAATTGGCAGCCGGAGTTGCGCCCGGGGTCACCGAGGCCGCAACTGCGGTCGCGACCTGTATCTCCGGGGTTCCCCCGGCGAGGCGTCGAGCAAGGGTCTCGTCGAAAGCCGTTGCCGTGCGGATCAACTGAGAGACGCGCGCCGCCAACTCCTCACGGAGGTGCCGACGATCCCGCGTCGTCGACCACAGGTCCGAGAGCGCAACCGAGTACGACTCGACCGAGTCGGTCACCGAACCGTCGGAGTGGATTCCGAACCGAGATTCGCCGGCCTCCTGCTCCACCGTGCGCAGAGCTGCGATCAGGCTCGCCATGTCGATCGAGGCGTTGGCGACGCAGCTCGCGATCCGGAGCAGCTCGTCGGAGGAACCGCGTACATCGGATCGGACGCCTCTCATTGCCTCTCGGGCAGCATCGGCGGCCGCACCGACCCAGTCGTCGCCGAGTACGGCGTCCGCGGACGCACCATGTACGACGACCAGTTCGCGCCACTGCCGCATCAGACCGTCGGAGGCGGTGATCAACTCACGGCTGTTCCACGATCTGAACTCGTCGAGTGTGACCATCGTGAATCCCCCGCAGCGTCGTCGTATCCGACGAGTCAACGCGACAGACAAGCCCGGCCGTGAAATCTATCCCCAGCCTGTGGATGAAATCTGGGGATCAACGCGAGCTGAGGATCAACGCAAGCGTCCTGTGCACGTCACCGCGCGATTCTGTGAACCGGTCCGCTGAAGCCGTCTCCCGGGTCGGTCGGGCGACTGGTCCGAGGCGGCCTGCTTCGCTTGGCCCGGTAAAGATCTGCGTCGGCTGCCCGATAGATCTCACCCCAACGACGACCGGCGGGCATGCACGCCAGGCCGACGCTCCACTCGGCCCGATGGGCACGGCGCAACCGATCGATGATCTGCAAGGCTTCTTTCTCGAGAACCCCGGGCATGAACAACACGAACTCGTCTCCACCGAGGCGACCGAGAACATCTCGTTTGGTCAGCTGCCCCTTCCACGCTTTCGAGACCCGAGTCAGGAGTACGTCACCCGCGATGTGGCCGTACTCGTCGTTGATCTCCTTGAAATTGTCGAGATCGAGCACCGCCAGGCTGACCGAGAGTCCGCGGGCAGCGCAGGCCGGAAGCATCTTCTCGATCTTGGACTCGAACCCGAAGCGGTTGAGAAGTCCGGTCAATGCGTCGTGGGTCGAGAAATACCGCATCCGGCGTGCGAAGACACCGAACACCTCGGTGGCACCGACAATTCCGAGAGCGACGAGAATGTAGGAGATGAACGGTGTTCCGTACGGTGCGATCGCGGCACCGATCACTGCTGAAACAGCAAGTACCGCAACCCAGATGCCGGCGTTTCGCTCGGACCAGAAGGCGCCGATGTGCATTCCGAGGAACATCGCGGCCTGCACACAGATCAAGAAGGCAGGCATGGTGTCGCTGCTACCCAGCGCACACGCGAGTCCCACCACCGACAGCGCTGTCGCACAACCCACCGCTCGTTTGGGGCTCGGCACACCCGCCCGCACCAGAACCACGATCGCCAATGGGCCCATCAGCATGGCCAGCGCCGCCAGAACCTGCTGGGGACCGGACAGATTGGACCACGAGGCGACGGCGCTCGCGGCGTAGAGGACGGTGGTCACAGCCGCGAAAACCGCGAGCATGCGGCCGGACTCGTCGAACCTCGGCCTGCTCACCAGTCGGTGCCGGTTGCGTCGGGCAATGCCTGCTCGTGCTCGCGGCAACGCACACCGAACCGGACCACACCACTCACCTGATACCCCCCAGGCACCATCGGCCCTCCCCACGCACTACGGCCATCGCCTCACATGACCCAAACGATGCCCGGACTCTAACACCTTCGAGGCGCGACCACGACTCTGCGCGGGGAAGACGCAGCAGGTCAGGACGCCTTCTCGGCGCGCGCAGCCTCCCTGGCGAGCAGTCGATCCCTCGACTCCTCGAACTTGGTCGCCTTGGACTCCAAGTCCTCGACGAATGCAGCCAGCCGATCACGATCCCGCTCGCCCTCACCGGTGAAATCGTTGCGCTCGAAGATCTTCCACTTGCGCAGCACCGGCATCAGGACTTCGTCCAGATGCTGCCGGAGATCATAGATTCCATTCTTGGCCAGAATCATGGCGTTCTTGCGGAAATTCGGCATGTTCAGGCCGGGCATCTGGAAGTCCGTTGCGACATCGGCGATGGCGCGAACCATCTGATCGGGAACGAGATCCAACGACGCCTCACCGAGGTTCCGATAGAAGATCATGTGCAGATTCTCGTCCGCAGCAACTCGAGCCAACATTCGATCCGCCACCGGATCACCACACGCCAACCCCGTATTACGATGCGACACCCGAGTCGCCAACTCCTGGAACGTCACATATGCAACCGAATGCAGGAAGTTTGCCCCGTCCATCGGCGCATCCACGCCAACAGTCATGTGGTGCATCCGAGCCCGCTCCAACTCCACCGGGTCGACTGCACGCGTCACCACCAAATAATCGCGCATGACGATCCCGTGGCGATTTTCTTCTGCGGTCCAACGCCCCACCCACGTACCCCAGGCACCGTCCAACGAAAAATTGTCTGCCAATCCCCGGTGATACGACGGCAGATTGTCCTCGGTGAGCAGATTGGTGATCATCGCCGTGCGGGCCAGTTCCGACAACGACGACTGCTCGAGAGACCAGTCCTCCCCACCCATCGCCGCGAAATTCCGGCCCAGATCCCACGGAACGTAGTCATGCGGATGCCATTCCTTCGCCATCGACAGATGGCGATTCAAATTGGCTTCCAGGGTGCCGTCGAGTTCGGTCAACAGCTCTTCATGATCGAGAACACGTGTCATCTGCGGGGCTCCTTCGAACATCGAGGTGCCCGAACCGACAATCGATTCGAGACAGGGGCGAACAATGTCCGCCAGGACAGCAGCGACGGCACACCCCCCTGCGGTGCGCCGTCGCGACCGTTCACGCCGGTCGTGGGACCGACGTTCTTGCACACCGACAACGCTAAGGACCACGCTCCGAATGCGAAACAAAACAGTCGAGGGTCTGGACATGTGGGCGCCGGCGACGAGCACCCTTGGGTGCGGTCACAACCCTCGCGATCGGCCCGCCTCGGATCCCCGGGCTTCCTCGGCACTCGATGTCACATGTGGTGGCCTTTTCGGGGGTCAATGGCACATCGAGTGGACTTGGGCCGCCAGTGCGGGTGCGAACACGAAAAAGGACGCCCACGAAGTGGACGTCCTTTTGTTGTGGAGCCTAGGAGATTCGAACTCCTGACATCTGCCTTGCAAAGGCAGCGCTCTACCAACTGAGCTAAGGCCCCGGGTGTTGCGGTTGAACGTGCACGAACATTACACGTTCGATCCGAGCGATTGTCACCCGGTGGAGATACTGTGCCAGACACCGTCCGAGCTGCGCGTCGAGCGCACCTTCGATACTGTCAGCACTGCGATCACCACCGATGCGACGAGAAGAAGGATTTTCACGTCCTGCCTCTTTTCGTTCGTTCGGTGTGGGCCTAGGAGGACTTGAACCTCCGACCTCTTCCTTATCAGGGAAGCGCTCTAACCGCCTGAGCTATAGGCCCTCATCACTGCTTTCGGCCGAAGAATTCCTCTCCTCGAACCGAGGGATGAGATTACCGTATCGGGCCGCTGTCTTCCAAAACGGCCCGATACGGCTACTCGTTGTGCAGGTCAGTCGCGGTCTGCCAGCGTCACCTCGACGCCACCGACCAGGTCCGACGACAGGTTGTAGATGAATGCGCCGATTGTGGTGAGAGCGGTGAAGAGTACGACATTGATCACACCGATCACCGCTGCGTAGCCGAACACCTGTCCGGCGCTGACGAGTCCACCGTCACCGGATTCGTTGACGATCTCGGTGAACGCACTGTTGAGCCGGTCCCATACGCCCATACCGTCCAGCACGGCGTACAGCAGGCCGACGGCCACCATCCAGACGAAGAACAGTGACACCGCGATGACGAGCGCAATCTTGAGCGTCGACCACGGATCGATCTTGCGGATCTGAATGGTTGCGCGCAAAGGATTGCCGTCCGCGCTGGGCACTGCCGTGATGGCGGCGGGCGCGGCGCGGTCGGCCTGGCTCTGCTCGGGATGCCGGACGGCGGACAGATCGGGCATGTCCTTTGCCAGATCCTTGCGTTCGATATGACGGGTCGGCCCGTCGATCACCGCTGCCTTCGACCGAGCGGCCTCGCGCCGTTCGGTCTTGTCCTCGGTGGACTCACGCTGAACGGGCTCGGCCGTCGTGCGGGCAGACCGGTCGAATTCAGCATTCGGTGGAAGGGCTGCGCCTCGACCGGAGAGATTGGTCTGCGGCTGGTTCTGCGGCTGCTGACGGTCCTCCGTGCCCTGCTGTGCCGCACGCTGACCGGCACCACGCTGCCACGGCGGCGTTCCCGACCCACCCTGCGGACCCTCGACCGGCTGAGCAGGCATTGCCTGGGTGGCGGCCGGTGCGGAGTGGTCTTGCTCGCGAGCAGCCGGGGGAACCGATCGATTGGCGCGAGTCGCGTCACCGCCGCCCTCGGCCGACCCCTCCGGTGCGCGCGACACCTCGGTGGGTGCCGGGCCCCGCGGCGGAGCCGGACGAGACGGCGGTCCTGCCGGCGGCGCCTGTCGCTGTGGGGGCTGACCGTTTGCCGGTCGATCCGCAGTGGGCTGGCCGGAACCGGGCTGAACCGGCCGAGCCGACGGGGGGCCCTGCTGTGCCGCTCCCGGCGGAGTCTGCGGCGGCGGTCCCTGAGGTGCAGGGGGTCCTTGAGGAGCAGGTCCCTGAGGTGCAGGCGGCCGCTGCGGGGGCGGGCCCTGTGTCGGTCGTGCCGGGCCGTTGGGGGCACCCTGTGCCGGACGCACCGGCGGCCGGGAGTTCCCCTGGGGAGCCGGTCCGCGGCCGGCAGCGGGTGCCGGACGAGCGGCAGGCTGCGGGCGGCTACCCGGACGAGCTCCCTCGGGCGGCGCAGGCCGCGCGGGCTGCTCGGCCCGCGGCGCCTCGCGGCCGTCCGGTGCGCCGCTGGGGCCGGGCCTGCTACCAGGCCGGTTGGGAGTGCTCACTTACGACTCCTTCGCTGCATCGTCTTCGGTGCCCACGGCATCCGGTTCGATCTCGTCGGCGTTGCGCGCGATCGCGAGCAGTGTGTCGCCTTCACCGAGATTCATCAACCGCACGCCCTTGGTCTGTCGGCCGGCTTTCCGGACCTGCTTGGCAGCAGTCCGGATGACGCCACCACTGGACGTGATGGCATACAGCTCGTCCTCGTCGTCGACGATGAGAGCTCCCACCAGCGTGCCACGCTTGGGGTCGTACTGGATTGTCAGTACTCCCTTTCCGCCGCGACCCTGCTGCGGGTAATCCTCCATCGCAGTGCGCTTGGAGTAGCCACCCGACGTCGCGACCAGCAGGAACTTGTTCTCGCTGACGACGTTGAGCGAGAGCAGCTCGTCCTCACCGTTGAATCGCATGCCCTGCACACCGGACGTCGCGCGGCCCATGGGTCGCAGCACCTCGTCGGTGGCGGAGAACCGGATGGACTGACCCTGGGCCGAGACCAGCAGCAGATCGTCGTCGGAAGAGGCCAGGACTGCGCCCACCAGCTCGTCCTCGCCGCGCAGGTTGACCGCCACAATGCCGCCGCTGCGGTTGGAGTCGAAATCGGTCAGGCGTGACTTCTTGACCAGACCGCCCTTGGTGGCGAGCACCAGATAGGGAGCATCCTCGTACGTCTTGATCTGGATGACCTGCGCGATGCGCTCGTCGGGCTGGAACGCGAGCAAGTTGGCAACGTGCTGTCCGCGAGCCGTTCGGTTCGCCTCGGGCAGTTCGTACGCCTTGGCCCGGTAGACGCGGCCCTTGGTGGTGAAGAACAGGATCCAGTCGTGCGTCGAGCAGACGAAGAACTTGCTGACGATGTCGTCCTGCTTGAGGCCGGCACCCTGCACGCCCTTGCCGCCGCGCTTCTGCGAGCGGTACAGATCGGTTCGGGTGCGCTTGGCGTATCCGGTCTCGGTGATCGTGACGACCACGTTCTCCCGGGCGATCAGATCCTCGTCGTTGACGTCGCCGTCGGCGGCGATGATGCGCGTTCGACGGTCGTCACCGAACTTCTCGACGATCTCGGCAAGTTCGTCGCGCACGATCTGGCGCTGACGCTCCGGCTTGGCCAGGATGTCCTGCAAGTCGGCGATGGTCCGCTCGAGTTCGGCCAACTCGTCGATGATCTTCTGGCGCTCGAGAGCCGCCAGGCGGCGCAACTGCATGTCGAGAATGGCCTGGGCCTGGACCTCGTCGATATCGAGCAGATCGATCAAGCCCTGCTTGGCGAGATCCACCGTCTGCGACGCGCGGATCAAGGCAATGACCTCGTCGAGCGCGTCGAGCGCCTTGACGAGTCCGCGCAGAATGTGGGCGCGTTCCTCGGCTCTGCGCAGCCGGTACCGGGTGCGCCGCACGATCACATCGAGTTGATGAGTGACGTAGAAGCGGATCATCTGGTCCAGACGCAGGGTGCGCGGAACGCCGTCGACGATCGAGAGCATGTTGGCACCGAAGCTGGTCTGCAGCTGCGAATGCTTGTAGAGGTTGTTGAGCACGACCTTCGCGACGGCGTCGCGCTTGATCGTGACCACGATGCGCATACCGACGCGATCGGACGACTCGTCGTCGATCTTCGAGATACCGGACAGCTTGCCGTCGCGGACCTGCTCGGCGATCGAGGTGATCAGGTTGTCCGGATTGACCTGATACGGCAGCTCGGTGATGACGATCGTGGTGCGACCGTTGGAGTCTTCCTCGATCTCGACGACACCGCGCATGCGGATCGAACCGCGTCCGGTCGAGTACGCATCCTGAATACCCTGACCGCCGACGATGAGGCCGTGGGTGGGGAAGTCGGGACCCTTGACGCGCTCCATGCAGGCCGCGAGGGTCGCTTCCTCGTCGGCCTCGAAGTTGTCGAGGGCCCAGAACACCGCGTCGCCCAGTTCACGCAGGTTGTGCGGGGGGATGTTGGTGGCCATACCGACGGCGATGCCGTTGGAGCCGTTCATCAACAGGTTGGGGACACGCGACGGAAGTACCGTCGGCTCTTGGGTTTTGCCGTCGTAGTTGGGGATGAAATCGACGGTTTCCTCGTCGATGTCGCGCAGCATCTCCATTGCGAGCGGGGTCAGGCGCGCCTCGGTGTATCGCATGGCGGCGGCGCCGTCGTTGCCGCGCGAACCGAAGTTGCCCTGGCCGTCGACCAACGGGTAGCGCATCGACCACGGCTGAGCCAGACGCACGAGCGCGTCGTAGATCGAGGTGTCGCCGTGGGGGTGGTAGTTACCCATCGTTTCGGCAACGGGGCGTGCGGATTTCACGTAACTGCGGTCGGGACGGAAGCCCGAGTCGTACATCGCGTACAGCACGCGTCGGTGCACCGGCTTGAGACCATCGCGGACCTCGGGCAATGCACGGCCGACGATGACGCTCATCGCGTAATCGATGTAACTGCGCTGCATTTCCTGCTGGATGTCGACCGGATCGATCCGGTCTCCACCCTCGGCATTGGTGGTCGAACCCGGCGGGGGTCCTACCGGCGGTTCGGTGATGTCAGACATGCAAATCTCCTCGAGAAACGGTCACCTTCACGCGCCGGGAGCACTCGTCGGCGCGTGAAGGGAAGTGACTAAACGTCAAGAAAGCGAACATCTTTCGCGTTGCGGGCGATGAAGCTTCGGCGTGCGGACACGTCCTCGCCCATCAGCACGCTGAACAGTTCGTCTGCGGCAGCGGCGTCGTCGAGGGTGACCAGACGCAGCACTCGCACTGCCGGGTCCATGGTGGTTTCCCACAGTTCCTTGGCGTTCATCTCGCCGAGGCCTTTGTACCGCTGGACGCCGTCTTCGACGTTGATCTTGCGCTTGTTGGCGATACCGGCTTCGAGCAGTCCGTCGCGCTCGCGATCGGAGTACGCGAAATCGGGCTCTCCGCGGCTCCACTTGAGCTTGTACAGCGGCGGCATTGCGAGATACACGTGACCGTTTTCGATCAGCGGACGCATGAACCGGAAGAGCAACGTCATCAACAGCGTCGAGATGTGCTGGCCGTCGACGTCGGCATCGGCCATCAGCACGATCTTGTGATAGCGCAGCTTGGTGATGTCGAACTCGTCGTGGATGCCGGTGCCGAACGCGGTGATGATCGACTGGACTTCGTTGTTCTTGAGGACGCGGTCGATGCGAGCCTTCTCGACGTTGATGATCTTTCCGCGCAACGGCAGGATCGCCTGGAACATCGAGTCGCGGCCCGATTTTGCCGAGCCACCTGCGGAGTCGCCCTCCACGATGTAGATCTCGGACTTGCTCGGATCATTGGAACGGCAGTCGGCCAGCTTGCCCGGCAGGCCGCCGATGTCGGTTGCGCTCTTGCGTCGCACCAACTCTCGTGCCTTGCGGGCAGCCATCCGCGCCTGTGCGGACGAGACGGCCTTGTTGATGATGGTCTTGGCGTCGGCGGGGTTGGACTCGAACCAGTGCGAGAGATGCTCGTTGCAGGCCTTCTGCACGAACGAGCGAATCTCGGTGTTACCGAGCTTGGTCTTGGTCTGTCCCTCGAACTGCGGCTCGCCGACCCGCACCGAGATGACGGCAGCCAAGCCCTCACGGATGTCGTCACCGGTGAGCTTGACGTCCTTCTCCTTGACCAGCTTCTTCTCGATCGCGTACTTGTTCACCGTCGACGTCAGAGCGGTACGGAAGCCCTCTTCGTGGGTGCCGCCCTCGTGCGTGTTGATCGTGTTGGCGAAGGTGTGCACCGATTCGGAGTAACCTGCGTTCCACTGCATCGCGATCTCGACCTCGTGGCCCTCACCCTTGCCGGTGAAGCCGACGACAGAATTGTGGATCGCAGTCTTGGTGCGGTTGATGTGTTTGACGAAGTCGACCAGGCCGTCCGGGTAGTGGTACGTCCGCTTGCGCACCTTGGCCGGCTTCGCGTTGGCCGCGTCGGCCTGCTCTTCCTCTGCGGTCTTGGGCGCCTCGGCGGTCTCACCGAGCTCTTCCTCGGTCGCGTCGGTCGCTGCGACTCGCTCGTCGGTGAAGTTGATGGTCAGTCCCTTGTTCAGGAACGCCATCTCCTGCAGGCGACGGTGCACGGTCTCGAAGCTGTAGTCGAGGGTCTCGAAGATCTTGCCATCGGCCCAGAAGCGAACCGTGGTGCCGGTCTCGTTGGTGTCGCCGACAGTCTCGAGAGGGCCGGGCTTGGCGTAGTCGTACGTCTGCTTGTAGCGGTGCCCGTCACGCGCGATCTGCAATTCGACCTTGGTGGACAAGGCGTTGACGACGGAGATACCGACGCCGTGCAGTCCGCCGGAGACGGCGTAGGAGTCGGAGTCGAACTTGCCGCCTGCGTGGAGCTGGGTCATGACGACCTCGACGGTGGGAACACCGGAGGAGTGCATGGCGACGGGGATACCGCGGCCGTCGTCCTTGACCTCGACGCTGCCGTCTTCGTGGATGGTGACGTCGACGGTGGAGGCATAACCGGCCATGGCCTCGTCGACGGAGTTGTCGACGACCTCCCAGATCAGGTGGTGCAGGCCTCGTTCACCGGTGGAACCGATGTACATGCCGGGCCTCTTACGAACTGCTTCCAGGCCCTCGAGGACCGTGATGGAAGACGCGCCGTAATCCTTGCTGTTCTCACTGTTACCTGACTTCTGGGCAGCCACGGTTAGCTGGTTCTCCTTCTACGCGTCCACTACCCCGCTCACACCTGTACCAGGTGCTACCGCAGAGGGTCGGCACGGTCTTTCGACCGTGCGCGTTCCATGCGTTTGTTCCGGGCTTGATGTCGTACCGGTCCATAGTACTGGTTGGCTGCGACAGCATGGGCACGATGACACCCCTAAAAGGCCCCTGATTGCTTCACAGACGCATTTTTTCGATACCGGACGGCAAAGATGAAGGGTAAAACCGGCGATTCGGCTACAGATCGAGAACGATCCGCTGTCCGTCCGAACGCGACACGCAGATCAACATCTCGTTCTTCTGCTCCTCGGACGTGAGGCGATTCTCTCGGTGTTGCGGTGTTCCGTTGAGTACTCGCACCCGACAGGTACCGCAGAACCCCTGCTGGCACGAGTACGCGATATCGGGCCGAACCCGTCGAATGGCATGCAGCGCAGTCTCTTCCGCACCGACAGACAGAATCTGTCCCGAGTCGACGAGCTGCACCTCGAATTCCGTACCGTTCTTCACCGGCGGCGGCGAGAAGCGCTCGAAGTGCAGATGTGTGGCCGGGAGGGCATCGAACGAGGCGCGAACCAGATCGATCATGGGCGGCGGACCACATACGTAGACCGATCCGCCGGGCGCCGTCGATCCGAGCAGATCCATGCTCGACGGCATGCCCTCCACGTCGTCGGTGCGGACGGTGACCCGTGCCGGATCCCAGCCGGCGATCTCGTCCAGGAACGGCATCGACTCACGCGAGCGACCGCAGTAGACGAAGTGCCAGTCCATCCCGAGATCACGAGCTCTGCGCACCATCGAGATGATCGCGGTGATACCGATTCCGCCCGCCACGAACACAGCATGTTCGGACGGGACGAACGGAAATCCGTTGCGCGGTCCCCGAATCGACACGTGCGTGCCTACCGTCAGAGCATGCATTTCCGGAGATCCACCGCCGCCGTCGGGCACCAGCCGCACTGCGATCGAGTACGTGTTCTCGCTCGGCAGACCGCACAGTGAGTACTGACGTCGACGACCGGACGGAAGGTAGAAATCCAGGTGCATCCCCGGCGCCCACGCCGGCAGAGCAGACCCGTCGGCCGCGGCGAAGGTCAACAGCACCACCTGCTCGTCGACGCAGAGCACCTCCCGGGAGACCAGCGTCAGTTCTCGGGTGCGCGCTACCGGAGGTGCCGCGAACGAATCGTCGTACTTCTCGTTGTCGAGTAGGGCGAACCACTTGTCGAGCGCGTCGGTGACCAGAGACACCGTCTGATCCGGCTCGTCACGCCCGTACAGATTTCGAGGAATCGTACGACCTACTCGAAACGAGTCGACCTTCTGAGCCATTGCGCCGAGCTTGCTCCGCAACGTGCGTCTGGTCATCGATCAGCGGACCGCGCCGCCGGGGAGGTGGCGAGATACTGCACGGCTTGAGCCGTCGAGCCTTCCTGGGACGGATGATAGGTGCTCTTGAAGTACCGCAACGACGCCTTGACCATGGACATCGGGGTAGGAAACAGACCAGCCTCGGCCACTCGTCGGAACTCGCGGAACGACGGCGTGCGCTGCTTCGGCGACAGATGCGCCAACGTCGGATCCTGGCTCATCAGGTAGCGAACGCCGCGCGTCCAGAACCAGACGAGGGTGGGTGCAATGACGACGTAGGTACGAATCCGCCGTGCCGGCCTGACGTCGAAGTAGCGCATAACTTCGTATGCCACCGAACGATGTTCGACTTCCTCGGCACCGTGCCAACGCAGCAGGTCCAGCATCACCGGGTGGACGTCGGCGGCGTCGAGCTCCTTCGCATTGAGAACCCAGTCGCCGAGGAACGCGGTCAGGTGCTCGGCTGCAGCGATCAGGGCGAGCCGCTCGACCAGACTGTTCTGTCCGTGGCCCGAACGATTACCGAGAGCACGGCCGAACAGGAACTTCATCTGATCCACATATGGATCGACATCGATGCCGTGTGCACGAAGCTGGTCGTGGACATCGGTGTGGGCCTGTGCGTGCATGGCTTCCTGGCCGATGAAGCCGATCACGTCGTCGCGCAACTGATCGTCGTGAATCAGCGGCAACGCCTCCTTGAACGTGCGCACGAACCACTCCTCGCCCTCGGGCAGAAGCAGGTGCATCACGTTGATCAGGTGCGTGGCCAGCGGATTGCCGTCCATATAGTGCAGCGGCAGGGTCTTCCAATCGAATTCGACGTTTCGAGCGTGCAGAACCACTCTGTCTTCGGGGGTCCCATCGACGTCGACCGCCGTTGTCGACGCCTTCTTCGTAGGTGCAGACACAACTTCTCCTCGTCCGATGGCCGCGTGTAACAGTATTCGGTCCCCCGACCGTCGCGTGTTCCGAATCACGCTACGCACACCGACAGTCTCACAGCAACAGTGCCCCCAACATCTGTTGAGGATCACGTGGACCAGGCACTACGACAACCCGACTTTGGGAACAATCACTATCCGTAGGTGTCTCGCGGACCCCGACCGCGGACGTGACGTTCACCTTTTCGCCAGCTCTGCGTGGTCGGCCCGGTGATACGAAGTGAGGTCACCACACCGTGGCCCACCGCCGCGGCGATCTTCGCCAGAATCTGCGACTGCATCAGCCTCAGTTGTGTCGCCCATGCCGTCGACTCGGCGGAGATACTGAGCACTCCGTCCTTGAGCCCGGTGGGATCGGCGTGCGCCGAGATGTCCTCACCGACGACGCTGGCCCACCGCCCCAACACTGCACCTTCGGACACCTTGGCCGACCATCCACGCTTGGACGCGATCGAATTGGCGAGGGCACCGAAGGCCTGCGGATCTCGGTCGTCGGGCCCGGCTCCCGACCAACCACGTCGCCGACGCCCCCGCAGCGCACGGACGCCACCCGTCGGAGACGACCGCCCTTGCCCCACCGACTTGCCACTGGCCTTGGCCGCGGCGCGAGCGTCCTCGAGTGCACGGCGCGCTAGATCGACGCCCTTCAACTCCGGCGTCTCGCCCTTGTCTGCGGATACTCCTTCGTCGTTCATCGAACCTCGCTCTCCTCGCGTGCGGCGTCGACGGTGACCGACAGATCCGTGATACGCGAGATACGCCCTGCTGCACCGGATTCCGAGCTCTGTTGTGCCTCGACGCCGTAGCGACGGGCATCGAGCTCGGGTGGTACGTCCTCCGGTACCGCGGCCGTGATCAACACCTGCTCGGCACCGGCCGCCACCGTCGCGAGCGCAGCACGCCTCTTTCGGTCGAGTTCGGCGAACACGTCGTCGAGCATCAGCACGGGATCCGTGCCGTCCTCGCGCAACAGGCCGAAGGACCCCAGCCGCAACGACAGAGCATACGACCACGATTCACCATGGCTGGCAAAACCTTTGGTGGGCTGATCACCGAGCATCAACTCCACATCGTCCCGATGTGGACCCACCAGACATACTCCTCGTTCGATTTCTCGCTGTCTCATCACCGAGAGTTGGTGCAGGAAAGCAGCTTCCAGCACATCGACGTCGTCCGGTAACGGGGCTCGGCCGGCGTCGGAGAATTCCGGCGGCAATGCTTCGGCAAGGCTGCAGCGATAGGACAGTGTCGCGGGTCGCGATTCGGGCGCGATGGACCCGTAAGCCTGCTGCACGAACGGCATCAGCTCGTGCACCAAACCTATTCTGGCAGCGAGCAATCGAGCTCCGTGCGCCGCGAGATGCCCATCCCACACATCGAGGGTGGCCAGAGCACTCGCACCGTCGCTCGACGACGATCCTCGACGCAACGACCCGCTGGCCGTCTTGAGCAGTGCCGAGCGCTGACGCAGAACCTTGTCGTAATCGGCACGGACAGTGGCCATTCGAGGAATTCGGCTGGTGAGCAGTTCGTCCAGATACCGTCGACGCTCGCCAGGATCGCCACGCACGAGCGACAGATCTTCGGGAGCGAACAACACACTTTGCAACACGCCCAGAATCTCCCGCGGTCGTCGCAACGGCGAGCGGTTCATCCGAGCCTTGTTGGCCTTGCCTTCGAGCAGCTCCACATCGATGATCAGCTCACGACCGTGATTGACCACGGCGCTGCCCACGAACGCCTTGGGAGCACCCGCCCGAATCATCGGAGCGTCCGTCGACACGCGATGCGAGGACAACGTCGACAGATAGTTGAGCGACTCGAGCAGGTTGGTCTTGCCGTGCCCGTTCGGTCCCACGAACACGGTCGAGCCCGGTCCCAGGTCGACGGTGACGTCGTCCCAGGATCGGAAGTCGTGTAGCTGCAGAGACCGGACGAACACTTACTCGTGTTTCGGGGCCGGTGCGCGCAGGGTCTCGTCGGCATCTGCCTTCTTGACCGCGTGCCCACCGAATTGGTTGCGCAAAGCCGAGACGGCCTTCATTGCCGGCGAATCCTCTTGTCGCGAAGCGAATCTCGCGAACAGCGCGGCAGAGATCACCGGAGCGGGTACGGCGTGGCGAATAGCTTCCTCGACGGTCCAACGACCCTCACCGGAGTCCTCGGTGTATCCGGAGATCGCACTGAATTCCGGATCCTGACCGAGTGCTTCGACCAACAGATCGAGCAACCAGGAACGCACGACCGTGCCCTTGCTCCACGCCCGCAGCACACCTTGCACGTCCTGCACGAGCTCTTCCGCTTCGAGGATCTCGTAGCCCTCGGCGTATGCCTGCATCAATCCGTATTCGATGCCGTTGTGCACCATCTTCGAGTAGTGGCCTGCGCCGACCGGGCCGGCGTGAACGAATCCGTCGGCGCGTTCGCCTTCCGGACGCAAGGCGTCGAAGATCGGCATCGCATGGGCGACGTGCTCGTCCTGACCGCCGACCATCAACCCGTAGCCGTTCTTCAAGCCCCACACACCACCGGATACACCGGCATCGACGTAGCCGATTCCTTTGGCGTCCAACAACTCTGCATTGGGCTTGTCATCGGTGAATCGTGAGTTTCCACCGTCGATCACCAGATCGCCCGGCTCGAGAACCTCAGCCAGGCCTGTGATCGTATCGCGGGTGATCTGGCCGGATGGAACCATCACCCACACCACCCTCGGTGCCGTCAACGCCTGAGCCAGACCGGCCAACGACGGGGTGTCCGTCACCTCCGGTCGGGGGTCGTAGCCGATGACCTCGTGACCATGCTCGCGCAACCTCTCGCGCATGTTGAAGCCCATTTTTCCGAGACCGACCAAGCCGAGCTGCATGATGACGCGTCCTTGTCTGTGTCAGGTGCGAAAGTTCCCGCGGGTCCAACAGTAACCAGGCAGGATCAGCCCGGCAGCCTGACGGGCATCAGCAGATACGTGTATTCGGATTTCGGCGCCGCGAACTTACCTGCGTCGTCGGCCACCAGTTCTTCGTCCGACGTCGGACGCAACACTGCAGGCCGGCTCGGCGTCGTGAACCCGAACGTCACCTTCTCGCTGTGCAGCGAGGACAACCCGTCGATGAGGTATCCCGGGTTGAAGGCAATGGTCAGCGCTTCGCCCTGGAAGTCGGCAGGCAGAGCTTCCTCGGCGCGACCGGCATCGTCGCCACCTGCGGACAGCAGTACACCGTCGGCGTTGAATTCCAGGCGGACCTGCGCACCGCGCTCGGCCACCAGAGCCACACGCTTGATCGCCTCGACCAGCGATGCGATCTCGAGAGTGGCCACCGCAGTGTGCTCGGCCGGCAGCAACTGACGGAACTTCGGGAATTCGGCATCGAGCAAGCGCGTGGTGGTGCGGCGCCCGTCGCTGACGATGCCCAACAAACCGTCGCTGCCGATGGACGAACCGGAGCCGAGAGCCAGTTCGACCGGCGAGCCGGAGTTACCGCCCAGAGTCTTCGCCGACTCGGACAAGGTCTTGGCCGGGATGAGCACCGCGGTGGTGGTGTCGGCCCCGGCGGGAGCCCACTCCACCTCACGAACCGCCAACCGGAAACGGTCGGTGGCAGCGAGAACGACGTTGGTTCCGTCGATCTCCACGCGGATACCGGTGAGCATGGGAAGCGTGTCGTCCTTGCCCGCCGCGATGGCGACCTGGGCAATTGCCTCGGAGAAGACATCACCGGCCAGCGAACCGGTGTTGCTGGGCAACTCGGGGAGCTGCGGGTAGTCCTCCACCGGCATCGTCGGCAGGGAGAACTTGGCGCTTCCGCAGTTGACCAGAACGCGGGTTCCATCGACCGTGACGTCGACCGGCTTGTTCGGCAGCGACTTGGTGATGTCGGCAAGTAGCTTGCCCGACACCAGAACTCGGCCTGCCGCGGCTACCTCGGCAGAGACTTTGACCTGAGCGGAGACCTCGTAGTCGAATCCGGAGACCGTCAGACCCTGCTCATCGGCGGCAAGAAGAACTCCACCGAGAACGGGAACGGGTGGCCGTGACGGGAGGCTACGGGCCACCCATGCCACGGAATCGGAAAAATCTTCACGAGCAACGCGAAACTTCAAACTTCCAAGCTCCATCGCTCGGCATTTCCTCTCGTTCGGTGGCGTTCGTCCTCACGGCCGGAGCGGTGCAACCACGAAGGTTGCGGCTCGAACCGATGCAACGACGAGTGTGGCACATCCAGCGCAAGCACACCGTATGCCCTCCGAACCCGAGACGAAAGCTCGAGGTTCGAGCCGTACGTGGGATTCGGGTGATCTCTTCGGGCCTGTGAACGGATCGTTCCCCAACACCTGTTTTCAAAGAAGTTCTTTCAAGGAGAAAACAGAAGTATTAATAGGTCCTGTGCAATCTGTGCACGGACGGTTGGATCTGCTGGTCGCCTCGCGTGGTGTCGTGGGGATGAATTCGGGACCAATATGCGATTGACGCGCGGCTGCCTGTGGACGAATCCCATCGGTGCACAGGCGCCCACACTCCATCCCCAGAACTTCGATGTTGTCCACATGGTTATCCACAGGTGTGAATCAATGGTCGACGCCCGAAAAACAGATCGACATCGAGTCGAGAATCGGCGCCGATCATGGACGAGAATCGGCGACGGCACCGAACCCGCGATGGGATTCGGTGCCGTCTTCTGCGTTCGTCTGTGCCCGGTGGGCTACCGCTTCGAGCGTTGCTTGATCCGTGCAGTGAGCTCTTGGACCTGGTCGTACACCTTCCGGCGCTCGGTCATCTCCTTGCGAATCTTCTTGTCCGCGTACATGACCGTCGTGTGATCTCGTCCGAACGTCTGGCCGATCTTGGGCAGCGACAAGTCGGTGAGCTCGCGGCAGAGATACATGGCGATCTGCCTGGCCATCGCCAGCGCTCGGGCCTTACCCGGGCCGCACAGGTCCTCGATGGAGGTGTTGAAGTACTCCGCCGTGACAGCCATGATCGTTGCTGCATTGATCTCGAGACTCGACGAATCGGGAATGAGATCGCGCAGCACCACCTCCGCCAGTGTGAGGTCGAGCGCTTGTCCGTTGAGCGATGCGAATGCCGTCACACGAATGAGGGCGCCTTCGAGCTCACGGATATTTCGTTCGATGCGGCTGGCGATCAGTTCGAGTACGTCGTGTGGCACGTCGAGGCGGTCCATCCGAGCCTTCTTGCTCAGAATGGCGATGCGCGTCTCGAGCTCGGGCGGCTGGACATCGGTGATCAGGCCCCACTCGAAGCGGGTACGGAGCCGCTCTTCCAGGGTGGCCAGCTGCTTCGGGGGCCGATCGGACGAGACGACGATCTGTTTGTTGGCGTTGTGCAGTGTGTTGAAGGTGTGGAAGAACTCCTCCTGGATGCCTTCCTTGCCCTCGATGAACTGGATGTCGTCGACGAGCAGCACATCCGTCTCGCGGTAGCGGCGTTTGAACGCCACTTTCCGGTCGTCACGAAGACTGTTGATGAAGTCGTTCGTGAATTCTTCGGTGGAGACGTACTTGACCCGCATTCCAGGGAACAGTCGCTGCGCATAGTGACCGGCCGCGTGCAGGAGATGAGTCTTGCCCAATCCCGACGCACCCCATACGAACAGCGGATTGTAGGCGCGGGCAGGTGCTTCGGCGATGGCCACGGCAGCTGCGTGAGCGAACCGATTGGAGGCGCCGATGACGAACGTGTCGAAGGTGTACTTCGAGTTCAGGCTGTTCGCGCCCGACGACGGGGGCGACGATTCAGGGGGTTTGGTGAAGTACGTCGGCCACGAGTTCTGCACGCTCGCGAGCGCTTCGCGCTCGTCGTCCACCTCTTCGTAATCGGCGGTCTCGGAGTCGGAAGGCTCGTCGTCTCTGCTGGTCAGGACGCGGCGCCGGTAGGTGGGCGAGCTGACGGCGTCGGGGTAGGCCGACCGCTCGGAGTCGATCTTCTCGTCTTCGGGAGCGGAGATGCGTACCCCGAGCCCCTCGACACCCTGGCCGAGATGTCGGCCCAGTGCTCCCAGGATCGGCTCTCGAAGGTCTCGCTCGATGGCTTCCTGAGCGAAGGTCGAGGGAACGGCCAGCAGGGCGAACCCCTGCGTCAAAGTGAGCGGTTTGACCAGCGCGAGCCAGGCCTTCTGGCCCTTGGTGAGGGGAGACCCACTGTGACGGTCGGAAGTGAGCTCCGCGACCACCTCGGGCCAGATACGCGCGAGCGCATCCGGATCGTCGTTCACGTCGATCCCTCCGTTGTCGAGCATCGGTGTCTCGGCGGTGGTTGGACCGCCGAGCATTGGTCTCGTACGGGTACGACGCGTCGAAATTCGTGCGTCGTTTCCTGCCCGCGCGATGTCGGCGTCGGATAGCGTCGTCGATCGTGCGTCGCCGCGGCTGAGACCAGGGTCCGTGGGTGGACCCCGCAAGGTACGAATATGCCACCTGATCTGTGTTTCCACACAATTATCCACAGGTGTGGATAAACGACACCGATGTGACCCCAGAGCTCCTCCCGGCTCGTGGTATCACGCACGCACAAGTCTGACCTGCATCGATGGTCGTTGTCTGTCGTACGATCGGACGAACCGCGTCGGCTCGATCGGTCATCGGCGAGCGATGTCGAGGCACATCACACCCTCGGTCGCCGAATCCTCCGGTGCCTGTGCATGAACTGCCGAGCCGATCGGTCCGGAGCGAGTTTGACCACCGGTGACTCGATCAGTACTCTCGAACAGTCACCCAATAGCGAGGTGGCCGATGCTTGCTGGCTGCTCACAGTCTGTCTTCACTCGGATTTCTCGCTCGGGAGGCAAGCGACTTCATCCGAACTCGCTGGAACCTTTACAGCAGACGCCGACAGATCGGCGTCTTCGAATCTCGAGGAGTGTTGACCGTGGCCAAGGGCAAGCGGACGTTCCAGCCGAACAATCGCCGCCGCGCGCGCGTTCATGGCTTCCGTCTTCGTATGCGTACCCGTGCGGGTCGTGCAATCGTTTCCGCACGTCGCGGCAAGGGCCGTAAAGAACTCACAGCCTGATATTCGTTCGTCCGGACCTTGGAGCTCGGGATGCTTCCTGAGCCGAATCGACTGCACCGAGCACGTGATTTTTCCGTAGCGGTGCGTCGAGGACGCCGAATGGGTAGATCTGATCTGGTCGTTCACGCCGTTGTGCGGGACGAGCAGGACATCGCATCGACCGTTCGGGGACCACGATTCGGATTGATCGTCAGTAAGGCAGTCGGGCCGGCCGTAACTCGTCATCGAGTTGCGCGCCGGCTTCGGCATATCTGTACCGACGTGGTCGGTGAGCTCCCCGAGACCACCGACGTGGTCATCCGCGCATTGCCGGGTGCCGCGACAGCGTCCTCGGCAGATCTACTGGTTCAACTGCGTTCAGGATTGAAGAAGCTCGGTCTTCTCGAAGCTCCGAAGGGTCCGCCGTCATGACATTCATGGGCAACCTTCGTTCCATTCCTGCTCGAACTCTCATGTATTTCATCGGGTTGTACCGAACCTATGTGTCCCCGATGAGACCTCCTACCTGTCGCTTCTCCCCCACCTGCAGTGAGTACGCCATCGAGGCGCTCGAGGTGCACGGGATGATGAAGGGCTCGTTGCTGGCAGTCGTCCGCCTCCTCAAATGTGCTCCCTGGCACTCTGGAGGATGGAACCCGGTGCCTGAACCCGGTAAGTGGCGCGCGAGCGTCACCGAGATGACCGAAACCGAAGAACACCACGATCTCGTGCGAGTGGAAGAACAGAGGAGTACATAGAGCCGTGCTCGACTTCATTTACTATCCGGTTGCCTGGATTCTCTGGGTGTGGCACAAGGTGTTCGGCTTTGTGTTCCAGGATCCCAGCAATGGATTCGCCTGGGCACTGTCCGTCGTCTTCCTGGTCTTCACCCTGCGCTTGATTCTGTACAAGCCCTTCGTCAAGCAGGTTCGTACGACGCGGCAGATGCAGGAGCTACAGCCGCAGATCAAGGCTCTGCAGAAGAAGTACGGCAAAGACAAACAAAAAATGGCCGTCGAGATGCAGAAACTGCAGAAGGAACACGGCTTCAACCCGCTGATGGGCTGTCTACCCGTGCTGGCACAGGCACCGGTGTTCATCGGACTGTTTCACGTGCTTCGTTCGTTCAACCGCACCGGCACCGGTGTCGGTCAGCTCGGCCTGAGCCCGGAAGAGAACCGCGAACTCTCGAACTATGCGTTCAGCGTGGCCGATGTGCAGTCGTTCCTCGACGCTCGACTGTTCGGAGCCCCGATTTCGGCATGGATCACCATGCCGCAGGAGCAGCTCAACGCGTTCGCCGTCGGACCGGGTGCCTCCATTCCGTCGACGTTCGTCATCGCGGCGGTATCGATTCCGCTGATGATCATCGCGGCGATCATGACCCACATGAACTCGCGTGCATCGGTGGCGCGTCAGAGCGCTGCAGCAGCTGCGAATCCGCAGTCCGCGATCATGAACAAGCTTGCGCTGTACGTGTTCCCGTTGGGCGTGTTGGTCTTCGGTGCCCTGCTACCGATCGCGATCCTGCTGTACTGGGTCAGCAACAACACCTGGACCTACGCACAGCAGCACCTGGTATTCGGAAAGATCGACAAAGAAGAAGCTGCCAAGGCTGTCGCTGCCGTGGAGAAGCGTTCCGAGAACGCGCCGAAGCCGGGCGTGAAGCCGGTATCGGTGACCAAGCCGAAGCCGGGTGCGCGGCCCAAGCTGTCGAAGATGACGCCGGTAGACGACGATGCGACGACCGACAGCGGTGACACCTCGGGTTCGGCCAACGGTGCGGCAACTCCGGTCAGGCCCAGACCGCAGGCGAACCGGAACAAGTCGACCAAGCGCAAGCGGCGCTGACCGACACGTCGAGAGAAGGACGAACATGGCAGCGGACGTAGAAGAAGCTCAGAACGACGAAGTACAGAAGCCAGTCGGTGCGGTATCCGGGGATGGAGTGAATGACGTGATGGTCGAGGCCGATCAGCTCAGCGCGGTCGACGCGGATGCGGACGAGAAGTCCGTGATCGAGGAATCCGCCGCGTCCGAGGTGGTCGAAGACAAGGCCGCGAAGGCCGCGCCTGACGATGACGATGACGATGACGACGAGGACTACTTGGTCGAGGAAGGCGAAATCGCCGGCGACTACCTCGAACAGCTTCTCGACGTTCTCGACTTCGACGGAGACATCGACCTGGACGTCGAGGGCGACCGGGCCATCGTCAGCATCGACGGTGGGGACGATCTCGCCAAGCTCGTAGGCCGTAAGGGTGAGGTTCTCGACGCTCTTCAGGAACTGACCCGGTTGGCCGTTCAGCAGTCGACCGGAGAGCGCAGCAAGCTGATGCTCGACGTTGCCGGCTGGCGGGCGAAGCGTCGTACCGAACTGGGCAATCTCGGTGCCGAAGCCGCGCGGCGAGTGTTGGAATCGGGTGAGCGAGAAGAGCTGACTCCGATGACTCCGTTCGAGCGCAAGATCGTGCACGATGCAGTCGCGAAGATCGACGGCGTTGCCAGCGAGAGCACAGGAGTCGAGCCGTCTCGGCGGGTAGTTGTCGTCAAGGGATAGCAGCGCTAATCGGTTGAAACAGCTCCACAATTTTTACAGCTTCACAATCTGATGGCCCTCACTTCGGTGGGGGCCATCGTCGTATGTGGACATTGGTGTCCAGGCTCTACTCGAATGTCATCTGTGTAATTCAAACGCGCAACACGGTTCGAGAATGGTTTGTGGTCGAACTTTTCGTCGAAATATTTCGATCCAGGTATGCGCGACGCTTTCGTCACTGTGACGCGTGTACGCGGGCTCGGTTGTCAGCGGTTGATGCGAGTCGAGTGTTGTGGTTTCACGTGAAACAACGGCCGGAAGTCTTCAGGCACTCGGGAAGAGCCGCGGTTCCGCAGCGCTCAGAATTCGAGGCTCGCTGAGGGGGAAGTACGCGCCTGGGACGGTCACGAGCGACATTTGATGTTTCACGTGAAACCGGACTTCCGTGTAGGGCTGTTGCGAATCGAATTTCTTGACTGTCGCTCGGGTCGGTCATGAAGCGGTTCGCGGCATCGGGTGTTCGAGTCATGACGCCGGGCTTTCCAGGTATCGCCGGACCGGCATCTCCAGACTCGCGTCGGATAAGAATTGGGACCCGCGAATTTGACCAGGGGCATGGTGCGTTGGGATCAGCGATGAATGGACAGGTGCCGCGATCTGTTGCCCCACCATCGGTCAAGGGATGGTGGAGAGACCTATCCGAAGAAACAGTGAATTCCGGCTTGCCGGGTTCTCGGATACCGCGGAATCGTGCGCGCGGCACTCGGCGGTATGAACGACCAGACTTTCGAGTGTGCAGACCGTCAGCGTGGCCTGCTCTGTAATCCTCGTTGTTGCTACGACGAGGTCTCCTTTGACCGGTGCTGCCTCTCTGCCCCTCACGGACGCATTGCGTCGGGCCCACCGAAGTGCGAGCGGCCGCGCGCGGTTGGCTATCAGGTGGAGCCGGTGGCGAACCGCTCCCCCGGCTCACTCGACAGGTCGATGATCAGTCCCTGCGGGGAATTGACCGCAACGATCTTCACCGTCGGCCTCACGCCCCGAATCCGAGACGCGACCGCACGTGTCACCCATTCGCGCGGGGTGCGATCCGGTGATGGTGTGATCGGTCAGCTTCACGTGGGAGATCGTGGCCGCCGATCCTAACGATTCTGAATACAGCCAGGCTTCTCGAGCTGATCGGATCTGAGGTGTTCGCACGATGGCACTCGAAGTGTCGAACGTGAAGTGTGTGTCGGCTTGTCGACATCGTCCTCACCGGACTGGATCCGCTCGCCTCGACCGAAAGGCCTCGGCAATCGAGGGAAGGCTGCAACAGCAGCGTCTCAGGCGCGTCGAATGGGAAGCAGTTTCACGTGGAACATCGTCGTCGGTGATCCATCGAGATACCGAGAATCGGCAGACCTCTCGACTTGGTCGGAACCTCAGGCACCACACCGGATTGCTCGACGTGTCGACGGTTGGTGTCGGTCGGTGCGTAGACCGCGATCCCGCCAGAGCGGATCCGCTCGGTTCTGACGAGCTTCGGTAGTGATCGGTCGGGAGCTGCCACAGCAGAGCCCCGCGTCTGTCGGGCGGGAAGTAGTTTCACGTGAAACATCTGGCAGCGCCGCCAACACTGGACAACCCTCGCGACGGGTGATCGTGCCGTGTGGCTCTCGCTCGGGCGACTCGTCCGGGGTTCACCCCACTCGGCGTCGTCGAGAACTGGGAGCCGATGGGATTCGGATCGTCAGAGAAGCAGTTCGGCGGACGCCACCCGCGAGATCAGGAACCGTACGTGGTCTGGACAGATATCGGGATGGCGCCGCCCGGCTTCAGAAGTATCGGATTGCCCTCCGAGGAGAGCGATGTCCGGATCAGTGTGCAGATTCGCGTACTTACAGCGATGTCGTTTGGCGTTCCGCGCCCGGGCACGGGAAGATGTTTCACGTGGAACAAGAACGCTCGGATAGCACCCAGTTGATGGCAATCGCGGAGCAGGTATTTGGGGACCGAATCGAACTGGCCCGGCGATATCACGACTCGTTGGCGACTGCGGGCGTCGAGCGCGGGCTCATCGGACCTCGAGAGGTTCCACGACTCTGGGAACGTCACATCCTCAACTGCGCGGCGATCGGCGAACTCATAGACGAAGGCGAGACCGTCGTGGACATCGGCAGCGGCGCGGGACTCCCCGGAATCCCGTTGGCAATCGCGAGGCCGGACCTACGGGTCACTCTTGTGGAGCCGCTTCTTCGCCGCACCGTGTACCTCGCAGAGTTCATCGAGGAGCACGATCTGAACGTCCTGGTTGTACGCGGTCGCGCTGAACAGCCCGGCGTGAAGAAGGAGGCGGGCGGCGCCGATGTGGTGACGTCACGGGCAGTGGCCCCGTTGGAGAAGCTGGCCAAATGGTCGCTTCCTCTTGTTCACGATCACGGTCGGATGCTTGCTCTGAAGGGATCGAGCGCCGGTGAAGAGATCGAGCGAGACCGGGCTTCCCTCACACGGATGGGTGCTGGCAAGCTGGAGGTAGTGGAGTGCGGAGTTGGCCTACTGCCTACTCCAACCATCGTCGTCAGAGCGGTCCGTCAGCCTCGGAGACCGGGTCGTCACTGACCTTCGGTTGCGGACTCGTCAGTCCCGCGCTAGTCGTTATCGATCGTATTGAACACAGTCAGTTCCGCACTAAGGAGCACATATGTCGGGTGGGTCCGATTCCGCTGTTTCACGTGAAACAGCATCCAAGAAGAACGCGTCCAACTCGTCCGAGTCGGCACCGGCGGTGAAGAAGAGCTCGGACTTCGAGTACACCAACGCGATCTCGCCCGACGACACTCCGATCGGTGCCGCGGCACATCGAGCCAGTCAGGTTCTGCACCCGGGATCGGTGTCGCTCCCGAAGCCGGCGAAGCGGCGCATGCTGACGATCGCCAATCAGAAGGGCGGCGTTGGCAAGACCACCACCGCAGTGAACCTGGCTGCCGCGCTCGCCCTTCAGGGCCTGACGGTCCTGGTGGTCGATCTCGACCCCCAGGGCAACGCCAGCACCGCTCTGGGCGTCGAGCACCACTCCGGTGTGCCGTCGAGTTACGAGGTGCTCATCGGTGAAGTCAGCGCCAAGGATGCGGTGCAGCAGAGCCCGCACAGCGAGCGACTGTTCTGCATTCCGGCCACGATCGATCTTGCTGGAGCAGAGATCGAGTTGGTGTCGATGGTTGCCCGTGAAGGCCGACTGAAGACAGCCTTGTCGGTCGAAGAGCTCGGCGGAATCGATGCGGACTTCATCCTGATCGACTGCCCTCCGTCACTCGGCCTGCTGACGGTCAACGCGCTCGTTGCAGCGACCGAGGTACTCATTCCGATCCAATGCGAGTACTACGCACTCGAAGGAGTGGGACAACTCCTGCGCAATATCGAGCTGGTGCAGTCGCATCTGAACCCCGAACTCCACGTTTCCACGGTGATCCTGACGATGTACGACGGCCGTACGAAGTTGGCGGACCAGGTCGCGGAAGAGGTCCGCAAGCACTTCGGGGACGCCGTCCTGAGGGCCGTCATTCCTCGGAGCGTGAAGGTATCCGAGGCACCCGGTTACGGCATGACGGTGCTCGATTACGACCCCGGTTCACGAGGTGCGATGAGTTACCTGGACGCCGGACGAGAACTCGCCGCGCGGTCGGCCGGCATCGACGAAGCACGAAAGAAGTAAGTAGATGAGCCAAACGCGTAAAGGTGGCCTCGGCCGAGGCCTGGCCTCGCTCATTCCCACGGGTCCGGATGCCGGGCCGCGCCTCGGCAGCGCAGCCGCAGACGTGATCATCGGCGCGGATCGCAATGCCAAGGACAAGCCGGATACGTCCACGAAGCCGAAGCGCACGCCGTCGGCCGACGACGCAACGGAAACCGCTACGGCTCCCACCCCGACGCCGCCTGTGCTCAACGGGGACGACCTCTCCCCCGTTGGCGCCGTGTATCGCGAGATCGCACCGGATCGAATCGAAGCCAATCCGAAGCAGCCGAGACACGTCTTCGACGATGAATCTCTCGGCGAACTGGTGCACTCGATCCGCGAATTCGGGCTCATGCAGCCCATCGTGGTTCGACTGGTTTCGGGTACCGCCGCCGCCGGAGACGCAAAATATCAGCTCGTCATGGGCGAGCGTCGGTGGCGTGCGAGCCAGGAAGCCGGCCTCGAGACGATCCCCGCGATCGTGCGCGAGACGGCAGACGACGCAATGCTGCGCGACGCGTTGCTCGAAAACATCCATCGGGTACAGCTCAATCCGCTCGAAGAGGCGGCGGCGTATCAGCAACTGCTCGAAGAATTCGATGTGACCCACGAGGAATTGGCCGCAAAAATCGGGCGTTCACGTCCGGTCGTGACCAACATGATTCGACTGTTGAAGCTACCGATTCCGGTCCAACGTCGAGTGGCGGCTGGGGTTCTGTCGGCCGGGCACGCTCGTGCGCTGCTGTCGTTGGACGCAGGTTCCGATGCACAGGAGTCGTTGGCTGCGCGGATCGTTGCCGAAGGACTGTCCGTCCGCGCGACCGAGGAAGCCGTCACCCTGGCCAATCGGGAAGATGGAACGAGCCCGGAACCGGCACCTCGACGTAAGCCGATTCAGATGCCCGGGCTTCAGGACGTCGCCGACAGGCTCTCCGATTCCTTCGATACGCGGGTGACAGTCAGTTTGGGCAAGCGAAAAGGCAAGATTGTGGTCGAGTTCGGGTCGGTGGACGACCTCGAAAGGATCGTCGAGATGATGGAAGCGCAGAAGAAAAAGTAGCGGCGTTTTTTCAGGACCAGACGTACGCGGGCGAAACGTCACTGTGACGTAGCTCCATAATCTACGGTCTCGAAAGTCACGATTGATGTTGAAAAACATTGTCATGCAACATATTTCAGGGAAACGGTCCGCGCGAGAGGGTCGACGATCGGATCGCCTATTCTTGTCGAGGTACGGATCGGCTCCGAGACAGAATTTTCCCGTTGGAACGAATGCACGAAGGCTGAGGTAAGCGGTGTCGGCGATGGTGACCGGAGTGACTCTCGGTTCGTTCGAGCATCTGCCGTCGCATTCGCGGCGCTGTAGCTTCTGGGTGCTCGATCCGGCATCGGAGGATTCGTCGGTCGACCTCGAGTTCGAGAACGAAGTGTGGTTGTCGACCATCATGCTCGAGTGGGGATCATGTGGGCAGCTGTTGTCCGTCGACGGCAAGACGATCGGCTGCGCACTCTATTGCCCACCCCGGGCCGTTCCGCGGGCGAGTACGTTTCCGACATCACCCGTCAGTCACGACGCGGTTCTGCTGACGCAACTACGAATCGATTCTCCGGATGATGCCGATCTGCACTCGGCCACGCTGATTCAGGCGGTGGTGGGAGATCTCGTCAATCGAGGTGTTCGCGCCCTGGAGGCATTCGGCATTCGGCACAACGCCGACGACGCAGCGCCGGTGGTTCCGAATGCGACGGCACATCTGACATGTTCGGCGTCGACGTGCATGATCGAAGCCGACTTTCTCGAGAAGGTCGGCTTCGAAGTGATTGCACCTCACCACAGATTCCCCAGACTACGACTCGAGCTGGACCGGGATCACGGATGGAAGCAGGACGTCGAATCTGCGCTGGAACAGTTGCTCATTGCAGCGAGCATCTCCGTCGTCGACATCGAACAGAAGTCGACCGTCGGAGCCCGCTGATTCTCGGCCTGGAGATCAGGGCGACTGGGAGATCAGGGCGACTGGGAGATCAGGGACGATCGGCGGCGGCGAGTTCCTCGGCGAGCAATTCGGCGAACGTGAAGGTTCCGGTCGGCTGATCGTCCTGACCCAGTAGGTACAGCCGTTTCACGGCGATCAGAATTGCCTCGGCGATGATGTCGCGGAACCGCGGGTCGCTCAGCACCTCGACGTCGGATTCGTTGGTGAGGTATCCGACGTCGATCTGAATGGTCGGCATGTTGGTCAGGCGCAACAGATCCCACGTTCGGCCGTGGCTGCGGCAATCGAGAAGCGGTGTACGAGCGACAATTTCGCGCTGCACGTAGCTGGTGAGCACCTGACCGATCATGGACGTCGAACCGTGCGAATTGCCGAAGTGGAAACTGGCGACGCCGTTGGCCGCCGGGCTGGTGCTCGAGGCACACCGGAGGGAGATCATCAGATCGGCGCCCCAGGCATTGGCCGTCTCGGCGCGATCGGCCACAGAGGGATTGGTGCCACGGGCGCGGGAGAGGAACGTATCCATTCCGGTCGCAGCCATTCGGCCTTCGAGGCGACTGGCCAGGTCCCACAGAATTTCCGATTCGGAGACTCGACCCAGTGCTCCGTCGACGATGCGTCCCGTATCGGCACCGCCGAGGTCGGGATCGATGACGATGCGCTTGCCGGTCAGCTGCGGTCCCGACTTTCGGACGAGCTCTTCTTCGCTCATGGCATGCGGTGATCCACCGGTGACACGCGTTCCCAGGAGATCGAGCGAACGCAACGTTGCCGGTCCGCAGATGCCATCCGGGGAAAGTCCGATTTCACGCTGGAACGAGGACAAGCCCTCGTGGGTGCGAGGGCCGAAGAAGCCGTCGACGCGTTCGTTGTAGAAACCGAGGTCCTGCAGTCGCGTCTGCAGTGAGGCGACGTCGTCTCCGTA
Organism: Rhodococcus sp. 14-2483-1-1; assembly: GCF_002259335.1. Taxonomy (NCBI): domain Bacteria; kingdom Bacillati; phylum Actinomycetota; class Actinomycetes; order Mycobacteriales; family Nocardiaceae; genus Rhodococcus; species Rhodococcus sp. 14-2483-1-1. The sequence continues at coordinate 167,898 of NZ_NPFX01000011.1, read as the reverse complement.
CAGCGGAGCGGACAACTGGTAGATGAGGGTTCGTGCGCCGAGATGGTACGACGCTTCTTTCAACGCGCGATACGTGGCGGGGCCGACGACACCGTCGACCAGCAGACCACGGTGCTGCTGAAATGCGCGTACGGCCCCACCGAGGGCGCCGTCGAAGACGGAACCGGGAGCTGTCCAGTGACCGTCGTCCATGGGACCGGGCGGAACCACGGCCTCATGGAGGAAGCCGAGAGCCGACAGGGTGCCGCGGACCTCGGCGACGGCGGGTCCGGAATCGCCGTGACTGAGTTCCTGCATCCTCGAAACGCCTCCAGATCGTTCTGACTACACCGCATCCCGATGCGGCTGATGTGCCGACGCTGGGCATCGGCACATCAGATGATTGTCGCAGAAAGACTGCCTTCCGCTGCAATCCACACGATTCGGAGGTGAATCAGATAACGCCTTCGAGGTCTTTGAGCAGCGCGGCCTTGCCCTTGGCGCCGACGATTTGCTTGACCGGCTTGCCACCCTGGAACAGGATGAGCGTCGGAATCGACATGACCTTGAAGTCGCGGGCGGCCTGCGGGTTGGCGTCGATGTCGAGCTTGGCGATCGTCAGCTTGTCCTTGTGCTCAGCGGCGATCTCCTCGAGAACCGGAGCGACCATCTTGCACGGGCCGCACCAGGTTGCCCAGAAGTCGACGAGGACGGGCTTCTCGCTGGTCAGCACGTCGTCGGCGAACGACGCGTCGGTGATGGTGACTGTGCTCTTGTCGTCGGACATTTCTATCTCCTCGATGTAGGAAGCGGTGTGTGAACGGGGCCGGTCAGGCGTTGACTGCGTCGACCGGCTGGTCGGCGTGTTCGAGCGTGTTGCTGGTGATGTCGCCCTGCTCGGCCAGCCAGCGTTCGGCGTCGATCGAGGCGGTACATCCGGTACCGGCAGCGGTGATCGCCTGCTGGTAGACGTGATCGACGAGGTCTCCCGCGGCGAAGACGCCCTCCACCGAGGTGGCCGACGAAGGGGACGCGACCTTGACGTAGCCGGCGTCGTCGAGTTCGACCTGACCCTTGACCAGCTCGTTACGGGGATCGTGGCCGATGGCGACGAACATTCCGGTGACGTCGAGGGTCGACTTCTCTCCGGTCTCGGCGTGCTCGAGCGAGATGCCGGTGACGCTGGTGTCGCCGAGGACTTCGAGGACCTTGGTGTCGGTGAGGAAGCGGATCTTCTCGTTGTTCTTGGCACGCTCGAGCATGATGCGCGACGCCCGGAACTCGCTGCGCCGGTGCACGATCGTGACGCTACGAGCGAACCGGGTGAGGAAGGTTGCCTCCTCCATCGCCGAGTCGCCACCACCGATGACGGCAATGTCCTGGTCGCGGAAGAAGAAGCCGTCGCAGGTGGCGCAGGCGCTGACGCCGCGGCCGAGAAGCTTTTCCTCACCCGGAATCGATAGGTAGCGGGCTGCTGCGCCCATTGCGAGGATGATCGCGCGAGCCTGGTAGGTCTCGCCGCCCGCGGAGACGGTCTTGATCGGACCGGTCAGATCGAGCTCTTCGACGTCCTCGGTGCGGATGTCGGCACCGAATCGCTTCGCCTGCTCGCGCATCTGCTCCATCAGATCGGGGCCCATGATGCCCTCACGGAACCCGGGGAAGTTCTCGACCTCGGTGGTCGTCATGAGTGCTCCACCGAACTGGGTTCCCTCGAACAGGATCGGTTCCAGCTCTGCGCGGGCCGCGTAGACACCGGCGGTATAACCGGCCGGTCCCGAACCGACGATGATGAGATCGTGAACCTTGGGGGTACTCAATGCAGACCTTCCGATCTTGTGCGGCGTGTACTGGCCGCCGACAGCCGAGTGCACACTGCACGCGCCGGTCGACGTACATCTGGTCAACACCACCCTAGAGGCAGTTGTTCCCCGGAGAGAGATGTGTCAGCCGATATCGCGTCGAGTCAGGACGTCGGGGTTGGTACCGCCGCAATCGTTGCCCACCGCCAGGGCGATGAACTGGGCCGGCTGCGCGCCTGCCAGCACCAGCAGGGTTCCGTCTCGGCCGTCGATCCTGACCTGAGTGGATCCGAGGACGGACGTTGCGGGGTCGACGTCGTTGGCCGCAAGACACGCCTCGAGGTCCGCCGGATCCGACAGGGCACCTGCATCACGCTTGCCGAGAATGCTGAAGGCGAAACCGGAGTCGAGGTCGGCGGAATCGAGGATCAGTGACCCGTCGGGTGCCGACGACGGTTCTGCGGCAACGGATTCGGGTGCGTCCGGGGTGCGCCACACCGCTGCGAACACGACCGAACCTACAGTGAGAAGCGCTGCGGCAGCGGCAATTCCGAGAACGACATGACGCCTGCGGGACCGGAACGGAACGACAACCGGATCGCTCGATTGCGGACCGGATTGCTCGACGGAATGGATCGTGCGATCGATCCGTTCGACGACGTCGGGAGGAATCGACAACGTCCCGGTCGGATCCTCGCCCATCTCGTTGAGCCGAGCCGACACCGCGTCGAGACCGGCGAGGACCTGCATCGACTGCTCGTCGCGACGGACCAACGGCCACAGCCGACTGCTGACATCCTCGGGGAGTGCGTCGGCATGCAGTTCGGCCAACAGCTCCGGTGAGAACGGGGCATCGGGTAGCGCATCGGTGCTCGACGACACGTTCCTGCCTCCCTTCGCCGAATCTGCTTTCTCTCTCACACGATATAGACGCGAGGGGTCTAGATTCGGTTCCCTGCGTCTTTCAAGTAGGCGAGCTGCGTCGAGAGTTTGAGTCGACCACGTGCACATCGACTCTTGACGGTACCGGTGGGAACGCCGAGCAGAACGGCTGCGTCGGCCACCGAGTAGCCCTCCATGTCCACGATGACGACGGCTGCACGCTGATCGGGCGGCAGCGTCATCAGAGCCTGCCGAACCAGGATGGTGGTCTCCGTCTCGGAGATGCGGTCTCTGGGCGACGCGGGCTCGTGACTTTCGTTCTCGCTCAACGGAACCGAGGGCCGTACTTTGTTGCGGCGGATGCGGTCCAAGCAGGCGTTGACGACGATCTTGTGCAACCAGCTGCGGACGGCGGCGTCGGCGCGGAACGACCCGGCGGTGCGATGGGCGGAAAGCAGAGCCTCCTGCAGAGCATCGGAGGCGTCCTCGGGTGTGTAGCTCGTGCGACGCGCCGTCAGCCACAGATGCTCGTGGTGTCGGTAGATCAAAGTGGCGAATGCATTCGGCTCCCCGGCCGCATGAGCAGCCAGAAGTTCCGCATCCGTGCGCTCCCCTAGCGCCGAATCGATACGTTCGGTCATACGAAAACGGCTCCCCCCGTGTTAACGCATTGGGGGGAGCCTAGGCCATGAAGACCGTGAAGTACGAAACGAGCCCGGATTCCGTACCGAGCGTCGGGTCTAGGAGTCGAAACCGATCCCGGAGATCGACGTGGCGATACGGCCGCCCTGCTCTCCGAGTGTGGTGATCCAGACGAGCACGTTCCCGGTGGGCTCGGCGTCGTCGAGGGCGATGTCGGTTCGGCCGTTCTGCAGAGTGGCTTCACCGAGCAGAGTGGTGTCGCTCAGGCTGGGCGAGTCGTTCGGTGCCGACCTGATCTCGACGACGGTGCCCGGGGACGTCGATTCGATCCACGCATTGTTCAGCGCTGTCGCCGGAATCGTGACGAGCAGGCCCACGCCGTTCTTCAGAGCGGGGAACTGCTGGAAATACGAGTCGGTGGTCCACGCCGTGCTTGGGTCGTTGTCGATCACGTTGGAAGCAGTGCTGGGGTTGTCGGCCGAACCCTGCGGCGAGAAGACGCTGACACCGTTCAAGGCAACGGGCCCACCCGTCTCGGCAGGAGGTGCGGCAGTTTCGCCTGCGGGAGGTGCCGCCGCCGGAGTGGTGAGGCCGAATTCCTGGCTGTCGAGGGGCGCATCCGTGCTGTCACCGGCGATCGAGGTGAACAGCCAGTAGCCGGCGAACGCCAGAATGACGACCGTCAACGCACCGAGTATTGCGATGGCGATATTGGTGCGGGTCGATTTGGCCTTCTCGGCGGCGATTTCCTCGGGGTCGGCGAGCGAATGTCCGCTGGCTCCTGGTGCGCGCTGGCCCAGTCGCAGAGCCGGCATCAGATCGGTCTTGTCGTTGACGACGGCGGCCTGATCGAGGACGTGCTGCACGGTGGCAGCAGTACGGATGCCACTGTTCTGTTCCAGCGCCCGCACGGCGACAGCGGAGATCTCGAACGGAACGTCGGGACGAACCTGCCTCGGCTCGAGCGGCGCGCCCTTGTCGTCTCGGTCGGCCGGACGCATGCCGCCCACGCTGCGAGCCGGAGCCTCATCACCGGACACGACCGATCCGCCGGTGGTGTCGGACAGCGGCCACCTGGCCGTGATCAGGGCGTAGAGCATGGCACCGAGACCGCGGACGTCCGAACTCGGATCGGCGTCGGCGAGAGTGGCCGGGAAAGCGAGGACGGCATTGCCGCTGGAGCTGATGCGCACGCGATCGGGGTGATCGATCGACAGGGCACCGCCGCTGCGGTGTGCTGCCTCGGCGGCCGCAGCCAGAACCTTGATCGCGCGAGCAGCCCCGGTGGGTGCGGGCACGGTGTCGGCCATTTCGCGTAGCGACCGGCCGGGCGTCCACTCTGCGACGACGATGCCGCCGGAGCTGCCACGCACCACGTCGAGCACGCGCGCGAGCCCGGGCGAATTGATCCGACCCAGACGCAGTGTGCGCGAGAGAATCGCCTGCGGACCCTCGGTTCGATCGGTGGGTGACGCGGTGGACTGCTGGTCGGCGTCGACGAACGTCAGCGCCACCTCGCGGTCCAGCTTGACGTCGTGGGCCTGCCAGAACTTGAGTCCACGTGCGCCGCCGTGCGGAGCCAGAAGTCGATACCGTCCACCAGCGACGGAGGCACCGGGAATGAGCGTCGGGCCACGAAGAGTCCGCTCGGGCGCGGGGGCAGCCGCACCGGTCGTTTCGGACTTGTCAGCGGTGGTTTTCTCCGTCGCCTTGTCCGTGGTCGGAGCCGTCGCCGTTGCCTCGGAAACGGCCTCGGGCTTCGTATCCTTGTCGGTCGTCTTCTTGTCGGCGGGCTCTTCGACCGGCAGTTGTGCCTTCGAGATCGAGATGGTCTTGTCGGTCGGGCGCGACGCCAGAGCGGACTTGGAGATGGATACCGTTCGATCGGCCGGCTTTGGAGCTGGCTCGGTGGCGGCGCTCTTGTCGGTAGTGGCTTCTTCCGTGGTGGCGTCTTCGGCACTCGTCTTGTCGGTAGTCGCCTTGTTCTCCGATTCGACCGCGTCGGCCGTCTCTGCCGACTTCTCGCTGCCTTTCTCGGAATCCGCAGCAGGCTTCGCTGCCTCCGAGGACGCAGGAGTGGTGGCCTTGGCGGGAGCCGCCGTCTTGGGCTCGGCCTTCACGGGCTCGGTGCGGTCCTGGGTGTCGACTTCGACTCCGCCGCTCGTTCGGTCGGCTTCGTTTGCTGGAGACTGTGCCGGCCCCCCAGCAACATCGTCGTCGGTCACTGTCACTCCTTCAGGCGAATATGCCCCGTGTTGTTCTGCAAACGGTCGACCCGTGTGGGCGTATGCCCCCGGGTGCCGAGGACCAGGGTACGGGAGCCGATCCCGCGCAGTGTCCCATGTGGGCTCGGTTCGAATAACCGGAATCACGCCGGTTTCTGCAGCGGCCAGATCGGCGTCCCGGTCGGCAGGCGCGCCACGGAATCTACGAACGACGCGGCTCAGGGCCACCGTGACCGCCAGGACTTCGGGAATCTTGCCGAACCAGAGGATCGAGAACGTGATGCCGAGCATGACGATGGCGTCGATCGCGACGCGGACGAAGTTTCCGATCCAGCCGTTCGTCATTGCGTCGAGCCCGAGGATCCGGTCGATCGCAAGCATGGCAGCACCGCCGGCCAGCGAGGCGATGAGGACCAGCCAGATGGTTTTGCCGACGTTGGCCATCCGCAGGTTGCCCAGGCTCTTGTGCAACAGGTATCCGCCGATGATCGCGCCGACGGTGTAGCCGAGGCCGGTGGCCGTTCCGAGGAGCAGCACGACCTGGTCCGGATCGGACGCGACCATCGGGGCGAGGAGCGACAGGCCGATCTTCACGGCGGTGATGCCGAGGATGATCCATGTCGGTGTCCAGGCCTTCTCGCGGGCGTAGAAGACACGCAGGTGGATCAGGACGAGGGCGTACGGGATGAGGGAGAACGCCGACCAGCTGACGGCCTCACCGAGTCGGCTCGCAACGTCGGCGAATCGGCCGAACCCGTACAGCGCCTCGCCGACCCACGGCCCCGCGAAGGTCAGGAACACCACGATCGGCACCAGCGCGACCATCGTCAGCCGGGTGGCGACGGACAGATCGTCGACGACCGACGGAGTGTCACCGTTGGCCGCATTGCGGCTGAGCCTGGGCATGATGGCCGTCAGTACCGTGACGCCGAGGATGCCGTACGGCAGCTGCAGCACGATCCAGGCCTGCGAATAGATCGTGTTGCTCGCATCGTCGGTGCCCGACGCGATGTTGGTGGCAACGATCAGCCCGACCTGGCTGATGACGACGTAGAGCACAATGGCGGCGGCCATCGCGCCGAACTTCTTGAGGCGTTCGTCGAATCCCCACAGTGGGCGCAGGTCGATGCGTTCGCGTCGCAGCGCGGGAATCAGTGCCAGTACCTGCGTGATGACACCCGTGGTGACGCCGAGGCCGATGACGAGCACCTGCGTGGTGCTCATTTCGTTCGGATTCAACGTGGGGTCGTCCGGAATCAGGAAGTAGATGCCGAAGACTGCCAGTACGACCAGGTTGTTGAACACCGGTGCCCACGCGCCGGGCTTGAAATTCTGCCTGGTGTTCAGGACCGCGGTGAGCAGACCGGACAGACCGTAGAACAGCAACGCCGGAAGTACCAGGTACGTCAGCGAGATGGTCAGGTCCTCGTTGACCTTCGGATCTCCCGACAGCATCAGCCGCGCCAGCAGCGGCGCGGCCATGGTCGCGCCGAGCGCAACGGTCCCCAGCAACGCGACTGCGATGGTGAACAGACGTCGAACGAATGCCCGCCCGCCGTCGGCGTCTTCCTGCTCGGCCCGGACCAGCACCGGAACGACGATCGCTCCCAGTACTGCGCCGAGGACCAACTCGGAGATCATGTTCGGCAGAATCGTCGAGACGGTGAAGGCACTGGCCAGCCCGGCGCCGAGGGTGGCCGTCATGGCGACCTGCTTGGCGAAACCGGTGATGCGGCTGACCAGGGTTGCTACCGCAATGGATCCCGACGCGGCCAGCAACGACTTCTGCGGCCTCGGCTCGGGCTGCGGTGAAGGTTCTGTCCCGCCCGGCGGAATTTTCGACGGAGGAACCGTTCCCGACGGCGCCTGGGGGTAGTCCTCGTCGCGGAACCGCGGGATGAGTTGGGTGACGGCGTCGTCGGCAGCCGGTTGACCGTCGAGCGGGGGCGGTGCCGGGTACGAGCGCAGCTCGGGAGTCGACTGCCGCTCCCAGGGTGCCGACCGCGGTGGCGTCGTGCGCCGGAAAACCTGTGCTGCCGGCATACGCGACCGCGGCAGGTCCCCGTCGTACGGGACGTTTCCTGTCATGGTCTCTCGTACCCTTCGTCGGCCGGGTCGGGTTGGCCTCTGAATCGATGCCAGAGTCGTCGACCTGCAAGTAACAGTAGGAGAGCGCCGGCGCAGGCGGTAATTATGGCCAGCGCCTGGCCGTACGCGTTCGACCGTACGGACACCGTGGACACTTCGCCGAGCCTGCTGCCGTCGAGCGCGGTCACGGAGAAGTCCACCGACAGGTTGCGGGTGGCATCGACCTCGGCCGGGACGGTGATGGTTCGTGATCCACGGGCCGGGAGCTGGGTGACGCCGACGTCACTGATCGTCATTTCCGGGGGCGCGTCGACTCGCAGCAGCACGTTGACCGGCATCGGCAGGTCGTTGCGTGCGACGAGCAGCAACGGGCTCTGTTCGGAGGCGAGGGTGTAGACGCCGCCCGGCGCGAGCACGGTCACCGATCCGTAGATGGTGTCGATGCCGATTCGGGTAGCGGCGAGTCGGGTGAATGCCATGGTGCCGGTCTCATCGGCCACCGAACTGGCTCGACCCGCCGTGGAGAGTGCCCGGAGCATGTCCTCGCGCAGCGGGGCGGTGAACAGGCGCGGGGTGAGCGCCGACTGAGGATCCTCGACCAGCGACTGCATCAGCGTCTCGATCCGAGCGCTCTGCGTTCTCACCAAGTCGATGGTGCCGGTATCGAGTTCGGTGGCAGCATCGACGCTGCTCACCGGGGTGCCCGAGGTGGGTTCGGCAATCAGCTCTGCCAGCGGTCGGGGCGTCGCCAAACCGGAACGCAGCAGCGAGGACACCGTCGACAGAATGGCCGACGGCTCGTCTCCCCCTGCGGTCCAGTACTGCGGGGGTGCGACCGTGACGGTGCGCCCGGGCCGATCGGTGCCGACGAGAGCATGGAAGTTGACAGCACCGAGTGCGTCCTGCAGGCGCGCTGTACGGGAGTCCGTGTCGAGGTCGAATCGCTGCTCGGCGGGAGTGAGGGCAGGAGTGGACGGGGTGTCGCCCACTCCGGCCAGTGCCGCTGCGGTGGCCGCGTCGTAGTGGGCGGCGGCCAGCGTCGAGGGCGGCTGTGATTCCGACGGCTGGGTTCCGGTCGGAGGGACATTCGTCGAGATCAGCTGGGCCATCGGTGCCGATGTCGGCGGGCTGATGCTGTTGTCGGCGACCAGCACGGTTCCGGTACCCGCGGAGCGCAGGGCGTCGGCGGTGTCGGCGTCCACGCCTCCGGTGGTGCTCCAGGTGAAACCCCGCGTCGAGGTGATGCCGAGGATGCCGTCGACGACATCTGCAGGCGTGGAGATCGCGCTCTGGATCAGCGAGGCGTCGCCGATGTCGGCCACTGCCCCCAGGTCGGTCTGCGCGAACGGCATAGCCGTCACGCAGGTGCTCGACGCGATGGTTTCGAGACGGGACAGCCACTCGGTCGCGGCCGCGCTTCCGGTGCCGTCCCGAGCGGTGCTGGCGGGATCGGCCGGGTTGTCGACGACGAGATAGCCGCGGGTCATGTTCGAGACGGTGACGAGCAGGTCCGGATCGATGCCGATGCACAGGCTCGACGCGAGGTTGCCGCCGGGATCGAGGCCGGGTTTCGTTGCGAATTCCACGGCCTTGAGCAGGGTGTCGAGCCGACCGCCCGAGGCGAGTTCTCCGGCCAGCTCGTCGTCGATCAGTCGCACTCGCTCGTCGACCGAGCCGGGTATTCCCGCAGCGAGGCGCGGGATGTCGGCCAGTGGCCACAGCACGGTCATCGCGACGGGGTTTCGGGTGTTCGGCGGCAACGGTGCCGCGTCGGGGGCGGCGGGATCCATCTCGCCCGGGTTACGCGGCAGCCCGACGACAGGGAGCAGGAAGCGTGCGTCGTCGAGTCGTGCGGTTCCGCCGTACTCGGGCGTGCCGTTGACATTGAGCAGCAGTGGGTAGACGCCGGGTGCCTCGATCCCGAGCGAGGGCTCGGTAGTGCTGCGCAGTTGCATCGACAGGTCGAACTGGCGGCTCTCGTCCTTCTCCAACGACTCGGCCACCGTGACGAAATCGCCGACGCGGTCGAACCGTTCCTGGTCGAGGGTCAGCGAGGTGCGCAGGCCTGCCGTGGTGTCGATGGCGGACGAGGCCTGCATGCGGACACTGACGTCGTCGACGCGTCGATCGCCGGTGTTGGTCACCGTCGCCCGGACGGTCACGAACGGGTCGCTGCTGGTGGTGACGGTCGACGGGGCGACGGTGTCGATGCTGAGCGTCAGAAAGGGGTTGCCGGCCTGCGTCATCGGAGTGTCGGGGACGGCGCTGGTGGACTCGATATCGCCGACGGAGGCGTCGGGCTGAGCGGCGGCCATCGGAAGCTGCGCGGGGACAACCGCCGCCACCCCGACGGCCGGTGCCACCGCAAGGAGGAACGAGGTCAGTGCGGCGGCAGTGACCTTCCGAGCCCGCACGATCACTTCTCGCCGGGGGTCGGTGCGCTCGAGTTCCCGTTGTTCGTGCTGCTGTTCATGTCGTCGATGAGGCGGGTGGCGATCGCGGCGAGTTTGCGTTCGTCTGCGTAGGCGAGTCGCGACGGCAGTTCGCTCAGCGGTACCCAGGCGACCTCGGTGACTTCGAGGTCCTCGTCCGAGAGTTCGCCGCCGAGGAATCGGAGCAGGTAGTGGTGGACGGTCTTGTGGACGCGTCGGCCCTCGGTGACGAACCAGTAGTCGATGCTGCCCAGCGACGCCAGGACGGTCCCGCGGATGCCGGTTTCCTCGGCCACCTCGCGCATGGCCGTCTGTTCGGCGGTTTCGCCTTGCTCGATGTGACCCTTGGGCAGGGACCAGAGCAGACGTCCCCGCCGGTCGGTACGTCCGATCAGGGCGGCGCAGCGGGTGGCGGGAGGACCGTCGAGGCCGTCGACCACCAGGCCGCCTGCCGAGGTTTCGCGGACGGTCCGCAGCTTGGGTGCTTCGGTGTCGGCGCGTGCCTGACGCCGCCGCGGGTTGCGGCGACTCCTGTTCGATCGTTCGGCAGCAGACACCCGATCCATACTAGTTGCCCATGCGCACTCTTCTGCCGTGCCGCACCGCGGGGTAAAGGCCGGGACAATCGATCGCCACGGCGCAAGTAGGCTCTTCCACCGTGGCCGATCAGTCCCTGTCTTCCGTTTCCGCCGAGCAGACCGATGCCCGCCGGGAGAGGTTGCTGGCCGGAGCGGCGGTGACGCTGCGCGAGCTCGCTCCGGTGTTGACTCCGCTCGGTGCTCTGTTCGCGGCCGCCGGGCACGAGCTGTATCTCGTCGGCGGGACGGTTCGCGACGCGGTTCTCGGTCGACTCGGCACCGATCTGGATTTCACCACCGACGCCAGGCCCGAGGACGTGCAGGCGATGCTGTCGGGCTGGGCGGATCATCAGTGGGATACGGGCATCGCGTTCGGCACCATCAGTGCGGCCAAGGACGACCAACAGATCGAGATCACCACCTACCGCACCGATTCCTACGATCAGGTCTCTCGTAATCCCGAAGTGCAGTACGGCAACAGCCTCGAAGAGGATCTCGTTCGACGCGATTTCACGGTCAACGCCATGGCCGTGCGTCTGGGAGCAGACGGCGCACAGGAGTTCGTCGATCCGCTCGGCGGGATGGATGCGCTGCTCGAGGGCGTACTCGACACGCCGTCGGCACCGGAGGTTTCCTTCGGCGACGATCCCCTCCGCATGCTGCGCGCCGCGAGGTTCGTCTCCCAGCTCGGATTTTCACTGATGCCCCGGGTGCACCGGGCCATCGAGGACATGGCGGATCAGATCGACCGGATCACGGCCGAGCGCATCCAGGTGGAGCTGGACAAGCTGATGCTCGGCGCGCACCCGATCGACGGCATCGACGTGATGTGCGAGACGGGGTTGGCGCAGCGGATCATCCCCGAGGTTCCCAACATGAAGCTCGAGATCGACGAGCATCACCAACACAAGGACGTGTATTCGCACTCGCTGACGGTGCTGAAGCAGGCGATCGATCTCGAGGACGGCGATCCGGATCTCGTATTGCGTTGGGCTGCACTGCTTCACGACATCGGCAAGCCCGATACCAAGCGAAACGAGCCGGGTGGTGGAGTGAGTTTCCACCACCACGAGGTCGTGGGCGCCAAGCTGGTGCGAAAGCGTATGCGCGCCTTGAAGTATTCCAAGAAGATGATCGAGGAAGTCTCGCATCTGGTGTTCCTGCATCTGCGATTCCACGGCTACGGCAAGGGTCAGTGGACCGACTCCGCCGTCCGGCGCTACGCCACCGATGCCGGCGAGCTACTTCCCAAGTTGCACAAGCTCGTTCGAGCCGATTCGACCACCAGGAACAAACGCCGCGCGGCCGCGCTGCAGGCGACGTACGACGATCTCGAAGAGCGCATCGCCCGCATCGCCGAGCAGGAGGATCTGGCCCGGGTACGCCCCGATCTCGACGGCAACGCGATCATGGAGTTGCTCGGCATCCCGGCCGGTCCCGACGTGGGCAAGGCATGGAAGTTCCTGAAGGAACTCCGACTCGATCGCGGACCACTCTCCCGCGAGGACGCCGAAGCGGCGCTGCTCGAGTGGTGGCCCACTCGGGCATAGCATCGCGACGCCGAGCTGCGAAACGAAGCGATTCGAACCATCGGGCGGGTTGTACCGTGTGTACCTATCGGAGGTACTCATGCCGCAAGCCCCGACCGATCTGATGCGCCTGCTCTATGCCGAGCACGCCACGTCCGTGTGGCGGTACGCGTTCCGTCTCACGGGTGACCGGAACCGGGCAGACGACGTGACGCAAGAGGTACTGCTTCGTGCGTGGAATCATCGCAAAGTCCTCGACCAAACCGAATCGTCCGCGCGTGCTTGGTTGTTCACGGTAGCTCGCAATCTTGTGTTCGACGAGGGACGAAGCGCCAGATCGCGTCGCGAAGTCGGCATGAGCGAACCACCCGATCGAGGGCAGGAAGACGGATCGGACAGTGCGCTCGACGCATGGCTGATGGCCGATGCGCTCGGTCGTCTCGCGCCCGACCACCGTGCAGTCATCGTGCACAGCTACTACCGGGGAATGTCGACTCGTCAGATCGCGGCCGAACTCGATATCCCGGAAGGCACTGTGAAATCTCGAATGCACTACGGCATGCGCGCACTGCGACTGGCGCTGCAGGAAATGGGGGTGACCCGGTGAATCACGACGAATACGCAATGTGGGACGGCGCTTACGTTCTCGGGGCACTCTCTTCGTCCGAGCGGCGCGAGTTCGAGGATCACCTCAGCGAATGTGCACGGTGCAACACCGCGGTCGCCGAAATCACGGTCCTGCCCGGTCTGCTCGCCGCGGTACCGCGCAGCATTGCTCTTGCCGAGCCCGCATCGCCGCCGTTGCCCACGACTGGGCGAGAAGAGCGTCTGTTCTCCGCTATTCGCGCGCATCGTCGACGTATTCGGTTCCGTGACACTGCTGTCGCCGCCGCTGCTGCCGTGCTGATCGCCGTTCCCGTGGGTGTGTTCGTCCAGCAGTACCCGATCGGCAGCTCCGATCCGGTCGCGAGTGTGCAGCTCGTCGATGTACAGCCGACGGTGATCGATGCCAGCGCCGACGTCACCCCACACTCGTGGGGTACGTCCGTGTCGCTCGAGTGCACGTACACCGTCGACAGCCCCGGGACCGGCGAGCGCTACGGCACCGACACCGAGGAATACGCGCTCACCGTCACCGACACGTCGGGTCGGGTGAGCCGGATTGCGACGTGGATCGGCGCACCCGGGGACACCGTGACGCCGACGGGAACCACCAGCGTCGGCCTGGACGAGATCGCGAGCATCGACGTGCGGGCCACCGACAGCGGCGAGGTCCTGCTGACCGCCCCGGTGTAGAACCGGGGCGGCGCTGCCCTGGCTCAACCGACAGTCAGGACCGCCATCATGTTCGGATGGTATTCGCAATGAAATGCGTACGTCCCCGGCGCCGTCGGTGCCGTGAGTGTTGCAGTCTCGCCGCCGCCCACGTCGACGTCGAACGTGTCGCCGGTATCGGCGGTGACCGAATGTTCGGTGCTGTCACCGTTCCGGATGGTGATCTGCTGTCCCGGTGAGACTCTCGTGGGAACCTGGAAGGCGAAACCCGAGATGACGATGTCCGCAGAACCGACACTCACTTCCGACGTGGAGACCGGCATCGACATCGACATCGACATCGAGGGTGCAGGCGCAGCGGACTCGGGCGACGCACCGCTGCCGCATCCTGCGAGCAGAAGCCCTGCACCGGCAAGGGTGATTACTGCTGCGTTCTTGGCGAACATGTCGACCTCCGAAGAATGGTGAAAGCAAGCGAAACTAGCTACCTGTACACACGATTTCGCACGCACCTCGGTTCGATTTCGTATCGATGAACCATTTCTCGTCCCGTCTCGTGTGTATGTCGACGAGCTATTGGGGGCGCGAGAAATGTCGGTGCACAGCAGAACTACACGAGCAGCGGATCACCTGGTCGAGGCGCTCGCCGATCTGGGCGTGGAACACATTTTCGGGGTGAGTGGGGCCAACATCGAGGATGTCTTCGATGCGATTCAGCATTCTTCTCGGATGAATTCGATTGTGGCCAAACATGAATTCGGAGCCGCCACGATGGCAGACGGCTATGCCCGAACATCGAAACGGATCGGAGTCGTGGCCGCGACGTCGGGGGGTGGAGCCGTCAATCTCGTGGCGGGCCTTGCGGAGTCGTATGCGTCGAACATTCCGGTTCTGGCACTGGTCGGTCAACCGCCGACGGCGCAGGAGGGGCAGGGTGCGTTCCAGGATTCGAGTGGTCGAGCCGGCTCTCTCGACGCCAGGGCACTGTTCGCAGAAGTCAGCGCCTATTGCGCGAGGGTGCGCAGCGCCGCCGAACTCGAGGCCCGTCTGACGGAGGCGCTGACCGCCATGCGCGCCGGCAAGCCTGCAGTACTTCTGCTACCGAAAGATGTTCTGCAACAGCAGTGTCCCCCGTTCCTTCTGCAGTATCTTCCCGCCGCACCGACGGTTCCGAAGCTGACGTCGATCGCCCGACGCATCGACGCGGCCCGTGGAGGGATAACCGCGATCGTGGGCGATGGTGTTGCCCGTTCCGATGCGCGAGCAGCACTGAACGGCCTGCTCACCGTGCTCGGGGCGAAGATTGCGGTCACCCCCGACGCGAAGGACACCGTCGATCCACAATGGCCCGGGTACCGGGGCGTTTCAGGAGTCATGGGCGGTCCCGATATCGAAGCAGCACTGCGAGATTCGGCGCTGTGCCTGCTCATAGGAACCCGCCTGCCACTGATGGCCCGAGCCGGCCTCGACGACGCGTTGGCGGTCATGGATGTCTGCAGTATCGGAGCGGCTCCGCCCTATGTCGCTGCGACGCACGTGAGCACCGATGATCTCGGCACCGCACTCCACGAACTCACGCTGTCCATCACGCCGCACGTTCCGCCGTCGAGTACGCCGGTAGTCCGAGCACTGAGGGTGCCGTCGATGAACGGCAAGGGACTTCGGTATCGAGATGCGGTGGATCTCGTGGCAGCGGCGGTGGGATCCGATGCCGATGTGTTCGCCGACGCCGGAAATACCGGTGCTGCCGTCGTGCACCACCTCGATGTCGGCGTCGACTCCAGATTCGTCGTAGCCCTGGGCATGGGCGGCATGGGGTACAGCTTCGGCGGTGCCATCGGATCTTCTCTGGCCCGTCGACGGCGAACATTCGTGATCGCCGGTGACGGGGCGTTCTACATGCACGGTATGGAAATACACACCGCGCTCGAGTACAACGCTCCCGTCACCTTCGTGGTGTTCAACAACAACGCGCACGCCATGTGTGTCACCCGTGGACAGGTACTTCCCGGCGCGGTGAACGACGGAAACCGTTTCACACCCGCGTCGATCGCCTCGGGTCTCGGCACCATGTTTCCGACGTTGCGCACCTACTGCGCCACGGATTCCACGCAGCTCGTATCCGCTTTCGCGTCGTGCATCGGACTCGACGGGCCCTGCGTCGTCGAAGTTCTCTGTGACGCAGACGAACTCCCCCCATTTGCTCCGTTCCTCGACAATCAGGAGAATCATGAGCTCACGCCTGCCAGCACTCACTGATCTACCCGGCGACATCGACGGATTGACACGAATCGAAACCTCCGATCGGGCGACGACCACTCCGATCATCCTCGACATGCTGCGCTCGGTGTATCCCCACGATCAAGTGTTCGGAAAGTACTGCACCGTAGAGGAATACATCGACGCACCACCCGCCGAGGTCTATCGATACCTGTCCGACACCCGCAGCCTGGAGGAATGGACGTACAGCCTCCGCGGGTTCACCCCGGTCGACGAGCCGGGCCTGTGGCTGGCCTACGACCGGCTCGGCGACGCTACCGAGATCTACACCCGCACCGTAGCCAACCCCGAATCCATGACCGTGGACTACCACTGCGCGTGGGACCAGGGGAAGCATCTCTGGATGGTGTATCTGATGCGGGTTGTCGATGCTCGGATCGTCCTGAACAAGCCTGGCTCGGTGGTGTTGTGGACCAACTGTCATCACCCCTTCTACGACGAGAATCCGTATCCGGAAACCGCCCCTCCGCAACGCACACCGTGGGTCGGCGACTTCTGGGACATGTTCGCGGCGGGCCACATGCTCGAGATGCAGAACCTCAAGGCCATCTGTGAGTACCGCAGCGCCCATGGTCTGCCGCTGACGCCGGCGTGGATGGGTGAGTGACATGGATACCGTCAGTCTGATCGACATTGCCGGATACCTGCCCGAGAACCGCGTTCCGGCAGAATTTTTCGCCCAATTCGCAGGCACCGATCGGTTGGCCGAGAACATCATGTTCCGATCTCCGCGGTTCCGGCACCATGTGGCTCCGGACGAATCGGCCGTGGACATGGCCGAACGAGCGGTGGCGCCGATCAGTGCGCGGCAGGGTTCGGATGCCGTCGCTTCGGTGGACATTCTCATCACACACACGCAGTTACCCGATCTGCCGATCCTCGGCACGGGGGGAGAACTGGCGAGACGCATCGGGCTCTCTCCCGAGTGGGTCATCGATCTGCACAACGGTGGATGCGCGTCGTTCGTCTACATGATCAAACTTGCTCGGCAGATCATGCAGACGTCCTCGGCGACATCGGCACTGATCGTGAACGTCCAGAACAGTGCGGGCCAGATATTCGTGCAGCCCGACGTCGTGTCGCTGTCTCAGGCCAGCGTGCCAGGGGACGGTGCTGCGGCCGCGCTGCTCACGAAATCGACAGCGGGGCCGGTTCTCGGAATCACCTGCCGTACGTATCCCGAGTACGCAGGTGACATGACGACAGCCGTCGATCCACCACGCAAGTACTGGGAGCCGGGCACCGGTCAGATTCACGTGGGCTTCACCGAATCCAAGATCACCAAGGTTCTCGCCCGCGGCAACCGTCTGGTTCCCGAGGTGGCCCTGTCCGTATGTTCGCAGATCGGCGTGCGGACCGAGGCGATCGACGCGTTCGTCACCAATCAACCGAATCGACTGTTTCTCCGCAATTGGCGTGACGCCTTGGAGCTTCCCGAGGATCGGCATCCCGACTCGTTCGACGAGTGCGGAAACCTCTTCGGAGCGGGCATTCCGGTCACGCTCGACATCGAGAATCGAGCTGGACGCATCCCGAACGGATCGCTCGTCATGATGGCCGGATTTGCGCACGCGGGAGACTTCGCGGGGGCGGCTGCTGTGCGCTGGGGTGCGGCGTCGTGACCACTCTTGCCGACCCCGAGCTTCATAGATTCGCGTTGGGTCTGAGCGAGAACCCCTTTGCGCCTTTGCCTTCGGTCATAGCCGCGTTGGATCGGTCAGCGCGCTGCGCGAACCGCTATCCCGAGTTTCTGCCCAATGCGCTCGCCGAGATCATCGCCGAACACGAGGAGATCGATTCGGGTCAGGTGGTCGTCGGGGCCGGGGCCACCGGCGTGGCATTGCAACTACTGCGTGCACTGACCGAACCGGGAAGAACCATCGTCTTCGCGACACCGACGTTCGACGGTTACCCCATCCTCGCCCGAATGTGCGGACTCGGCCTCGAGGCAATTCCCCTGCAGGACGACGGTCAGCAGGACCTCGATCGCATGCTGAGGGCTGTGGACGATCGGACGAGCGCGGTGATCGTGTGCCGCCCCCACAATCCGACCGGGACTGTGCTGCCGACGAACACCCTGCTCGAGTTCGTCGAGCAGATTCCGAAGCACGTACCGGTGATTCTCGACGAGGCCTACATCGAGTTCGTCTCGGCTGATCTCCGTATGGTCAGCAGGATCCTGATAGCCGATCATCCCAATGTCGTTGTGCTCCGAACCTTCTCGAAGGCGTACGGGTTGGCGGGACTTCGCATCGGATACGCAGTAGCGAGCGCGGAGATTGCCAGACGAATTCGGCTGTTGCAGCTGCCTTTCGGCATGGTCGCCGCCGCGGAGTCCGCAGTCTCGGCATCCTATGCTGCAGCCTCGGAACTGCAGTGCCGCGTCGAGTCCATCGTCGCCGAACGGGAAGGGCTCCGGGCCGCACTGCGGCAACGCGGAATTTTCAGCCCCGCCAGTCATGCGAACTTCCTGTACCTGCCGGGCGCGAACATCGGGGACATGCTCAGCGCCTTCGGTATCGCGTCACGTCGGTACCCGAACGGTGATGCGCGAATCACCGTCGGCGACCCGGTGGCCGGACGTGCAGTTCTCGATGCCGTCGATGCGGGCCTGCGCGGGTGGGATTCCGGCGGTCCCGAACGGAGTCAGGGAAGTTCGGCCTTGACGAGGTAGACGTTGTAGCTGTCCCACTCCGACATGGTGAAGTACAGCTCGTTCGGCGTCGACCAGGGGTGGATGAAGCCGCCGTACGCTTTCGGGTACTCGGCAGTGTCGATCAACGTGCTGGGCGGCGTCCACTCCCCCTGCGGTGAATTCGCTTCTCGCAGGACGATATCGCCGCGAATCGGGTCGAGGTAGGTCATCTGCCAGAGGTCACGGGCCTCGTCGTGATGGACCGACAATTCCCCGGCCATACCGTCGGCGATGGGGGTGGCCTCGTTCGAGTCGACCGGAGCCCAGGTGCCGTTCACCCAGTATTGGTATGCGGTCTTGTTCAGCACGTCCGCTTTCGGGACGCGAGCGAGACCCACCTGCCCGACGCGTCCGTTGACGGTGCCGAACATGTAGACGTACTCCCCCGCCGGGACCATCGTCGACACCTGGAACTTGGAGAAGCCGAAGAGGTTGTCCCACTTGGCATGCTCGTCCTTGACCCAGGTCGACCCGTTGTCGTCCGAGTAGGCGATGCCGCCGTAGTTGGTCCACCACATACCGGGAATCGTGCTCCAGCGCCTGATGGACATGTACGACATGTACTGCCGGTCGTCGATCGCGAAGCCGGAGGTGGGGATGACGGTGGTCTCCCAGTTCTTGATCTTGCGCGAGGGCAGCAATTCGGCTGCGTGACAACGCGAATCCTGCACCATCGAATCGAGGGTCATACCGTCGGAGAGGTCGGTGTCGGTGCTGTGTCCCAGGACGTTCGACCGCGAGTCGTCGCCGCCGACGACGCCGAATTCCCACCCCTTGCCGAAGGAATCACCGAATGCGACGGCGACCTCGCCGGGTTTGCTCTCCCACATGATGCCGAGGTCGGTGCCGTCGACCTGCCAGCGCTTGTCGGTGCGGTTCTCCGATCCCGGCCCGGTCAGCTGCGAGACCACGTCGACATTGCCGACGGCGGGTGCCGCCGGCGGTGGCGTACTCGGACCGGGCTCTGCTGCGGTGACGGCCGGGGCAGGGGGCGGCGTTGCCGGGGCGCCACCGGGGCCGGGGATCGGAATGGGGATGGTTTCGGGCTGTGGGTCGATTTCGATTCGAGGGAAGGGCAGGCGGCCTGCAGATCCAGTCCCCGACGTGGGTGATTCCGCGGGGTCGGTCAGATCGGGGCACGGGTCCGTGCACGGATCGCTGAGCGGATCGGCCTGGACGCGGGTGTTGTTCGGGGCCGGGTCGGGTATCGGGACCAGTTCGAGGGACGGATACGGCACGGGTATCACCAGGCGGTCCGGTAGCGGGGGGAGCTGCGGCGGATTTCCCGGGCCGATGGGTTCGGGTGGATAGTCCTTGGGATCGAATCCTGTTTCGCCGCAGGAATTCACCGGGGGTGGGGGCGCGGCGAAAGCCGGCGGCGCAGCAAGGACGGCTGTTCCCGCGGCAACCGCGAAGATACAGCCGAGCGATGTTGTCCGGCCGTACATGTGGTTCCCCATTCCTCCGACGAAACCTCCCGGTCCGATACGGAAAGGTACACCACGTCAGCGGCGTGCGCGCCTGCTGACGAGGGCCACTGCGACCAATCCGAGGGCGTAGAGGCCCGCTCCGGCGAACACCAGCGCATGCGCAGTGGGATCCTGGCTCAGATCGGTGGTGGTGGGCCCGACGGCGAATGCCGCCGCGGCCAGAGCGCCGACGAACGCGATGTTGAAGACAGTGTCCTGCAGGGCGAACACCCGCCCGCGATGGGCATCGTCGATCTCGATCTGCATGGCGGCGTCACCGCTGAGTTTGACGGTCTGCCCGGCGATCCCGAGAAAGAAGGCCCCGATCAGCAGGCTGTTCTGCGTCAGGCCGGAGACGGCTCCGAGCTGGGCCGCGATGGCAAGGACGAGGGCCGTGGCGATCGTAGGGGTCCGTCCGAACCGTGGAACGACGAACGGGGTGATGACGGCCGCGAGGAACATGCCGACGGCCGTGGCACCGACGGCTATCCCGAAGCCCGCGAGCCCGCCGGGCAAAGTGCTCGCGGTGGCCTCGCGCAGAACCAACACCATGATCAGCGTGTTGATGCCGAACACCACGCGGTGTGCGCCGATACCGATCATCGCGGCCGTCACCCCGGGCGCTCGCCACACGGCGAGAGCACCCGACTTCAGCCCGGCAGCAACATCTTCCACAGGATTGTCGGTTCGGATCCCTGTGCCCGGTCCCAGTGACCGTGGTCGGAAGCGGGCCGCCGCGATCGCCCCGACGATCGAGCCGGTGGCGGCGACACCCACGGCGACACCCGAGCCGAGATCGCCGGCACCGACAATGCTGATCACGGCGACGGCGAGACCGGCACCGGCGGCCGCGAAACCGGACCCGACGGTGGCCAATACCGAGTTCATCGGGACCAACCACGACTGCCGAACCACGTGGGGCAGAGAGGCAGAGGCCCCGGCCAGGACGAATCTGCTCAGCCCGACGGTGGCCAGCGCCAACAGCAACAACGGCGTCGCGTCGACTCCGGCGCACAGCAGGATGGCAGTAGCCATGATCAGAACGATGCGAACGATGTTCGCCCACAACAGGACCGATCGTCGGTCCCAGCGATCCAGAAGGGCTCCGGCGAATGGCCCGACCAACGAATACGGTACGAGTAGCACCGCAAATCCGGCCGCGATCTCGGCCGGATTCGTCGCGCGCTCGGGATTGAACAGGATCGCCCCGCTCAGTGCCGCCTGAAACAATCCGTCGCCGAACTGACCGGCGAACCGAATGGTGGTGAGCTTGCCGACTCCCGGGGACCGACGTAGGCGGGTACGGAAGGAGTCGTCGTTCACCGAGGGGACTCTAGTTGCCGCTGGCCACCGCAGGAACCGCAGCCTTCCACCACGCCATCGTTGCGGCGGTGCCGTCGGCGAGTGAGGTGGGTTCGAGTCCCAGAATCGCCTCGCTGCGGCTCGAGTCGAGGACGTAGGGGTACCGGAACTGGTAGAGGGTGTCGCCGAGTTCCTTCATCGGCCCTGGCACGACGCTCAGTGTCCGCATCACCCAGGCCGGAATGGTGCCTACCTTGGGAGTGGGCACGTGGGCTGCGGCGGAGAACATCTCGATCATCGACCGCTGCGATACTGCGGGAGCGGTAGGTGCGTGCAGGACGATGTTCCAGGTCGTCGGTGACGCAGCGGCGGTGATCATCGACGCGGCGAGATCCGGTACGTAGGTGAACGAGTGGGGTAAGTCCGCGGAGGCGATGACGCGGATCGTCTTGCCGGCCAGGATGGGCGCGATCACCCTCTCACCCATGTGGGACGTCATGACGCGAGGCCCGTAGAAGTCCGAGGCAGCGACGCTGACGGTAGGAGTCGAGTGCTTCTCGCGAGCCGCCAGAAGCTGTGTACGCACACCCAGCTTGCGGTAGGTGGCGTTGCGGGGAGTGTCCTCGCGGATCGGACCGTCGACTCGGCCGTAGGCGTACAGACTCTCGGGGAACGCGACGATCGTGCCCGCGGCCGCGTCGAGCACTCGCTTTTCCATCGCTTCGAGCTTGTCCCGCCAGACCGTGTTCTCGTAGGCGGCGTGGGTGCAGTGGTAGATGGCGGTGGCCCCGCTCAGATGGGGTCGAAGATCGTCGGATTCGATGTCGACGGCGCGGCGCTCGATCATCGGATGATCGGGTCCGCTACCGGACCGGGTCAGAACCCGCACCGAATGGCCCTGTGCGGCAAGTTGTTCGGCAACGGTCCAGCCGACGGGCCCGGCTCCGGTGACGACGTGTAGTTCGGCCATGATGTGCTCCCTTTCCTGAAAACGAGAGCGGTGCTCTCTGTTGAAACGAGTGTGCACCCCTGGTGTCGAAAAAGCAAGAGCAGTGCTCTCACACAAGAGCAGCAGTTACAGTGAGCTCATGGCGAGCACCCCCCGCACCCGAGCCCGCGCGCAGACCCTGGCCGACATCACCCGTATCGGGCGCGATCATCTGGCCGCCGGTGGCGCGGCCGCGTTGTCCTTGCGCGCCGTCGCGAGGGACCTCGGCGTCGTGTCCTCCGCGGTGTACCGGTACGTCTCGAGCCGGGACGAATTGCTGACCCTGCTCGTCGTCGACGCGTACACCGAACTCGGGGACACCGTCGACGCTGCGGTGGCCGCCGCCGACGGACCGAGAGAGAAGTTCCTGGCACTCGGCCGGACGGTGCGGCAGTGGGGATTGCGAGAGCCGGCACGGTATGCGTTGCTGTTCGGCAGCCCGGTACCCGGCTACCACGCTCCCGCGGAGCAGACCACCGGGCCGGGCACCCGCGTGATCACCGCCCTGGTCCAGGTCCTCGACTCCGCCTGGGCGGATGCCCGGCCCGCCGCCCCGACCGACGTGTCGGCACCGGCATCGCTGCACGGCAGCTTCGAGGAGATCCGCCGGGAGATGGGAACAGACTTGCCCGACGAGCTGATGGCTCGGGGAGTGATGGTGTGGGCGTCGCTGTTCGGCGCGATCAGCTTCGATGTGTTCGATCAGTACGGTGCCACGACATTCGCCAGCAGGGACGACTTGTTCGAATATCAGCTGGGATTGTTGACGAAGATCGCGGGGCTCGAGTAGGAGCAGGGCGGGAGTGGAGCCTGCGGAACGACCCATCGGGACTGGCCGCATCGCTTGCGCCACATCCGGCGGTGCGCGGTGCCACAATGGCTACCGTGGCAACGCATGCGGAGGAACCCGAGGACCAGACGGCGTCGGCGTTGCGCGATGTCCGGCCCGGCAGTCTGTTGGTGTCGTCGATCGAGCTCGTCGAGCCCACGTTTCGACGCACTGTCATTTACATCATCGAACACAACGATGCCGGCAGCCTGGGTGTCGTCATCAATCGTCCCAGTGAGACCGCCGTGCAGAACGTGCTGCCCGACTGGTCCGAGCTGGCAGCCAAGCCGCAGGCGCTGTACGTCGGTGGTCCGGTCAAACGCGATTCGGCACTGTGCCTGGCGACGCTGCGGACCGGCGTCTCGATCGATGGCGTTCCCGGATTACGCCGCGTCGACGGCCGAGTGGTGATGGTCGATCTCGATTCCGATCCCGCCGATATCGCCCCACTGATCGAGGGTGTGCGGGTGTTCGCCGGATACTCGGGCTGGACGTTCGGTCAACTCGAAGGCGAGCTGGACCGCGAGGACTGGATGGTGTTGTCTGCCTTGCCATCCGATGTGATCGGCCCGCCGCGCATCGATCTGTGGGCACACGTGTTGCGTCGTCAGCCGATGCCGTTGGCGTTGCTCGCGTCCCATCCGATCGACGTCGACCGGAACTGAGCGGCTGCGCCGCACGTGCGCGGCAGTGCCTTCGGGTCGTTCCGCAGGCTCCACTCCCGCCTCGTAGCAGGGGTCGACTTTCCGCTCACATGCGACGGAGCCGCTCAATGAGCGAACGCCTGCGCGGTCGAGTGTCCGCCCGACTTCAAGCCATCGATCACTTCATCGATGGCAATACACAGCATGCGACCGAGATCCGCGCTGAAACCCTCTCGAACAACGACTCTGAGTACCGCAACGTCGGTGGCGTTGTCGGGCATCGTGTATGCCGGTACCTGCCAACCGCGGGCGCGCAGCTCGTGGGACACGTCGAACACGGTGAAGTCGCAGTGATCCTTCAGCATGAACGAGAGCACGGGGATGGCCGATCCATCGGTGATCACCTCGATGTCCGGGTGCTTCTCGAGGTGTCGGCTGACGCGAACAGCGGTGTCGCGCAACGCCTTCATGATGTCGGTGTAGCCGGAGCGGCCCAGACGCAGGAAGTTGTAGTACTGACCGATCACCTGGTTGCCCGGCCTGGAGAAGTTCAGTGTGAAGGTGGGCATGTCGCCGCCGAGGTAGTTCACGCGGAACACCAGGTCCTCCGGGAGGTCTTCCTTGGTTCGCCAGACGGCGAATCCGATTCCCGGATAGGTCAATCCGTACTTGTGCCCACTGGCATTGATGGACTTGACCCGAGGCAACCTGAAGTCCCATTCGAGCTCCGGATACAGAAACGGAACCACGAAGCCGCCGCTGGCGGCGTCCACATGGACCGGTACGTCCGGCCCACCGCCGTCGGCGATCTCGTCGAGTGCAGCGCAGATTTCCTGTACCGGTTCGAGTTCTCCGGTGAACGTGGTGCCGAGGATCGCGACGACGCCGATGGTGTTCTCGTTCACCGCGTCTCGAACCTGCTCCGGGGTGATGACGTAGCGACCGCGCTCGACCGGAAGGTACTTCGGCTCCACGTCGAAGTAGCGGCAGAATTTCTCCCACACCACCTGAACATTGCTTCCCAACACCAGGTTCGGAGTGCCGGTGCCGGCTCCCTTGGCTCGCCAGCGCCACTTGAGCGCCAAGCCGGCCAACATGACGGCCTCACTGGATCCGATGGTGGAGACCCCGGTGGCCGACGACGGGTCCTCCCGGTCGAGTCCGGGGGCATGGAACAGATCGGCGACGATGTTGACGCAGCGTTCCTCGATGGCTGCGGTGGACGGATACTCGTCCTTGTCGATCATGTTCTTGTCGAACGTCTCCGCCATGAGCTTCTCGGCCTGGGGATCCATCCAGGTGGTGACGAACGTCGCCAGATTGAGGCGCGAGCTGCCGTCGAGCATCAGTTCGTCGTGGATGTAGCGGTAGGCCGCGTCGGGGTCGAGTTGCTCCTCGGGAAGCCGCAGTGCGGGAACAGGATTGGTGGCCAGTCGGCCGGTGTAGGCCGCCGAGACGACACCGTCGGTGTGAAGTTTCCTGGTCATCGTCTTCTCCCCATCGCCTCGAGTGACACCCAATCTAGTCCGCCGCGGAGGCCGCCGGGCTCGGTTCCGATTCCGGTCGCCGAGCGAAGCGCTGAGCGATCACGGTGCACACCATCAGCTGGATCTGGTGGAAGAGCAACAACGGCAACACGATCAGTCCGACGGGTTGTCCGACGAACAGCACCGCGGCCATCGGCAGGCCGCTTGCCAGGCTCTTCTTGGACCCGCAGAACAGCAGCACCAGTCGATCCTCGAGGGGAAAGCCGAACCATTTGCCCGTGTACCAGGTGATCGTCAGCACGACGGCGAGCAGCACAGCGCACACCGCGACCACGACGGCGATGCGCCACACCGCCACCGAGGACCACACGTGCTGGTTCATCGACTCGCTGAATGCGGCGAAGACGACCAACAGGATGGAGCCTCGGTCGACGAGCTTCGTCGGAGCGCTGTGCCGCGTCAACCATCCCGTCACCCATGGCCGGATCAACTGACCGACGGCGAACGGCAGCAACAGCTGGACCACGATGTCGAGGATGGAGCCCGGATCGATGCTCACCGATCCGGTGGTGGTCATCAACGCGATCACCAGCAGCGGGGTGACGAACACTCCGATGATGTTGGAGAACGACGCACTCACCACGGCACCGGCGACGTTGCCGCGGGCGATGGAGGTGAAGGCGATCGAGGACTGCACCGTCGAGGGAACGAGACAGAGAAACAGCACACCCGTGTAGAGGTCGTCGCTGATCAATCCGGGTTCGAGTATCCGCAGAGCCAGGCCGAGCGCGGGGAACAGCAGATAGGTCGACGCCAGGATCACCGAGTGCAGCCGCCAGTGCTTGATGCCGTCCCATGCATCTCGCGGCGACAACCTCGCACCGTAGATGAGAAACAGCAGCGCAATGGCGATCCGCGTGACCCAGCCCAGCACGTCCTCGGCCGTGCCCGTCGCCGGGAAGATGCTCGCCAGTACCGCCACTGCGAAGATGCTCAGCAGGAAGGGATCCAGCACGGTATCCCGCAACAACTTCACTCGGCTAACTTAATCCACCGTTGCGCTGCGAGTGCGGGCGGTCAAGGTGTTCAGGGTGCCTGCGATCGTGTCGGCCTGGGCGGAACCGATGGTGAGCCGGTCACCGTTGGCGAAGGTGACGAAGGCTGCGGGGCCCGCTTCGGTAGCGACGGCGTAATTCCCGCGCCCCTTGGCCCGCAGACCCCAACCGCCGAAGTCCTTACCCGGATCGACGGTCCGCACCGATGCACCGGTGATCTCGTCGATGTCGTAGTCGAATGCCGCCATGCCCAGGCTGGACACATAGAGCCCGTCGCTGTCGATGTGCACGGTGAAGCGCAGCAGCGACAGAATCAGAATCGTCAGCGGCACGAAGAGAAAGATCGGCCACGGCGAGCTGGTCAGGTAACACGTCAACGCGGCTCCGGCCAGAGAGACCACTACGACGGTGATCCCGGCGACGCGACTGGCACCGATGCGGACCACCAGAGGTAGCTCGGGATTGCAGCGTGGGAGATCGGCATGCGGCGCAGAGGTGGCGACGACGCGTTCGCGGTGGTCACGCAGCCTGGACGCACCGAACAGCCCAGCGGCGAATCCGATGACGGTGCCCATCGCGATGGCCCAGCCCGGGATGGTGACGCTCTGGCCGGACGAGAGGTCCAACTCCCGCGTCAGGGTCGCAATCTGGAGAACGCCGATCATCCCGACGACGGTGAGTCCGATGACGAGCATCGTTCGGCGCATGATCAGCAGCACCCGAGCCAGCGACGCGACGGCGCTGCACCCGCCTCCCACCAGCACGATCACGATCGCGAGCGTCCAGGCATTGGAGAGTGGATCGGCGAGGTCGTCCGGTTCGGTGCCGCTGAAGTGTGTGGCGACCTGGTCCGGTAGTCGGCCCTGCCACAGGTAGGCCAGGACGAGAACCAGGGCAGCAACGACGAGCGGTCCGAGAACACCGAAGACCACTCCAGCGGGGTCGAACGTGCGTGCAGCTCTCGCTTTCATCTGCTCAGCTCGGCTGGCAGGCGTCCTTGAGGCTGCACGAGATGCACGACTGTCCGCATCCGTCCGCCTCGGCGGGTGCAGGTACGGCCGCTGCGGCGCGGGCCCCGATGGATCCGCCGGCCGCAGCGATGAACAGTGCGGCCACGAGGGCAACGACGACTGCGACGACGGCCGATACTCCGCTCAACGCAACCGCGGCCACTGCGCCGAGGGCCAGCACCAGTGCCGATGCCGCGGTGGTCGGCCCGGCGACGCGATTGGCGAGAACGAACGTCTCGTCGTCGCGCATGGCCTCGGTGGTGCGAACACCGGCGAAACGGTTACGCGGGAGCCGACCCAGCAGCGACAGCGCAGCGACAGCGCCGACGACGAGGGCGAGCACGAACAACACAACCGAGACGATGACCACCTCGCCAGGATACGGCGCAGCGAGGTCCTGGTACCAGGCGGGCCGCGTCACACTTTAGGCTGGTCGACGTGACCGATTCCGTTGACGCATCCACCGAGTCCGTTCCCGAACACCGCTATACCGCGGAGCTCGCCGGGCAGATCGAGGAGCAGTGGCAGGACCTGTGGGAGACCCAGGGCACCTTCGACGCGCCCAACCCGGTCGGCACGCTCGCCGGAGACGTCCCGAAAGACAAGCTGTTCGTCCAGGACATGTTCCCGTATCCGTCGGGCAGCGGCCTGCACGTCGGCCATCCCCTCGGTTACATCGCCACCGACGTCTTCGCGCGCTACCACCGCATGCAGGGACGCAACGTGCTGCACGCGCTGGGGTACGACGCGTTCGGATTGCCCGCCGAGCAGTACGCGGTGCAGACCGGCACGCACCCGCGCAGCACCACCGAGGACAACATCGTCAACATGCGACGCCAGTTGCGCCGTCTGGGCCTCGGGCACGATCGTCGACGGTCCCTGGCGACGACGGACGTCGACTTCTACCACTGGACACAGTGGATCTTTCTGCAGATCTTCAATTCGTGGTTCGACACGGACCTCGGTAAAGCGCGGCCCATCTCGGAACTGGAGGCGGCCTTCGCCTCGGGTGAGCGGACTTTGGACGACGGCCGCTCTTGGGAGTCGCTGACCGTCGGCGAGCGCCGTGAGGTGATCGACGGCTTCCGTCTGGTGTACGAGTCCAACTCGATGGTCAACTGGTGCCCCGGTCTGGGTACGGTGCTTGCCAACGAAGAGGTCACCGCCGACGGACGCAGCGATCGCGGCAACTTCCCGGTGTTCCGAAAGAACCTGCGGCAGTGGATGATGCGAATCACCGCGTACTCCGACCGCCTGGTCGACGACCTCGAGTACCTGGATTGGCCCGAGAAGGTCAAGACCATGCAGCGCAACTGGATCGGACGCTCCCGCGGTGCGCAGGTCTCGTTCTCCGGCATCGAGGTGTTCACCACTCGCCCCGACACCCTGTTCGGCGCGACCTACGTGGTACTCGCCCCCGAGCACGATCTGGTCGACGGGCTGATCGCTCCCGAGTGGCCGGCGGACGTCTCCGACAAGTGGACCGGCGGTGCCGCGACTCCCGCGGAAGCCGTTGCGGCATACCGGGCGTCGATCGCCGCCAAGTCCGATCTGGAGCGGCAGGAGAACAAGGAGAAGACCGGCGTCTTCATCGGTGCCTACGCGACGAACCCGGTGAACGGTGAGCAGGTGCCGGTGTTCATCGCCGATTACGTGCTGACGGGCTACGGCACCGGTGCGATCATGGCCGTACCCGGCCACGACGCGCGTGACTGGGAATTTGCGACGGCATTCGGTCTGCCTGTGCGAGAGGTCATTTCGGGCGGCGACGTCACCGAGGCGGCGTACGTCGGCGACGGTGCGCTCGTGAACTCCGACTTCCTCGACGGCCTGCCGGTCGACGAGGCCAAGGCCGCCGTCATCGCACGCCTGGAAGCGGACGGCACCGGCCGCGGCACCATTCAGTACAAGCTGCGCGACTGGCTGTTCGCGCGCCAGCGCTACTGGGGCGAGCCGTTCCCGATTGTCTGGGACGCCGAGGGCAACCCGCACGGCTTGCCGGATTCCGCTCTGCCGGTGGAACTTCCGGAGATCGAGAACTACGCCCCGGTGTCGTTCGACCCGAACGACGCCAGCTCCGAGCCGTCCCCACCACTGGCCAAGGCCGACGAGTGGGTCAACGTCGAGCTCGATCTGGGCGACGGACTGCAGACCTACACCCGCGACACCAACGTCATGCCGCAGTGGGCCGGCAGCTCCTGGTACCAGCTGCGCTACGTCGACCCCACCAACTCCGAGGCCTTCGCGGACCCGGAGAACGAAAAGTACTGGGTCGGGCCGCGTCCGGAGATCCACGGACCCAACGATCCGGGCGGGGTCGATCTCTACGTGGGTGGCGTCGAGCATGCGGTGTTGCACCTGCTGTACTCGCGCTTCTGGCACAAGGTGTTGTTCGATCTGGGTCACGTCAGCTCGAGCGAGCCGTACCGTCGCCTGTACAACCAGGGCTACATCCAGGCCTATGCCTACACGGACGCGCGTGGGGTCTACGTACCCGCGGCCGAGGTGATCGAACGCGACGGCGGTTACTTCTACCAGGACCAGCCCGTCAACCGTGAGTACGGGAAAATGGGTAAGTCACTGAAGAACTCGGTCTCCCCCGACGAGATCTTCGCCGAGTACGGTGCCGACACCCTGCGGTTCTACGAGATGTCGATGGGCCCGCTGGACACCTCTCGGCCGTGGGCGACGAAGGACGTCGTCGGCGCGCAGCGGTTCTTGCAGCGCGTCTGGCGACTGGTGCTCGACGAGGTGACCGGCGAGGTCCGCGTCACCGATGCCAAGCCCACCGAGGACACGCTGCGAGTGCTCAACCGAGTGATCGATGGCGTGCACGCGGATTACGCTGCGCTGCGCGACAATACGGCCGGTGCCAAGTTGATCGAGCTGACCAACCACATCACCAAGGCCTACCCCGACGGTGCCCCGCGCGGGGTCGTCGAACCGCTGATCCTGATGCTGGCTCCTTTGGCTCCGCACCTGTCCGAGGAGCTGTGGGGCAAGCTGGGTCACGAGAAGTCGTTGGCGCACGGGCCATTCCCGCGCGTCGAGAAGAAGTGGCTCGTCGCCGATACCGTCGACTACCCCATCCAGGTCAACGGCAAGGTACGCAGCCGCATCACCGTCTCTGCCGATGCAACGAAGGACGACGTCGAAAAGACGGCTCTGGCGGACGAGAAAATCGCGGCCCTGCTCGACGGCAAGGCCCCGACCAAGATCATCGTGATCCCGGGTCGAATGGTGAACATCGTCCTGAAGTAACCCCCCCGCCTCCGCCGAACTCGAAGTTATGGAAGGAAGTCTGGCGATTTCCGTCCATAACCTCGAGTTCGCGGGGGTTTAATTGTTCCATGTCACTGGCTGGTAGAGGGTTCGCGTTGAGGCTGATGGCCTCCGTCGTACTGCTTCTCGGGTCCGCGTCACTCATGAGTGTGCCTGTTGCACAAGCAGATCCGGGACCCGGCTCACCGGTTCCTGCCGATGATCCGTTCTACGATTGGGACGGCGGCCTGGACGTCTCCCCGGGAACGGTGCTGCGGTCGAGGCCCATGACGTTCCGTACCCCCACCCAGCCGACGCCGATCACGGGTAGCCAGGTTCTCTACAGAACTACCGACCAACAGGGCGACGGTGTCGTCACGGTCGCCACTGTGCTGCGGCCCTTGGTCCCCGGGCCGACGCGGATCGTCTCGTACCACATGGCTTACGACGCCCTCGGCTCCCAGTGCGACCCGTCGTTCACCCTCAGCGGCGGTGCGACGAGCCCCATCGCCAGCGCGGAACAGGCCGTCATTGCCGGCTACCTGGCGGCCGGATACACCGTCGTCGTACCGGATTACGAGGGTGAGGAGCTCGAGTGGACGATCGGGCGGCAGTCGGGCTACGCCGCTCTCGACGGCATTCGTGCGGCTCAGTCCCTCCTGCAGCTTCCGTCGAGCACGCCCGTCGGCATGGTCGGGTACTCCGGCGGATCCGTGCCGACGCAGTGGGGTGCCGAAATTGCCCCCGAGTACGCGCCCGAGCTGAATCTCGTCGGTGTGGCGGCCGGCGGACTGCCGGTCGACCTGGCTCACAACCTTCCGTACGTCAGCGGTAACAAGCAGTGGGCGGGTGTCATCCCGGCACTGATCGTCGCTTACGAGCGTGCCTACGGCTTGGACCTGAACAGCTTCGTCTCCGACTACGGCCTCGAGGTGATCGATCAGGTCGATCAGGAGTGCATCGCCCAGTTCGCCGACGACTACCCGACACTCACCGACGCCTCGATGGTGAAGGCCCCGTACGACTCCCTGCTGGACGTGCCCGAGGTGGTGGCGGCGATCGACGACAACATCATGGGTAGCCAGGGCACTCCTCGGACGCCGATGTTCCTGGCTGTCGGCCATGCCGATCCGATCGGCGACACCATCATGATCACCGGCGACGTGCAGGGACTGGCGTACGCATACTGCGGCCGGGGCGTCGATGTGCAGTACGCACAGTACGACGGCTTGACCCACAGCGAAGCCTTCCCGGTGTTCGAGGCGCAAAGTCTGCAGTTCCTGACAGAGCGGTTTGCCGGTGGGCCGACGCGCAGCAACTGTGTGACCATCCCGCCCGGCAACGCCCTGACACCGACTTCCTGATACAGGCGGTACCGGCGCGTTCTCTCAGATCGCGCCCAGATCGGCCGACAGCCAATGCTCCGGTTGCAGGTAGAACACCACGTTTTCTTCGTGTTCGCTGTTCGCCATCTGTAGGTAGCCGTCGACCTTCTCCGGGGGTAGGTAGCGCGTTGCCATGGCGCGCAGAAGCTCCGGCGTGCTGGGTTCTTCGCGTACCACCGGCCCATCGACGGATACGTATTCGATCGTCGGATTCGACTGCTCGACCATGAGAGTGAATCGACCTGCAGCCCTGATCAATTGGGCCTTCTTGGACGTCCTGCCGGTGAGGACCCACGCGTCACCGCCCGGGATGTAGTCGTACCAGATGGGGACGGTGAGCGGCCCCCGATCCGGACCCGCGGCGACGGACAAGGCGGCGATCCGAGATTCGGCCAGAAATTCTTCGCGTTCTGCCTTCGACAGTGCCATGTCTTCACGGTAGGACTTCCGGCGTCGAACATCCAGACTTCGAGCATCGCCAGGTGACGGATCGTCGTCGAGCGTGGACAGTGGAGGGATGCCGATCGACGAGCGAGAGATCCCGGGCAGTCCCGTGGGTCGCCGAGTCGTGCTCGGCCTGGTGGCGGCCGGTGTTGCGGGCATCGCCGGCGGCGGGGCGATCCAGAAGGGTCTCGCTTCCGTACTCGGTCCGATCGGTAACCACGACCCGACGGGGTTGATCGGGCTGATTCCCGTCGGGAACAATTTCCGGTTCTATTCGGTGACGCAGGGCGCGCCGCGCAAGGACGAGAACTCCTACGCCCTGACGGTGGGCGGTTCCGTCGACACACCGCGCACGTTCACTCTGCAGGACCTCCGTTCGATGCCGCAGACGTCGTTGGTCCGTGACTTTCAGTGCGTCACGGGATGGCGAGTACCCGAAGTTGCCTGGAGCGGAGTGCGATTGGCCGACATTCTCGATGCCGTCGGACCAACCGCGTCGGCGAACTCGCTTCGCTTCACCTCGTTCGACGGGACCTACACGGAGAGTCTGACGCTCGAGCAGGCGCGTTCGGACGACGTCCTGGTTGCGCTGACGATGTTGGACGGTCCGGTGACCCACGACCACGGTGGGCCCGTTCGACTGTTCGTGGCCTCGATGTACGGCTACAAGAGCATCAAGTGGCTCGGGGGCATCGAGCTCACCGACAACGTGGTGCCGGGTTATTGGGAGAATCGCGGATACGACATCGACGCATACGTCGGCGAATCGAACGGGCGTCGCGATGACCCAACGGGCTGAGCGCGCTCGCTTCGGACGGGTCGAACGATACGTGCACTGGGCCGTCGGGATTCTGGTGATCGTCTGCATCGTCACCGCTGCGATCCTGTACATCGGGTCGCTCGCAGTGCTGGTGGGGCACCGCCCGATCGTGGAGTTCGTGCACGTGTGGTCTGGCTTCCTCCTTCCGGTTCCGTTGATCGCCGGTGCGATATCGAGGGGCTACCGGCGGGACATGGCGCGCCTCAACAGATTTATCGACGACGACTGGAAGTGGTTGCGTTCCAAAGCCCGTCGCCTCGGCGCGGTGGGGGTCGGTAAGTTCAACGCCGGCCAGAAGCTGAACGGCGCTCTCAGCGGTGGATCGATTCTTGTGCTGCTGCTGACCGGTGCGGTGATGTACTTCCAGAACTGGAGCCCGCTGAACTGGCGGATCGGCGCGACCTTCGTACACGATTGGTTCGCACTGGGATTCGGTCTTCTGGTGGTCGGTCACATCACCTACGCATGGCGAGACGCCGAGGCGATGCGCGGGATGACCGAAGGAGTCGTCACGCGAGAGTGGGCCCAGCGCGAGCATCCGGAATGGGTGGACGAGCACCGAGATGGCTGACGGTTGCTAGTCGATCGACTTCTGCTTTCCTCCGGTGACGAAGCCGGCGGAGCGGAACGACCTGAGGCGTACGACGGGTTCTGCGTCGTGACCTTTCTGGTCGTGCACGATGCGGTATTCCGCGCTCAATTGCCGCAGGCTGGCGATGGACAGCTGTCGGAGTTGTTCGGCAGTATCGGGATCGGATTCCAGTGTGGGCCGAAGCTCGGCGTCGAGCGTCAATGTCTGGCGCTGGTCGCTGTCGGTCTCGCAGCGAGCGATGAACCGTCCCGTCAATCGTGTTGCCAGAGAGATGTGTTCGACGGCCGGTCGGAAGTAGTCGGGATAGATGTTGACGGCACTGTAGATGGCGGCGACGTCGGTTCGGCCGAACACCAGCAGGTAGTAGGCCTTCGGGTCGATATCCTCTGCAAGAGCGGGATATCCGGAGTCGACGAGTCGGTCGCGGACGGCGCTGCCGACGAGGACTTCTCCTCGGTCGTTCACTCGATAGCGCACCAGTGGTAGTACGCCACCGACTGTGAAGAGTAAGTACCCGTCGGGGTCGACTTCGATGTAGGTGAACTCGGGTCGATACTGCACGAATGCGGGTTGTTGCACGACATCTCCATCGGCGTACTCGGTGCCGAATATCTTGCCGTTCAAGGCCGAATCCTCAGCTGCCGCCGAACGTATGGCAGTTGTGGCTGCCGTTTCATAGCCGACGAATCCGACGTCGGTTGCCCCGTACACCACGCGTACCCGGTCTCCGCCGGGGTCGCCGAGCATGCCGTGGACGAGGGATCGCCATGCTTCGCTGACGGGTTCACCGCCGACGATGATCACGACGTCGTGCCGTCGAAGCAGTTCGCCGTGAGTGTCGAGTAGGTCTCGGGCAATCGGGGGATACGCGAAGATCACGATCTGCTGATATCCGTCTGCGGCCTCGGACACCACCTCGGCAATGACGTCGGGATCCATACCGGGGGTCGCTATCGAGAGCCGATGGCCACGCTTTCGGAGTTCGAGCAACATGGCGTACATGAAGGCACCTCCGATGTACGGACCGAGTGGGAACGTCACGAGTGCGAGGGTCGTTCTGTGTTCGGTGTCGGCGCATTCCCGCAGCACGTGCCCGAACATCGCTGCTCCGTGATCGGTACTTCGCTGTCCGCGTGACCAGAAGGTCGGGGTTCCCGACGACCCTGCGCTGCTCGCGATGGTCTCGACGTCTTCGGGTCTGCCGGCCTGCAGATCGGAAAGGATGTTGGTTCTTCGGTAGGTGTCCTTCGATGTGGTCGGCAATCGAGCGAGGTCGGTCATCGTTGCGATCGCGTCGATCTCGATTCCGTGCTCGGTGAGCAGACGGCGATACGCGGGTACCGAGAGTGCGATGGACTGGACGAGCCGGAGAGCCGTGTGTGTCGGGTCGTGCAGATCTGCCGGGTTCATGGCCTGACCTTTCGATCATGTCCACCGCCTGCCGGGCGGTGGACGGGAATCACGTTGGGGAACGGTGTAATTCGATCGTGTGGCGTGCTTGTTCGACTTCTCGAGAAACTCGGAACTGGCGACGAACATCACTGACCTGCGGATCCGCCATGCCCATCCCTGGCATGGCGGGCATCGTCCGCCGCCTGAGCCGCGGCCACATAGGCGTCGTGCAAACGTGTGAGGTCGAAGCGCTCACCGATGGTGTCCCCGTGGGCATCGATGTCGGCGCAGAGCTTTCTTCCAGGTGCACTCCAACTCGAACCGGCTTTCAGCCGATAGAACGCAGATCGGGAAATGCCGAACAAGATACGGCCGAGATGATCGTCGTCCTTGCTGCCGGCGGCGCGTCGAATCGCACGGTAGGCCTCGTCCGTGGCACGTTCGAGATCACGCCGCCGTGTCTCTACGCGGTGCAGAGCGCGAACGAGGCGCTCTTGGTACGTGGTGAGTTCGTCAGGCTCCCGCGAATCCGGTGGGTGAACCGAGCTGTCGTGAGGCGACAGTATTTCGTGAAAAGTACCTGTTCCTGTTCCCCTGGGAACGATGTCGAGCCGGTTGCCGAAATCTCGTGCACGCTCGGCGAATTGCCGTGAATCCAGCAAGGGCAGCGTCGTCAGGTATCGACGCAGCTGGACATCGGCGACCGCAGCGAACATGTCAGTAGTGAGCTCGAGTATTGCCGGGTGATGCGCCCACGCGGTCATGGCAATCGAGATGGGATACGGGAGCCCGGTGCGGATGAGGGTCTGACAGCTCGCGCGGACAGCGGGTCTGGCCAGTAGATCTGCTCCCAGGATGATCAAGGTTTGTTCGACCACGGCACCGACGAACAGATCGTCGGGGGTCTGTGCAACGCGAGCGATCAATCGCGGCAGTTCATCCTCGGCCCCCCTGTTGGCAAGCCCCTTGGCGGCGGCGAACTCGAAGAACGTTTGATGGAGAAACCGGGCACGATTGTCGGTTGTGACCAGTACGCCGCGCCGGGTCAGTGCCCGTACATGTCTGCGCAGGACCACGTCGTCGTACGTATGGTCCGCCGATGCCGCGACCTGCGCCGCGCGTCGAACGACGACGTCGACGGGTGGTTCGGGTGTTCCCAACGCGAGCATGGCAATCGCCAGAAACCCGGCACTGGCCGACAGGTCATCAGAGTCCTCAGCCGGTACCTCCGGTCCGGAGCGGTGATCGCTGACGATGCGGCGAGACCAGAACAGGTTGTAGAGGCCGGTGACGTCGAGTTCGAGCTGAGGAAAATGTGGTGCCGACAGCGAGAAGAGCAGTCTGAGCAGCAAGGGGCTGGTGCACACGTCGTCGACGAGAGCGCCGCGGGCCAGGGCGGACTGGATCGCCGTCACCGGATTCGGTGGCATCACCGAGTCGTCGGCGATGAATTCGACGGTCAATGCCTCGATTGCGGTCGGAAGTTCGGAGTTCGAGGAGAACGGCCCGAGGGTGATCTTGTGCCCCAGGTTCGTGGGAAGGCTTTGTCCTTCGAGCGGCCTGGTCGTCAGAACTACGGGGACTGCCGTCCGAGCGAGCACTGTGACCAGGTCGATGATGTCGTGGCGAGCAGAGCGGCTGTGCAGCATCAGGTCCGCGGTGTCGAGCAGCAGTATTGCGCCGGGTCGACCGGTTACGGCGGCGATGATCTCGGCGGTCGAGGCTGTACGAATGCCGTCGTCGCCGGGATGGAGCCAGGTGGCAGAGACCAGTAACGGATGGAGCCCCTGCTCCTGTAGTGCTCGGTGGAGCGACCACAGCAGTGTCGATTTTCCGTGCCCGGCTCCTCCGACGACAATCTGTGGCTCGGATCCTCGGACCGTGCGTCGCAGCAACGCGGCCTCGATATCGCGACTCACATACCAGGTGCCGTCGTCTCCGGATCCCACTTCGATGTCGTCGAGCAGGTGCTGCGACAGTCGTGCCAATCGATCCCAGTGCATGGGATCGATTTCGGTCACACTCACCTCGCCACGCCGCAAGCATGGGCGCGGTGGTGCGGCACCCTTATGGGGTCCTAGTTGCGATGCCGGGCATGAGCAGTCGGAGAACGCCGTCGACAACGTCGACCGCCGTTTCGGTCGGCCGAGTCAAGCATCGAAACAGGACGTTGTTGGTCAGCATGATTGCAGCCTCGATCGCCGGTGCTTCATCGCTGAACACGCGCGCTTCGCGTCCCCGTTCGAGGATCGGGACCACGGCAGATGGAAGGTAGAGGTTTTCCAGAACTGTGGTCACGGTGTTGGGTTGCTGAAACTGCTCGAAGCTCAAGGCGAGCAGCATCCCGGAACTCATGGCACGGTTGTCGATCACGAATTCCCCAACTTCGATCAGGGTGCGGCGCAATGCGATTGCAGGTTCGATGCCGAGGCGGTCGTCGGCTCGACGCAGTCGCAGGACGCGATCGAATTTCGGTTTCAGCGCGGCGACGATGATGTCGACTTTGCTCGGGAACAGCCGTCGAAGGTCGTCGGCTCGGAGGCGTGCGGCCGCCGCGATATCGGCGAGGGTGACGAGAAAGTATCCGTTGTCGACGAACAGAGCTTCTGTTGCGGCGATCACGTCGGCCTCGAGGTCTGGCCTCAGCGCGTCGGAGTCGTCGAAAGGATATGCCGGTTCGGGGTCGGGTGTCTGTCGATCGGAATGCAGTGGATCGATCGCCCACCGCAGGATCGAGGTGGTCGCTGCAGCGATGTCGTCCCCGGAGAAGGACCCTGGAGTTAGCATCTCCCGGAGCGCGAGTCCGTCCAGCAGAGCTCCGAGGACGGTAGAGAGGGAGGTCAGTGACATAGGTTGGCGGACGGACCCGCCCTGAGCTTGAATCGCCTGACCCACCTTGGTGCGCAGGTCGGCATCCAGTCGCTCGAATTCTGGGGTGACGGCCTTGCGGGCCCCGTCGTGGTCGGCAGCCAGCAACGTGGCGATCAGGCGCCGCCGCATCAGGCCGGAGGTCAGGTCCTCGAACAGGGCGGATACCGGTGCGGCCGCGTCTCGCAGCCCGGCAGGTGGATCGGTGGGTGCAGTGCCGCTGTAATTCACGGTGAGGTTGTCGAGCAGATCCGCCACAAACGCCTCTTTGCCGCCGGAACCTCCGCTACGAGAGTTGCCGGGGTAAGTGTTGTGGAATGTTTGATGCGACAGCCCAGCACCGTCGACTACCGCCGAGATGGACAGCGACCGGGCGAGATCGGTCATGTCCACTTCGCTCAGAAGTCGGTATCCGGCGTGGAGAAATTGCTCACGCGGGACAGGCCTAGGGTTCAACGTCAACCGCCTTCACTGGACTTCACAACACCTGAATAGATCACGAACTATAGCAATTCAGTGGTCGAGCCCGCGCGGTTTAGTTCAGACTACATCCCTGTGTAGACCACACACTCAAATCGACGTTCTTCTCGAATTGGTTTGTGTTGCAGAGGGTTCAACGCCCGTGGTCCGATGTACATCGGCCTCAAGGCCGGTATCTCGAGGAGGATCAGATGGTGTTGATCGATCATCGACCCCAAGTGCAGACCCGAGTCGCAGTGCCCAGGACTGTGCGCAACCCCCTCGGCCCGAGGCCGCCCGTCACGCGCACTGCTCTTGCGCCGGGGCGCATCCATGGCCAACGACCAGCGCCGGTCTACGCGTCACCCGGGCTGACAGAGCGCGAGGTCGTAGTCCTGAAGGTCTGGTTGGACTGCGACTCCAAAGTCGAAGTCGGTGCTCGCCTCCACATCGCGCTGGGAACCGTCAACACCCACCTGACCCGAATTCGGGACAAATACTCCCGCGTCGGTCGGGCTGCGCCGACGAAGGCGACACTCGTCGCCCGGGCTCTGCAAGACGGCATAGTGAAACTCGACGACCTCTGAGCGTCGAGGTTGGCGGGGTGGCCGTAAGCGGATTCGAGACGTGGACGGTGCGCTTACGACAGTTACCGCACCGTCAAGTCGATGTTGATAGCTGCAGCCCCAGCGCGGTGTGCGCCCCAAACCATCCGACGAGTGCTCATACCCAGATTCAGCATTAATTGGGGCGAGTCGCAGGAACTGCGAACTAGAACTTGAGGACAAAGTTCGTCAACGCAGCGGTGGGTTGATGAATTTGTGGCATGTCCGCCTGGCGGGCGCGTCGAGACAACTTGGACGACGCGCCGCCAAATACCGAGCTTTGGAAGAATGAAGGACGACCGTGATCAGCGAAGCAAGTGGACGAAGTATCGAATTAGCCGACAACGGTGGTCACTTCTACCGCGCGGACTTTCAGGTGCACACACCACGCGACACTCAGTGGGACGGTGACCGTCCGTCTGATCGCGACACTTGGGCGGATGAGTTTGTGAGAGCAGCTCGTGCAAAAGGCCTCCATGCGGTTGCGATCTCCGATCACCACGACTTTGCATACTTCCCGCATATCAAGCGAGCTGCCGAACGCGAGACATACCCGGATGGCACCAACTTGCCTGATGTCGAACGCTTGGTTGTGTTCCCCGCATTGGAGCTATCACTCCACGTGCCTTGCCAAGCGATCATGATCCTCGACGCGAGCTTTCCAATTGATCGACTCGACGACGTACTGAAGGCCTTGCATTTCGACCCAGTGGACCCGGCCCTCGAAGCGTTGCCACAGACAGAGAACCTGATTGACTCGGACGACCTGAATCAACTGCACGGCAAGCTCGATAACCACATGTGGCTCAAAGGCCGTTACATCATCCTGCCGAATGTCACGCCGGGCGGCTACCGAACCCTCATGCGTCAGCAATTCCAGGGGAAGTACAAGGACATGGTTCCTGTTGGCGGGTACCTCGATGGCAGCGTCGATCTACTCAACAAAGATCTGGGAACCAAGAAGATTCTCAACGGTGAGGTCGCAGCATGGGGGTCAAAGAGGCTCGGGTTGTTTCAGACTTCCGACGCACGCAAAGCAGATTTCTCAACTCTTGGTCAGTCTGCGACCTGGATCAAATGGGCCGAGCCCACTGCTGAAGCGATCCGTCAGGCATGCTTGGCGCAGGAGTCTCGAATCTCTCACGTCTCGCCAGCGACACCGAATGTGTGGATTTCCCGCGTCGTCGTGTCGAGCAGCAAGTTCATGGGGCGGGTGGATGTCGCGCTCAACCCGCAGTACACGGCGCTCATCGGTGGGCGCGGTACTGGGAAATCGACAGTGCTCGATTACCTTCGCTGGGCCTTGTGCGACCAACCTGCTCAAGCATCCGCCGATGATGAGGTGGCGGATCCCCGAGTGCGTCAGCGCAAACTCATTGAATCGACGCTGAAGCCCTATGACGCTCATGTCGAGGTCCATTGTGTGATCAACGGGATCACGCATGTGGTGCGCCGGCATGGCGGTGATGGCACGATTCAGCTCAAAGTTGGCGAGGGTCAGTTTGAAAAGGTGGCCGAAGCCGCCATTCAGAGCTTGCTCCCAATCCAGGCTTACAGCCAGAAGCAGCTGAGTAGCGTCTCGATCAGGGTTGACGAGTTGTTGCGCTTCGTCACTTCGCCGATCCAACGCCAGCTCGAACAAGTTGACCGACAACAAGAAGAGATCGCCGGCCGACTGCGCGAGAACTACGGAACCCTTCAACGCCATCGAAACCTGTCGGGCCAAATCGAACGCGGCGAACTGCGCGTCCGGTCTCTAGCGGAACAAGCCCAGTCATTGCGTGATGGCCTCGCGGATGTC
This sequence comes from Rhodococcus sp. 14-2483-1-1, assembly GCF_002259335.1. Lineage (NCBI taxonomy): Bacteria > Bacillati > Actinomycetota > Actinomycetes > Mycobacteriales > Nocardiaceae > Rhodococcus > Rhodococcus sp. 14-2483-1-1. The sequence continues at coordinate 127,080 of NZ_NPFX01000011.1, read as the reverse complement.
TCGGAGGAAGACCGGAAGGTACTCGACGGCAAAACTGGACACGATGACCTGAAGTCTGCTCAGACTAGCTGGCTCCGACACGTTGAGACGACCCGAACAAGCCTTACCAACTTGGCACAATCGCTCAATTCGTCGCTGGCTGACATGAGGTTGCCCGCATCAGCACCTGCAGACGTCGCGACCGAGGCAAACGCCTTGCTCACGACCGCACGTGCCGCCCTTACTCAACTGCACTCGGCAATTGAGGGATTCGAGCTCGAACTCAATGAACTCAGCAACGGCGGGGGTGCCTTGGCAACAGTCTCCCAATCCCTCTCAACCAAGTTCTCAGATTTCGAGGAATCGTATCGCGCCGTAAAGGAGCGGTCTTCTGCGCATGAGGCCAAACTGGCAGAGCTTGCCAACTTGGAGGATCAGCAACGTGCAGCGCGCGAACTCGCGCAGCGTCAACGCACAGACCGAGACGCGCTCGGGAAGCCGAACGAAAGGCACATTGAGTATCGTGCGGAACTGGCAGCAGTGCGGAAGAACCGCACCGGTGCCCTGAAAGTCGAATGCGACGCACTCGCGGCGTCCTCCGACGGAATGATCCGGGCCACCCTGTCAGCCAACCGCGGATTCGACGCTGTACAGACCAAATTCAAGGCACTGATCGCTGGATCGAATGTGCGCGCAAACAAAGTCGACGCCTTCTTCGACGAGCTCGCGAACGAGTCCGACCCCGCAGCGACCTGGGAGGCGGTACTCGACGAACTTGAATCGCTGACCCTCCTCGAAACAGACGCAGAAATCAGTTCGGAAGCGACACCTTCGCTGACCAGGCTGGGCCTCACGGTTGCCGACCAAAAAAGGTTCGCACCTAAGCTCACCCCAGACGGTTGGCTTGACCTGTCGCTGGCGGAACTGGCCGACTTTCCCGAATTTGAGTACCGCGCCAAAGAAGGCGAGTACATCCCGTTCGACTCCGCTTCGGCCGGGCAACAAGCTTCTGCCCTCCTTGGGACACTCCTTTCTCAGGGAGGGACACCGCTCATCATCGACCAGCCCGAGGATGATCTTGACAGCGACACCGTGCAGCAGATCGTCTCCAAGATCTGGCTGTCAAAAAACCGGCGACAGCTGATCTTTTCGAGCCACAACGCGAATTTGGTAGTTAACGGAGATGCAGACCTAGTGCTTGTGTGTGCCTACCTGACTGCTGGCGATCAATCAGCAGGCCACATTAAGGAACAGGGTGCGATCGACGTCGCCGGAGTGCGTGATGAGATCACGTCTGTGATGGAAGGAGGCGAACGAGCGTTTCGCCTACGAAAGGAGAAGTACGGATTCTAGCTAAAGAACTAGCTTTTCATTCGTCAAGCAGCGCGACGTTGTTCGAGCGGTGACAGGAGACCCGGCCCGGCGCCGGCAGTTCCCCAGAGCAAAACTGTGCTGAACTGGCAATTCGTCGTAGACGGTGCGGAAAATGCAATTTACATTGCCGATACCCTCGCAAGTTCGTCGACCCAGGGAACGGCCAGAATCACGCCAAACCCCTTGTCGTGAGCGGAAACTCGACCCCCACTACGAAGTTTCGCTCACCTGGTGCGAAGCACCACTTCCGTCGGGTGAGCATCCAACGGCGTGTCGATAGCATTGCGCACCGCGAGGGCAACGGTGCTGGGCTGCAAGAACTTCGAGCCGTCGTACTTCCCACCCTCGTGCGCGACGATTTCCTGCTGCATTTCGGTATCGATGCGGCCGGGATGCACCGAGGTCACTCGCAACGAAGGTTCCTCCTGACGTAATGCGTCACCGAAGGCGCGAAGCGCGAACTTGCTCGCCGCGTAGGCACCCCAACCCGGGTTGGCGCGAATTCCGGCTCCCGAATTGATCAGGACCACATGGCCTTCAGCTGCGCGCAGGGCAGGGAGCAGAAGCCGAGTGAGCTCGACGACGGCGATGACGTTCACCTCGTACTGGCGACGCCAGTCTTCCGCCGTCGACTCCTCGACCGTCCCGAGTGCTGCCACTCCGGCGTTGTGCACCAACACGTCCAGAGAATCGATGCTCGACGCGGCCGCCGCTACCGCGTCGGGATCGGTCAACTCCACCGGCCATGGGGTGGACCCGGCCAATTCCGACGCGATGGGCTTCAGCGACTCGGCCGATCGTCCCCCCAACAACACGTGGTGATCCGGAGCGAGCAGTCGAGCGATATGGGCCCCTAGGCCACGGCTTGCTCCGGTCACCAGTGCAGTACGAGTCATGCAATCAGGTTAGCTAGAAGCTCATCCCCGCCTCGGAGGCCCAGGTCTGGGTGGTGTTCGCACCGTCGAGTTCTTCGCGAATGATGTCCGCGTGGCCGGCGTGCTGCGAGATTTCGCGCAGGATGTGCAGCACGGTGAATCGTGCAGTCTGCCAGATTCGTTCAGGTGCCCAAGGTGCTGTCGGGACCGGGACGGACAGGTTCAGATCCAACGTTGCGAGGGCATCGGTGGTGGACCGCGCCACCTCTTCCCATTCGGAGATCAGTCCTGCGACAGTCTCTTCGTCGCCCATCACGTACTCGCCGCCGGCGCTGGCCATGTCGAATTCGGCGGTCTCGTCCAGGTCTGCGATCACCTTCATCCAGTGCCGTTCGTTGCTGACAACGTGGTGCAGCAGCCCGCCCAGGGTGAGCTCGCTGGCGGTCGTTCGGGTGCGTGCCTGCTCGTCGGTGATTCCGCGGACGGTGATGAGAAAGTTGGCGCGCTGTTCGGCGAGCATTTTCACGATGTCGGTGCTTTCGGTGGTCATCTTTTCCTCCTGGTGGCTGGTGAAATTCACACTAGGCCCGATAGCGGTCAGGTTCGGTCCGCAATCCAAACGAGCGGAATTGCGCGTATGGACGCAAACTGTCTGCATGGGCGATCGAGGTTTCACTTCCACGCAGTTGGCGGCACGGGCGGCGTACCTGCTTCGAGGAAACGACCTGGGCACCATGACCAGCGCGGCCCCGAGGCTGTATCCGCACATGTGGAGCTGGGACGCGGCATTCGTCTCCGTCGGGCTGGCACCTCTGAGTGTCGAGCGTGCCGTGGTGGAAATGGACACGCTGCTCTCGGCGCAGTGGAAGAACGGGATGATCCCGCACATCGTCTTCGCCAACGGGGTCGACGGCTACTTTCCCGGTCCGGCGCGGTGGGCCACCGGTACCCTCGCCCCACAGGCTCCGATGAACCCGCAGACCTCCGGCATCACCCAACCCCCGGTGCACGCGATTGCCGTGCAGCGCATCCTCGATCACTCCAAGCGCCACGGGCGGACCACGCGCGCCGTCGCCGAGGAGTTTCTCGATCGACGCTGGGGCGATCTGGTGCGGTGGCATCGTTGGCTCGCGCAGGCTCGCGACGTCGACGACAACGGACGCATCGCGTTGTTCCACGGCTGGGAGTCGGGTATGGACAACTCGCCGCGCTGGGATTCGGCCTACGCCAATGTTGTTCCCGGAGAGATGGATCCGTACTTCAGGGAGGACAAGGCGGTCATCACCGACGCCTCTCAGCGGCCCAGCAACCTCGAGTACGACCGCTACATCTGGTTGGTGGAAGAGATGAAGCAGGTCGGGTACGACGACGACGCGTTGAAGACCAAAATGAGCTTTGCTGTCGAGGACGTGTTCGTCAGTGCCATCTTCGCGGTGGCATGCGACGTGCTCGCCACCATCGGGGAGGACCATTCGCGTCCGCGCTCCGACGTTCGCGAGTTGCGCTCGTGGGCCGAGAAGTTCCGCAAGGGCGTCGTTGCGACGACGGATGCGCGCTCCGGTGGGGCTCGTGACTTCGATCTGCGCACCGGCCAGTGGATCGGCACCGAGACCATCGCGATGTTCGCGCCCTTGTTGTGCGGTGGTCTGCCCCGCGAGCAGGAGCGCAACCTGCTTCGAATATTCGAGGGCACACGATTCTGCGGCCATCCGGATCTGCGGTACGCCGTCCCGCCCTCGACGTCGCCGGTGTCGAAGGACTTCCGCGCCCGTGAGTATTGGCGTGGACCGGTGTGGCCGGTGATGACGTGGTTGTTCTCGTGGGCGTTCGCGCGTCGCGGTTGGTCCGAGCGGTCACTGACCTTGCGGGACGAAGGACTGCGGCAGGCCAGCGACGGCAGTTTCGCCGAGTACTACGAGCCGTTCACCGGCAAGCCGCTCGGCAGCATGCAGCAATCGTGGACGGCCGCGGCCGTGCTGGACTGGCTGGGATAGAGCGAGCGATCAGCCGAGGTAGTTGTCCACCAGCGGGCCGACGACGTCGAACGAGGTGGCGTCGGGGACGAGGTACTTGGCGACGGTGCCGCACACGAAGGGATGCCATGCGGAACCGGAGTCGGTTCCCACGGACGAGACGGCGAGGATGTCGCCGAAGTAGATGCCGGGCAGGTGCCGCTGCACGAGTTCGTCGTTGTGCGAGGCGACGGCCAGCAACTCCTCGACGTGACTGCGATCGATCTCGTCGCCCATGGAGGCGAGAAGGTCCGCTCCCTCGGCGCGGGCCCGGACCGGGTCACTGTCGAGCAGCGTCAGCGCGCCCACGGTGACGCCGCGACTCTGTAGTTCGACGGCGATGGCGTGGGCGAGAACTCCGCCGAACGACAGCCCCAGGAGGTGGACTGCACCGGCGGGCTGGACACGAACGATGTCGTCGGCGTAGGAGGCGGCCAAAGCCGCGAGGGACTCGGAGCGTTCACCGGACGCCGGTACCTGCACGCCGTAGATGGGCCGGGCGTCGTCGACGTGAGTGGCCAGACCTGCGTAGCAATCGACCAGACCTACCAGCGGGTGGACGCAGAACACGGGATCGAGATGGCCGGTGGTTCGGATCGGCGCAATGGTGGGTACCGCATAGTTCGACGGGTCGAGTTCCGTGAGGGCCAGATGGGGAAGATCGTTCACGACAGTCATGGGTGCGCCTCCGAGCCAAGAGATGTAGTTCGTGTTTCCATAGGGTTTGTTCGTGCCGACTCTGGGTATGTCGCCGTCGGCAGCGTGAGTGTTACCCACGTCTCATTACCGACGACTCAACCACGTCTGTGAACAGAGCGCATTAGTGACTGTTCACCATTGAGTGCCCAGGTCCGGGCCCCTAGCCTCAGCCCGGTGGTCTTCTCTCGCACAGTTCGTGCCCTCTTCGGAATCCTGTCGGTCGGCGTCATCACGTGTGCCGTGCCTGCGGTCGCCTCTGCCGTTCCGCAGGGACCGGACGTCTCGTCGTGGCAACACATCGACGGCACTGCCATCGATTGGCACACCGTCAAAGCCGCAGGCCACGGGTTCGCGATGGTCAAGGCGACCGAGGGTCTCGACTACGTCAACCCGTACTTCGTCGAGGACTCGATCGTCATGCGTACGGCCTCCGTGGCGCGCGGGGCGTACCACTACGCCGATGTGACTCTCTCCCCGGAACTGCAGGGCGCGTACTACTCCGCACTGGTGCTGGGCATCAACGGCCCGGGCGATCTGCCGCCGGTACTCGACCTCGAAGACGCCAAAGGTAAGTCTCCTGCCGAGCTGATCGACTGGACGCACCGCTACCTGAACACCGTTCAGACGCTGACCGGACGTCAGCCGATCATCTACACGTATCCCAATTTCTGGCGGACGGCGATGGCCGACACCCACGAGTTCAACAACTACCCGCTGTGGATCGCCGACTACAACGACGAGCTGGGGCCCTTACCCGGCGGCTGGACCGAATGGCTGTTCTGGCAGTTCACCGACCGCGGCACGATCCCCGGAATCGACGGGCGCACCGACGTCAACCACTACGCGGGCACACCGGAATCGTTGAGGGCACTGGCTCGCTGGTGATGTCGTTCGACCTGCACGTCCCACAGCCACACCAGTAGGGCGAGGACGGCGAATCCGGCTCCGGCGACGCAGACGCCCGTCCACTCGAAGTGTTCCCAGGCCAGTGTGCCGACGGCAGAGCCGGCTGATGCGCCCACGAAGTACGTCGTCATGTACACGGAGTTGATGCGGGCGCGAGCGGCCGGATCGAGGGCGTAGACGACATTTTGATTGCTCACGTGCACGCCCTGCAACGCCAGGTCGACGAGCACGAACGCGATCACGAACACCACCCAGTACTGCCCGCCGAGGGCGAACAGTGGCCATACCGCGATCAGCAGGACGGCGCAGGTACCGCTGGCCCACTGGACCAGTCCGCGGTCTGCGAGTCTGCCTGCGACCGAGGCCATCAGAGCGCCTGCTACGCCGGTCAGTCCGATCAGACCGATCTGTGCGGCACTGAATCCGAACCGGTCGCCGGAAAGCAACAGCGTCATGCTGGCGAACACGGTGCTCACCGACGCGAAGGCCAGGCCGCCGAGCAGAGCGCGCGTGCGCAGCCGCTCATGGGTGCGCACCAGCCGACCCATGGAGAACAGCGCCGAGCCATAGGTGACGTCCGCCGTGGCGGTGCGACGCGGCAGTACCCGCCACAGTCCGGCAGCGGAGATGAGCATCAGCACCGCGGCGAGCCGGTAGACGCCCTGCCAGCCAGTGACCGAGGACAGCAGTCCCGAGATGCTGCGAGCCAGCAGGATTCCCGTCAGCAGTCCGCCCATCACGATTCCGACGATGCGGCCGGACTGTTCCGGGTGTGCCATCGACGCGGCAAACGGCACGATGACCTGCGCGGCGACCGAGAACAATCCGGCGATTGCGGTGCCGACCAGTAGCCACGACAGTCCCGGTGCAAAGCCGGTGACAGCCTGACCCGTTGCGGCGAGAACCATGAGGCCGACGCTGAGTTTCCGACGGTCCACCACATCGCCGAGAGGAACGAGCAGCAGCAGCCCCAGCGCGTACGAGATCTGTGCGACTGTCACCGAGACCGCGGCGGCCGATTCCGAGACACCGAACTCGGTGGCGATGAGGTCGAGCAGTGGCTGGTTGAGGTAGTTGCCGCCGGCCGATAGTCCGGTGGCGACGGCCATCAGCGCAACGACGGGCGTGCTCACCCCGGTGCGCGAGGTAGTTGCTGTGTTCACACAACAAGAATTCACGCATCCGATCGTGCTGTCCAATAGAACGTTCCGCACGATCGATCTGTTCGAGAGATAGCATTCCCGTCTGTGGAATTACGACACATCCGCTACGCCGTCGCCGTGGCAGAAGAACAACATTTCGGCCGGGCGGCCGCCCGGCTACGGGTCGCTCAATCGGCCCTGAGCGCCCAGATCCGAGACCTCGAAAGAGAGCTCGGCGTCGAATTGTTCGCACGAACCAGCCGCAGCGTCAGTGTCACCCCAGCCGGTCAGATCTTCCTCGAGCGCAGCTACAGCGTGCTCGGTGCAGTGTCTCGGCTGGTCGCCGACGTTGCTCCGGACCCGACCACCGCGATCCGACGACTGCGCGTCGGGATGATCGTGCCCCTCGCCCGCGTCGACGTCGTCGCGGTTGTCGGCCGGGTGTCCGGCCGCTACCCGAACACGACGGTGACACTGCTACCCCGTGCGAGTGCGGAGATTCTCGACGCCATCGCCGGCGGGGATCTCGATCTCGGCATCATCGGCCTGGCCCCAGGACGACCGAATCCGGGATTGACCGCAACCGCTCTGTGGACCGAGCCGCTGTCTCTCTTTGTTGCGCCCGACCATCCTTGGGCCGGGCGCGAGACGGTGCGATTGGCCGAACTGGCCGAAGTGACGATGATCGACCGGCCCGCAGGGAGCGAGGCCAGGTTGCAGTCCGATCACGCCTTCACTCGATCCTCGGTGACGCGCGGCCACATACTCGAGGCCGATTCGGCCGAACTGATCGGCCAACTGGCCGAGGCGGGTTTGGGTGTCACGCTGCTGCCCACGTCCTTGGCATCGGTGTTCCCCACGCTGCACGTGATCGAGGTCATCGACGCGCCCACGCGAACGGTGTCGGTGGTCACCAACCCCGACAACGCCAATGCCGTGATCGCGGCATTTGTCGAGGATCTGATGAGCTCGGTGCAGCGGTAGAAGCCTTACCTGTCACTGCTGACGTGTCGATGCTGGCAACCAGGTGCCCGACGGTCATCACAGGCGACTGCACACGGCGGTTCCGCTCACTCCATCATGGCTCGGGTAGCAAGGCTGCTGGGCCTTTTCCCTACCAGGGCACGCGGGTACCGTCCCAGGACCACAGGGCTCCTGTAGGGCCGTCGTCGGCCAGGAGGGCGAGACGGACCACGCCCGTGGCCGCCTCGGCCGGGTTCCCGCCCGTCGACATGCCCGCGATGAGGTTGGTGCGGCGTAGACCCGGCGCAAGGGCGTTGACCTTGACCTTCTCGCCGAGGGCTTGAGCGGTCATCAGCGTGACGGCGTTGACGGCTGTCTTCGAGCTTCGGTAGGCCAAGCCGCCGCCCTTCACTCGTTCCCAGTCGAACTGCGGGTTCGGGCTGCTGTTCCAGGTGAGTGATCCGGTGCCGCTGGACACGTTGACGATGCGCGGGTGCGGGGACCTGTGCAACGCGGGGAGGAATCCCTGGGTGACGGAGATGAGGCCGAAGACGTTGGTCTCGTACGCGATACGCAACTGCTCGAGCGTGGTGCCGACGACGCCGTCGGTCCCTGGGTTCACTCCGGCGTTGTTCACGAGTATGTCGAGTTGGCCGACCTGTTGTACGGCTGCGGCGACCGAGGATGGGTCCGTGACATCGAGCTGCACGACGCGTGCGACCGAGCCCAGTTCCGCGGCTGCGCGATGCCCCTTATCGAGATCCCGCGCTCCGATCCATAGGTCTACGCCCATGGCGAGCAGCTGCCGCGCGGTCTCGAGACCGATGCCACTATTTCCTCCCGTCACCAGGGCCACCGAGCCTGGCTCGGGCGAGGGGATTTCTGCGGGAAGACGTCCGATCTCTGTCATATCAATTCTCCAACTCCAACGATATAGTTGGAATACTAGACCCCGAGCGTGCGGAATCTCCAACTCAGAAGTTGGTAATCTTGGCGAATGGTCTGGGACACGGACGGGACACGGCGTCGACTTCGTGATGCTGCGCTGGTGGAATTCGCAGCTCACGGGTTCGAGGGCACGACCGTCGCGTCCATCGCAAGTCGATCGGGCGTCAACAAGGAAAGGCTCTACAGCTACTTCGGCGACAAAAAAGCTCTCTGGGACCTCGTACTGGCCACCGAGTTGGAGCGCCTAGCGACCGGCGTCGAACTCACGGGCGTCGACTTGGACGACATCGGCGAATTCGCCGGCGCGACCTACGACTATCACGCGTCCCATCCTGAACTGGGTCGCCTGCTGCAATGGGAAGGTCTCCAGCCGGGCCCGCCTGCTCACGCGGAGGTACGAACTACGCATTACCGCGAGAAAGTGGCGCGTTTCGCCGACGCCCAGCGACACGGGCTCATCGATTCGGAGATCGATCCTGCGTACTTGGTCTTCGCGTTGATCGCGCTAGCAGCCTGGTGGCAGACTGTGCCGCAGCTCGCCGAAATGATCACAGGTGCCGGACCCCATGAGGAGCAGGCACGGGCAGCACGTCGCCACTTTGTCGTCGAGGCAGCGAGACGAATCGCATCACAACCCGGGTCGTGATGGGAATGCGCGCCGGTTCTCGCTCACGTGCAGTGAGCGCTAGCTCAGCGACCGCTCCAGTGTCGGCCACGATGCCCTCAGTGCGTCCTGCCAGTACTGCCACGAATGAGTCCCGGCCGCAGGGAAATTCGTCGTGACCGGGATGCCGAGTTCACCGAGGCGGTTCACCAGATTGTGCGCACAGGCGTTGGCTCCTGCCTCGATGAGACCACCGAGCACCACCTGGTCGGCCAGCGGCGGCGAACCGGCCGGCCGGACGTTGCCCGGCATCTCGTAGGGCCCGGGCAGCCCGCTGGCATTGGAGACGAACAGATCGAGTCCACGGAGTTTCTCGGCGTTGGCGAGCGGGTCGTGTTCCACCCATCGCGGATCACCGTCGGGTCCCCACATGTTGTCGGTGTTGCCACCACCGCGTAGCTGTACCAACGCACGAATGAAGCTGCGAGTCAACGGATCACTGGTCTGCGCGCATCCGCTGTACGACGCCACGCCTCGGTACAGTCCGGGAGCCTGGATCGCGAGATCGAGCACCGATCCCGCCGACATCGACAGCCCACCGATGGAGTTGACGCCGTTGGCCCCCAACGCCTCGTCGAGAACCGGCGGTAGCTCGTGGGTGAGAAACGTCTGCCACTTGTTGCGACCGAGCTTCGGGTCGTCGCGCTCCCAGTCGGTGTAGTAGCTCAGGTACCCACCGACGGGCATCGCGACGTTGACGTTCTTGTCCGCGAAGAAGTTCACGATGTCGGTCTTGGCCAACCAGTTGGCACCGTCGACACCTGCACCGGCACCGTTGAGCATGTACAGCGTCGGCCGCGGCACCGACGAGTCGGCGGGCCGGATCACCTGAATCTTGATGTCGGCGTTCATCGACGGCGAGTGGACGAGCACATCCCAACGGACGTCGTCGATCTTGTCGATTCCTCGAACGGTTCCCACCGGCCCTCGGTCCTGCTCGGCTGCGGGTGTCACCGGATCTGCCGTTGCTACCGCGGGCAGGCCGAACAGCAATCCGACGGACAGTGTCATCACCGCGAGGCGGCGGACGGTGGCCGTCGGGAATGGAGCTTTCATAGATTCGTCAATTCTTTCTTCTCGGTGGAGCGAAGTTCGTGGGCGATCCGCGGACCGATGGCAGCGAGAGTGGCAGGTGCGCACATCTGCCAGTGCGTGGCCTGTGCGGAGACGACCGTGGTGGAGCCCGCGACATGCGGATACCACTGTCCGACGCCGTCACCGTCGTCCAGTCCGGCCGCGACGTACAGGACATCACCCGGATAGACGCTCGGCCGATGTCGTTGCAACAGTTCGTGATTGTGCTTCGCCGCGCCGATGAGTCGCTCGATGTCGGCGCGGCCGAGGATGCCACCGGTGTCGACGGAGTCGAGCAGTTCGCCTGCGGTGTCGAGCGAGACGACCTGACCGTCGGGCACCGCGAAATCGAGCCCGAGCCCCGACATCAGGTCCGCCACCGGAATCGCGTCGGCCCACTCACCCCGATCTCCGTGGTGGGCATCGAGCAGCGTCAGCGAGGCCACGGTTCGGCCGGATGCGACCAGCTGCGCCGCCATCTCGTGCGCGATGACGCCGCCCAGCGACCACCCGAGTAGGTGCACCGGGCCATCGGGTGCAACGCGGATGACCGCGTCTATGTAGCGAGAAGCCAACTGCGCCAGCGTGGTCGGCAGTTCCTTCGGTGCCGGAGTTTGCAGACCGTACAGCGGATTGTCGATATAGCTCCCCAAGCCGGAGTAGCACCAGGACAATCCGAGGATCGGATGGATACCGAACATCGGAGCGCCCTCACCGGACTCCCGAAGCGGCAGCAGTACGGCCAGCTCCTCGGCCTCGACCGAATCGGACGAGATCCGCTCGGCGAGTGCCGTCACCGACGCATCCATCAGAAGTGACTGCATGCCGATGTCGTAGGAGCGCGCTCGAAGCTCGCCGATGACGCGCATCGCGGACAGTGAGCTGCCCCCGAGGTCGAAGAAGTTGTCGTCCAGTCCTATTCGTTGTGTCTCCAACACGGACTCGAAGGCCTCGACCACCGCTATCTCGGCTGCCGTTCGCGCGGGTCGGTAGCCGGTGGTGCCGAACACCGGTGCCGGGAGCGCGGCGACATCGAGCTTCCCGGTTCCGGTGCGAGGAACCTGGTCGATGACCGTCACGGCAGACGGCACCATGTGCGCGGGCAGCAATCGTCGCGCATGCTCGCGCACGGCCTCGGGTGCCGCGGTGCCGGTGACGTACGAGACCAAGGTCTGCTCCCCCGCGGGGCCCGGCACTGCGAGCGTCACCGCGACATCGACGTCGGTGTGCGTGGTCAGCGCCGCGTCGATCTCTCCCGGTTCGATGCGGAAGCCGCGAACCTTCACCTGCTGATCGGCGCGGCCACTGTAGAGCAGCCGACCGTCGACGGTGCGCCGCACCAGGTCGCCTGTACGGTACATCCGCGTTCCCGGTTCGAGTGGGTCGGCGACGAATCGTGTTGCTGTCAAGCCGAATCGGCGATGGTAGCCGCGCGCCACAGCGGGCCCGGCGACGTACAGCTCTCCGCGCACTCCGACCGGCACGGGACGCAAACGCTCGTCGAGCACCATCGCGCGTAGCCCGTGCAGCGGTCGGCCCAGCGTGATCGGCTCGTCGGGGCGAACCTCACCGAGCGTCGAGATGTCGGTGGCCTCGGTGGGCCCGTACCCGTTGAGCATCAGCCGCCCTGGGCTCCACTTGGCCACCAGTTCGGCGCTGCACGCCTCACCACCGACGCACAGCACCTCGAGGCACCCGAGTCCCTCCGGATCGAGGGTCGACAGCGCCGAGGGCGTCATCAACGCATGGCTGATCTGCTCGTCGCGGATGAATGCGGCCAGCTCCGCGCCACCGAGAATCGTCGGCGGGGAGACGACGAGGGTCGCGGCGGCGGACAGTGCCGAGATCATCTCGCCGACGGCCATGTCGAAGCTCGGAGAAGTGTTGTGCAGGAACCGAGACGACGCTTCGACGCGATGCAGCTCCTTGCGGGACGCGGCCAGGTTCGCCAGTCCCCGGTGGCTCACCACGACGCCCTTCGGTCGGCCGGTGGACCCGGAGGTGTAGATGACGTACGCGGCGGTGGAGGCCGACACCGGGCCGAGCAGTTCGGCTGCTCCGATGGCCGATTCGGGTGCCAGGTCGAGCTCGGCGATCGTCGCGGGATCGTCGAGTTCCACCCACGGCACCTCCGACGGCAGGCCGCGTCGGGCCGTCGACGACGTCAACCCGAGCACGGCACCGGAATCGGCGATCATGTGCGCGATGCGCTCAGCAGGATAGGCGGGATCGACCGGTAGGTACGCCGCACCGGTTCGCGTGACGGCCCAGGTGCACAGAACCGATTCCGCCGATCGAGGGAGGGCGACGGCCACCACGGTCTCGGGACCGACCCCGTACCCCAGCAGAACGCGAGCCAACCGATTCGCGTACGCGTCCGCCTGGCGGTACGTGTAGTCGATCCCGTTCCAGCGCAGGGCAACTGCGTCGGGTCGGGCAGCCACGGCATCGTCGATCAGTTGACCGAGGGTGCGGGCCGGGGCGTCGACCGGTCCGACGAGCACGGCGTCCTGGCACGGGGCGAGATCTCCGATCGGTGCCGACGGATCGGCCAGTGCCGCGTCGAGCAGAGCGGTGAACTCGTCCACGAATCGGACAGCAGTGGGCTCGTCGAACAGATCGGTTGCGTAGCGCAGCGATCCGCCCAGCCGGTCGGAATCGGTGACGGTCAACGCCAGATCGAAGCGAGTGGCCTCCGATTCGTACGGGAACGGCGTGATCTCGAGCCCGGGCAGCTGCATGTCATTCGGCCGCTCGGTCTCCAGTGCGATCAAGGCCTGGAACAGCGGGGAATGCGCGGTCGAGCGGGCCGGTGCCACTGCCTCGACCACTCGCTCGAACGGAACGTCGGAGTGTTCCATCGCGGCCAGATCGACGGTGCGGGTCTGCGCAACGAGTTCGGTGAACGATCGACTCGGGTCGACGTCGAGGCGCAACACGAGGGTGTTGACGAACATGCCGACGACGTCGTCCAGTGCCCCCGATCCGCGGCCCGACACGGGTGTGCCGACGGGGATGTCGGTGCTTCCGGTCAGCCGGGCCAACAGCGCACCGTACGCCGCGTGCAGCACCATGAAGACCGAGGAGCCGGTCGACCTGGCGAGTGAGCGCACGTCCGCGGTGGTCTGCTCGGAGAACGAGAATTGCACGGCGCGTCCACGTTTGGATGCCACCGCCGGCCGGGGTCGGTCGGTTGGAAGTTCGAGCACGGCTGGCAGGTCGACCAATGTCTGCGTCCAGTATCGAATCTGTTGGGCTAGAACCGAAGTAGGATCCTCGGCGTTGCCCAATACCTGTCGCTGCCACACCGCGAAGTCGGCATACTGCACAGGAAGCGGAGACCACTGCGGTGGAGTGCCGTGGGACCGCGCCCCGTAGGCCAGTGCGACATCGCGTGCCAAGGGAGTCATCGACAGACCGTCGGCGCTGATGTGGTGCACGACGAGAACGAGAACGTGCGCCCTCGGCCCGGTCCGCAGCAACGCACCGCGCAGCGGCACACCGTCGGTGACGTCGAACCCGCGGCCGATCATTGCCGCCACTCGGGCCAGCACCTCGCTGTCGTCGACCTCCACAGGGCGCAGGTCGAGTGCCACGTTCCGGGCGATCACCTGGGCGGGATCCCCGTCGACCACCGGGAAGTAGGTTCGCAACGACTCGTGTCGGGTCAGCACATCGTCGACGGCGAGTTGCAACGCCTCATGGTCGACGGTGCCGTCCAATTGCACTGCAAAGGCGATGTTGTACGCGGCCGACGTCGGATCGAACCGATTGAGCAACCACATTCGCATCTGCGCGAACGACAGTGGGACGACCGACGGTCGCGGACCGGCGACCAGACGCGGCAACGCGGAACGCTCGGCGGAGTCGACCGCCACAGCCAACGACCGTACCGTCGTCGACTCGAACAGGGTGCGGACCGGCAGCGCGGTGCCTGCGGCGTCGTTGATGTGCGCGATCACCCGGGTAGCCGAGAGCGACGTACCGCCGAGGGCGAAGAAGTCGTCCCCGGCACCGACGGATGGCCCATCGAGGACCACGGCGAAGGCGTCGGCGACGATGCGTTCGGTGGCAGTTGCGGGCTCGACGAAGACCCGTGCCGAGACAGTCGGTGCCGGTAGTGCCGCCCGGTCGATCTTGCCCGGGCCGGTCCTCGGCAGAGCCTCCAGAATCATGATCGCCTGCGGCACCATGTGAGTGGGCAGGAATCGGCGCGAGTGTTGTCGAATCAGCTCGGGTTCCAGCACCCGACCGACCGCGGGGACGACGTATCCGACCACCTGCGAACCGATCACGGCACTCACCGACTGTGCGACGCCGTCGTAGGTGGCCAGTACCGCGTCGATCTCGCCGAGTTCGATCCGGAATCCGCGTACCTTCACCTGAGCGTCGCGTCGTCCGATGTACTCGTACCGGATTTTTTGCCGGCGAACGAGGTCGCCGGTGCGATACATTCTCCGGCCGCGGTGGTCGGCGACGAAACGTGTTGCTGTGAGACCGAATCGGCGGTGGTAGCCGCGTGCCAGCCCGTCTCCGGTGAGGTAGAGCTCCCCGATGGTTCCGGTGGGCACCGGATGCAGGCGGTCGTCGAGAATCACCGACTCGACGCCCCGAACCGGGCTCCCGATCGACACTGGAGCCCCTGGCTCGAGCGGTCCGTCGATCGTGGCGAAGATGGTGGTTTCGGTGGGACCGTACCCGTTGAACATGCGCAGGCGCGCGGACCACGCGTCCGCGAGAGTCGGTGGGCAGGCCTCGCCGCCGACGACGATCGTGGTTGTCGCCGGAACATCGGACGGGTCGACGGTGGCCAATGCTGCAGGGGTCACGAAGGCGTGGGTGACGCGTTGCAATGTTGCAGCGAGTTCGACCCCACCGAGGACGTCGGCGTCGGCGATCACCATCGCCGATCCGGCACCGACGGCCAACAACAGTTCCAGCACCGAGGCATCGAAACTCGGCGATGCGAAATGCAGAGTGCGTGAGGAGTTGTCGAGCTCGAACCGATCTACCAGGTCGGCCACCAGATTCACCAGTCCGCGGTGCGAGACGACGACCCCCTTCGGTTGCCCGGTGGTGCCCGAGGTGTAGATCATGTAGGCGGGATGATCCGATCGGAGCATCTCGGTTCGGTCCAGGTCGCTCACCGGCGTGCAGTCCGAGTCGACGTCGGCCACATCGTCGATGGACATCCAGGTGGGTCCGTTCGGCAGAGATCCGAGATGCCGATCGTCCGTGATCCCCAGTACCACAGCGGAATCTGCGAGCATGTACGCGAGGCGCTCCGCTGGGTAGGTGGGGTCGATCGGAACGAACGCGGCGCCGGTCTTGGCTACGGCCCAGGTTGCGAGTATCGAGGAAAGTCCGCGACGCAGTGCGACTGCCACGTACTGCTCCGGTCCGACGCCTCGTCGAATCAGCCTGCGCGCCAGTACGGTCGCCGCGTCGTCGAGCTCGGAGTAGGTCCACCGGACTCCGCCTGCTTCGAGGGCGAGAGCGCTGCCGCCTGCACTCATGACGGCCCCCGTCAGCAGATCCGGCAGGGTGCGATGAGCCAGCGCGGGCGCGCCCTGCAGCCGCGCTGGCTCGTCGGCGAAGAGAACCGGAATGTCTCCAACCGGGAGATCGGGATCCGCGAGCGCCGTCGTGAGGATCGTGCGATACCGCTCGGCTATCCCGGCAACGGTATCGGCATCGAATATATCTGTGGCATAAACGAACTCGATCGATGCGGTCTCAGGTGACGACCAGAAGGCTGCGTCCGACGAAAACGAGACGGTGACGTGCAGGTCGAACTTGGCCGCCACGTGCGCGGTATCGAGGGGGCGAATCGACAGGTTCGGCAGCTCCACCGCCGGCGGCGACGCATCCTCGATCGACAGCATCACCTGGAAGAGCGGGTGATACGCCGTCGAACGTGGGGGTTGGAGGATCTCGACCAGTCGCTCGAAGGGGATGTCGGCGTTGGCGTAGGCGTCGAGATCACGCTCGCGCACCGCGCCCAGGACGTCGGTGAACGTGTCGGACGGCTCGATCTGCGAGCGCAACACCAGAGTTCCGACGAACATTCCGACGAGGTCGTCCAGTTCGCGCTGCCCGCGGCCGGCCACCGGAGTGCCGATGGTGATATCGCGGGCACCCGAAATGCGGGCGAGTGCCACTGCCAGTGCCGCGTGCGCGATCATGAACCGCGTCGTTCCGGTGCGTTGGGCCATCGAGGTCATTGCCGCGACGGTGCCCGGTTCCAGATCGATCGACAGTCGGCCCCCGCGATGGGACGCGACCGGGGGGTGGAGCCGATCGGTCGGCAACGCGAGTCGCTCCGGCACACCGTCCAAAGCATCTGTCCAGTATCGGATCTGTTGGGATGCAACCGAATCGGGATCGTCCTCGGCACCGAGACGGCCCAGTGTCCACAGTGCGTAATCGGAGTACTGCACCGGCAGCGGCGTCCATTGCGGGGCGTGGCCGGCGGCACGGGATCCGTAGGCGATCATGACATCGCGAGCCAGTGGGTTCATCGACCACCCGTCGGCGGCGATGTGGTGCGCTACCACGATGAGTACGTGGTCCTCGGGCGACACTTCGAGTACCGCCACGCGCAGCGGCGGAGCAACGGTCACGTCGAATCCTCGAGCTGCAACTGCGTACAGGGCTCCGTCGAGCAGCGGCTCGGTGGTCCGGGCGACGGTGACGTCCGGGTACTGCGAGGTGACGACCTGTTGGGGCCCGTTCGGGCCGTCGGGGTAGACGGTACGCAGAATCTCGTGGCGTCCGACGACGTCGACCAGACCGGTGCGCAGTGCGTCGACGTCGAGGGCGCCGATGACGCGGAAGGCGGCCGCGATGTTGTAAGCCCCGGACGACGGATCGAATCGGTTGAGCAGCCACATCCGGTGCTGGGCCGGCGACAGCGGAATCCGGTCCGGTCGAGGTCCGACGACGATGCCGTGGCTGCCGACGCCACGGCCAAGACGGGTCGCCAGCAAACGGACGGTCGGGGCCTCGAACAGGTCTCGGACGCCCAGGTCGGAGTCGAGTTCCGCATTGATCCGCGCGATCACCTGGGTGGCGGTGAGCGAATCGCCACCGAGGGCGAACCACGACCGGGTGACGCTCACGCGCTCGGTGTCGAGCACGTCGGAAAAGATCTGTGCCACCGCCTCTTCGGACTCTCCAGACGGTGCCACGACACTCTCGGACGACACCAGTGTGTCCGGAAGTGCGGTGCGGTCGAGCTTTCCGGTGATGCCGAGCGGCATCGCGTCGAGCACGACGATGGTCGACGGCACCATGTATTCGGGGAGGGTGCGTGCCGCGTGCGCCGTCACGGCGTCGGTGTCCGCGGTGCCCACGATGTACGCGACGAGGCGGTCCGAGCGCACGACGGCAACGGCCGAATGCACACCGTCGACTGCGAGCAGGGCCGATTCGACCTCGCCGAGTTCGAGACGCTGGCCACGGAGCTTGACTTGGAAGTCGTTGCGGCCCAGATACTGCAGAGATCCGTCCTCGGACCACCGCACGAGGTCGCCGGTGCGGTACAGCCGGCGTCCCGAGTCCGCGGCGACGAAGCGGGCGGCCGTCAGGTCCGGCCGCGCGGCGTAACCGCGGGCCAGCTGTACTCCGCCCAGATAGAGCTCGCCGGTGACGCCCACAGGCACGGGTTTCAACAACGAATTCAGAACGTGGACAGTGGTGTTCCAGACCGGTGCGCCGATCGTGACAGGGCCTCGTTCGCCGGCTCGGGTGCGATGGTAGGTGACATCGACGGCGGCCTCGGTCGGTCCGTAGAGATTGTGCAGCTCGGCGTCGATCGCCCTGTGGTACCGGTCGACGATGGCCCGGGGCAACGCCTCACCGCTGGCGAACACCTGCCGCAGGGAGGTGCACTGCTCGGGGGTGCCGTACGTGAGAAACAACTCCAGCATGGAGGGTACGAAATGTGTTGTTGTGACGCTGTGTTCGCGTATCAGACCCGACAGATACATCGGGTCGCGATGGCCTTCGGGTTCGGCGATGACCGTCGTGGCACCGACGAGAAGCGGCCAGAACAATTCCCATACCGAGACATCGAACGTGGCCGGAGTTTTGTGCAGCACGACGTCGTGGGGCATCAGCGGATACTCGTGCTGCATCCACAGCAGCCGGTTGACGATCGCGCGGTGGGAGACCGTGACGCCCTTGGGCTTTCCTGTCGATCCGGAGGTGAACAGAACGTAGGCAGCGTGGTCCGGCAACAGCTCGGGCAGCGGATCGAGGGGCGCGGTGCCGAAGTCGCTCAGATCCAGTGAGTCGAGGTCGACCACGTCGACCGGAACATCCACCAGTGCACCGAGAATCAGCGATGGTGACGCGGTGGTGATCAGGTGCTCGATGCGGGTACGCGGCATCGACGGGTCGACGGGCAGGTAGGCACCGCCGGCGGCCACGACAGCGTGGACCGCGACGAGCTGGTCGAGCGAGCGCGCCATCGCCACACCCACTACGTCGTCGGGTCCGATTCCGATACTGCGTAGGTAGCGAGCCAGGCACCGCACCCGGGCCCAGAAGTTCGCGTAGGTCAGGCTCTTCCCCTCGAACACCGCTGCGGTCTCGGCAGCGTGTTCGTCGGCCGCGGCAGTGAGCAGGTCGACGAGGGTGAGCGCGGCCACCGGGTGCTCGGTGCGATTCCAGGCTGCTCGACGCGCATGCTCGTCCTCGGAGAGCAGGTCGAGTTGGGCTACCGGGCAGCATGGATCGCCGGTGAGTCCGTTGAGGGCACGGCGGAAGCGCTCGACGATCGACGCCGCACGAGAAGGATCGATGTTTCCTGCAGCGTATTTCAGCGTCATGCGCACCGTCGGCTCGAGGACGGTGATCAGCGTCAAAGGGTAGTGGGTGGCATCGGTGACGCGTAGGTCACGCACCCGAAGCCCGGCGATGTCGGTGTTTCGATCGAGTGCCGAATGGTCCACTGGGTAGGACTCGAAGACCGTCAGCGTGTCGAATCCGGCGCCTGCACCCACTCGCGAGCGGACCTCGGGCAACCCCACGTGATGACTGTCCAGCAGCTCCACGCTCTGAGCCTGCACTCGGGTGAGCAGTGCCGCGACGGTGTCGTCTCGGTGCACACGAACCCGGACCGGGAGGGTGTTGATGAACAGCCCGAGGGTGTCCTCGACGCCGGTCAGATCGGCGGGCCTACCCGAGACGGTCGCCCCGAACACGACGTCGTCGCGCCCGAGCTCGGCGGCGAGCACCAGAGCCCACGCTGCCTGCACGACGGTGTTGACGGTGACCGAGAGGTCCCGAGCCGCGGCTTCGAGGGCAATCACGGAGGCGTCATCGAGGGGCACCGCCAGCTCGGCGGGTATTTCATGGTTCGCTCCGTGGCCGGGAGCGAGCAGTGACGGTTCTTCGACCCCCGCCAAGGCATCGGCCCACTTGTCCAGTGCGCCGGTGTGATCGCGCTCGTCGAGCCACTTCACGTAGTCCCGGTACGTCCTGGCCGGAATCGGAATGGGACCGTCGGCGGCATAGAGTACCAGCAGTTCCTTGACGAAGATCGGCATCGACCAGCCGTCGAAGAGGATGTGGTGGTTGGTGACCACGAGGGACGCGCCGTCCTCGGTGTTGACCAGTACGAACCGCAGCAACGGTGGTGCGTCCAGGTCGAATCGCGCGGTGCGTTCGGCATGGGCAATGGTGGGCACTTCGGTGGCCTCGGCATCGACTGTGCGCCAGGGTAGTTCGGGATCGGTGAGGACCAGCGCCGCCGCGGTTCCCCGGTTGTCACGAACGAAGGCCGTGCGCAGGCTGTCGTGGCGGGCGAGCAGTCTGCGTGCGGCGCGCTGCAGTCGTGCCCCGTCGATCTTGCCGCCGAGCTCGAACACCAGCTGGGCGGTGTAGACGTCGACGTGCCCGCGGGTGAGCTCGGAGTGGAACATCAGTCCGTGCTGAAGCGGGGCGAGTGGCCAGATGTCGTCGAGTTCGCCGTAAGCGCCCTCCCATCGATCTATCTGATTCTGATCGACATTCACCAGCGACACATCGCTCGGGGTCAGTCCACCCGCATCCGGTGCGGATGCGTGCTCGGCCAGGCGGGCAAGCGCTGCCGTCCATCGATCGGCCAACCTGTCGACCTCCGCGCGGTCGAGCACCCCACGGGGGAACGCGAACGTGGCCTGCAACCGACCGTCGACGACCACCGCATTGATGTCGAGTGCGACCGTGACCGGCAGCCGATCACCACTCCCCGACCCGATGTCCATCGACGCGTCCGGGATCCAGCCCCGCCCGCGCAAGGCGTCGGGAATGTCGGTGGCGATGCGCCCCAGATAGTTGAAACCGATCTGCGGAGAGGGGCTTTCGGCGAGCACGGCGCTGGTGTCGTCGTTCAGGTACCGCAGCAAGCCGAATCCCGAGCCCGCACCCGGTATCGCGCGGATCTGCTCCTTGATGCGCTTGACGGCATCGGAGGCCGACACGTCACCGGCCAGGATGCCCTCGGCATCGATACCGTTCAGGCACAGGCGTACCGGATGGGTGGAGGTGAACCAGCCGACCGTTCGAGACAGATCGGCTCCGGGTACCAGATCCTCGTCACGACCGTGACTTTCGACCGAGACGAGGAACGACGATGGACGTTCGGGCCAGACGGCCAGCGCCAGGGCGGTGAGAAGGACATCGTCGACGGTGCCGCGGTAGGCGCGTGTGAGCGGCCCGATCAGTGCCTCGGTGACCTCTGCGGTGAGCTCTACCGCGACCTGATCGCGGGTGGCACCGACGTCGATCGAAGGATCGAGTGGACGTCGACCGATGAGATCGTGCGGACCGTCGAGAAGCGCTGTCCAGCTCGGCAATTCCGGCTGTACCTGCGTAGCGACGTCACTCAACCCATGGGCCCACCGGCGCATCGAGGTGGCCACCGGTTGCAGCTGCACCGCGGCCTTCGACTGCACCTGATGCCACGCTGCGGCCAGGTCGGGAACCAGAATGCGCCACGACACGCCATCGATCACGAGGTGATGCGCGATGACGATGATGCGTCCGATGCCGTGGGTGTCGATGATCTCGGGGTGGCCGGTGTCGGGTGCCACCCAGACCACCTGCAGCACGACGCCCGCACGCGGTCGCAGGCGCGCAGCGAACACCCGAGCGGATTCGACCAGCACAGAGGTGAACTCGCGACTACCCGGCCTGCTGGTGGTGGACACGCGGGTGACGACAGTATCGAGATCCACACTGCCGGTCGGCCGGATCGTCAGGCCGTCGTCGGTCAGCATCGAGCGCAGTGCGTCGTGATGGTCGAGTATCGCGGCAACGGTCCGGCGTAGACCGTCCAGTTCGAGATCTGCAGGCGCGGTGAGTACCACGGTCTGGTGGAACGCGTCCATGCCGTCGGCCCGGGTCAGCGACCGAACCGTCTGATTCATGATGGGGGTCAACGGCATATCGCCGACGCCGCCGCCCGGCAGCTCGTCGAGCGTCATCTGATGCGCTACGTCCGTTGCAACCTCGGCCAACCCGGCGACGGTACGACGCTCGAAGACGTCACGAGCGGTGATCACCACTCCGAGCGACTTCACGCGAGCCACCAGCTGGATGGCGACGATGCTGTCTCCGCCGAGTGCGAAGAACGATTCGTCCACACCCACCGAGTCGCGCTGCAACACAACGGCCATGGCGTCGGCAAGAATTTTCTCGACCGGTGTCGACGGGGCGCGGTAGGCCGTGGTGTCGGAGTCGAAGGTGGGTGGCGGGAGCGCGGATCGGTCTACTTTGCCGGTCGGGGTCAGGGGGATGGCGTCGAGTTCGACGAACACCCCGGGCACCATGTGCGTGGGCAGGTATCGAGAAGCGAAGGCACGCAACGCCGTGTGATCGAGAGCGTCTACCGGTTTGACGTACGACACCAGGATCGATGCCTCGCCGCGACGGTGCACCACCGACACCGCGAAGTCGACGGCCTCGAACTGCGAGAGGACGGTATCGATTTCGCCGAGTTCGACGCGTTGGCCGTGGATCTGAACCTGGAAGTCGCTGCGGCCGACGAACTCGAGCTCGGCGGAGTCCAGCGGACCGGTCCACCGCGCGATGTCTCCGGTGCGGTAGAGACGCCGTCCGTGTCCGAAGGGGTCGGCAACGAAGCGTGCGGCCGACAGCGCGGTTCTGTGGTGGTAGCCGCGGGCGATGCCGGGGCCGCCGAGGTAGAGCTCTCCCGCGGATCCCGGCGGCACGGGCTGCAGCCGGCGATCCAGCACGACTGCGTGTGAGCCCTGGACGGGACGGCCGATCGTGATGGCGCGCGGATCTGTCTGCGGCTGTGTCATCGTCACGACGATGGTGGTCTCGGTGGGTCCGTAGCTGTTGAACAGCAATGCTTTCGCGCCGAACCGATCGACCAGGTCCGGCGGCATCACGTCTCCGCCGACGACAACGGCGTCGAGGTCGTCGAGCTCGGTGGCGTCGACGGTGGTGAGCAGCGCGGGTGCGCAGATGATGTGGGTGACGCGATGGTCACGAAGGAAATGAGTCAGTTCTGCACCGCCGATCACGGTGGGCGGAGCGACGATCATCGTTGCTCCCGCACTGAATGCCTGGATCATCTCGAACAGGGACGCGTCGAAACTGGACGACGAGAAGCGCAGCAGTCGGGACGAGGTATTCACACGCAGTTCTGGTCTGGCGTCCGAGGCGAATGTCGCCAAGCCGGCGTGGGTGACCAGAACGCCTTTCGGAGTGCCGGTGGAGCCGGAGGTGTAGATCATGTACGCGGCGTGGTCTTCGAGGAGGGTCGCGCGTCGATGCGCGTCGGTGATCGGCGCACCCGATCTGCCCGTGCATTCCGCTCGAAAGTCTTCGTCATCGAGGTCGAGCCAGCTCACTTGCTGCGGAAGCTGCTGTGAGAGCGCGTGTTCACTGATCCCGATCGTTACCGCGGAGTCGACGAGCATGTGGGTGATGCGCTCGGGAGGGTAGCCGGGATCGATCGGAACGAACGTGGCACCGGACGCAGCGACGGCCCACAGCGCGACGATGGAGGCGATCCCGCGAGGTAGTGCGACGGCGACCCCGCTGCCCGGCCCGGCTCCGCGCGCGATCAGGGCACGTGCGATCGCGTTGGCCCGTTCGTCGAGTTCGCGATAGGTCAGCTTTTCGGCACCGAACTCGACTGCGATGTTGTCGGCCGCAGCGTCCACGCCGCGGCGCAGCAGGTCCGGAAAGAGCGCGGGCACAACTGCATCGGGCCCGACGAGCGGGACGAGGGTCGATCGCTCGGCGGCGTCGAGCACATCGAGTTCGAGAATCGGTGTGTCGGAGTCGGCCGTGAGGAAGCGCTCGAACAATGTCAGGAAGCGACGATGCAGGTCCGCGAACTGTTCGGCTCCGTAGATGTTGGGGTTGCCCTCGAACTCCAAACGGGAGCGTGTTCCGTCCGACGCCGGGTAGATGTTGATCGAGAGATCCTCCACCGGTCCGGTGGAGAGCACGTTGAACTCGCCGGTGAGCGGGCCGAACGTCACCTCGGTCTCGTAAGCCATGATGTTGATCGCCGGGCCGAAGAATCCGCGAGTCTCACTGCCTGCGCCTGCATCGCGGCGGATGTCCTCGGCTCGATAGCGCTGGTGTCGCAGCGCACCGGTCAGTTCCAACTGCACGTCTTCGACCAACGCCGACAGCGTGCACTGCGGGCCGATGCGTACCCGGACGGGCAGCACGTTGGAGACCATGCCACCGGAACGTCGCAGCAGGGCCGTCGTGCGGCCGGCAACCGGCAGGCTCAGCACCACGTCGTCGGTGCCTGTCATGCGAGCCAGAAAG
This sequence comes from Rhodococcus sp. 14-2483-1-1, assembly GCF_002259335.1. NCBI lineage: Bacteria > Bacillati > Actinomycetota > Actinomycetes > Mycobacteriales > Nocardiaceae > Rhodococcus > Rhodococcus sp. 14-2483-1-1. The sequence continues at coordinate 102,638 of NZ_NPFX01000011.1, read as the reverse complement.
GTCGCCACGGCGGCGATGGCGAGCGGAGCGAAGGCGGAGTCGAGTCGGTTCGCGGCGCTGTCCAGTACCCGCTCGATCGTCTCCGGTAGGTACCCGCCGCGCACGTGTGCCCTGGCCGCGGGCGGGGCGAGAGCGCCGGTGATGGACGGCGGCGGGGGCAGATCGGTCGTCTTGCTCTGCCAGTACCGACGATCCTTGGCGAAGCGGGGGGACTGCCGATACTGCGCCTCGGCGGCGTAGACCTCCCCGAGCGAGCCCGCCCGGGACGGTGCGGGCTCGCGGCCCTCGCTGACGTCGGTGTAGATCGACGCGACGCGTCGCATGAACTGAACGGCGCCGTAACCGTCGAGCACGATGTGATGGACGTGGGAGTACCAGAACGTGCGGTCGTCGGAGATGCGGAGCATCGCGCCCTTGATCAAGCGACCGTTCGTCAGATCGACAGCGGTGCCGTACGAGGTACGCATCCACTCGCGCGCCGCATTCTCCGGATCGGATTCCTGGCGGAAATCCACTGTCTCCGAATCGTCGCCTTGCTCGACGTCGATGTATTGGTGGGGTTCTCCGTCCTTTTCGAGCAAACGCAGAGAACCGACTCCGAACTCTCGCGCCGTGCGGCGGCAGGCATAACGCATCAGATCGAGATCGACGGCACCGCGAATATCGAGGTAATTGGCGATGGTGATCGGAACATTACTCAACAAATGTTGAGCAAACCATAAACCGCGTTGGGCGGCGGTGAGAGGAAAAGGGTGGGTGTCTTCTATGGACGTCCGATCCAGTTCTTCTTCCCGAATCGTCAGTGAATCAACGGATTCCAATGACTCGCCTCTTCGCGCACATAAGGGAGCAGTTACCGGCACGCCGTCGTGCGATGAAAGGAAATCGACGTTGCCCCGAAACGTCCTCCATTGCGCGCACAGCCCGAATGGAGTTCCAGCTACCGGCCTATCGACGTAGGTTTACACATCCGTTACCAACGGGTCAACCATCTTCGGCGCATCGTCGTAGACCTTGTGAATTGACAGAATCGCCGCCGGGCATTCGATGACACCTAACAACGCCGAAAGGCACTTACAGCCGACTTTTGCCGACTATAAGTGCCCCGGTTCAGGCGAAACAGATACGGCTAAGCCGATTTCCAGACTGCGACGACGGACGGCCGCGGTTGGGTGTCGCCGCCGTCGGGCCAATGCGAAATCGGCGCGTCGGCGGTGGCGTCGTCGCTCTCGCCGGGGTGCTGCACACACACCATGACACGCTCGTCGGTGACGATCGGACCGCAGGTCTCGCCGCCGGCGGGAACCGTCAGGAACTGCCGAGTCTCGCCGCGACGTTCGCCGTCGAGCACGACGGCGAACAGGCCGTCGTTGGAGTCGAGGGCATTGCCGTCGGTGGAGACCCACAGGTTGCCCTTGGCGTCGAACGCGAGGTTGTCGGGGCACGAGATCGGACTGACCTGGCTCTTGTCGAAGCCGCCGAAGTAGGTGTCGGCCTCGCTGGGGTCACCGCAGACCAACAGCAGATTCCAGGTGAAGGACGTGCCCGCGTGGTCGTCGTCGAGCTCGAGCACCTGACCGTTCTTGTTGGTGTTGCGGGGGTTGGCCTCGTCGGCCGCAGCCTTGCCTTCGGTGCCGCGGTTGGAGTTGTTCGTCAGCGCAACGTAGACCTTGCCCGTCACCGGGTTGGGCTCGAAGTCCTCGGGACGGTCCATCTTGGTTGCGCCCACCTTGTCGCCTGCCTGACGGGTGAACACCGCGACCTCCTCGGCCGACATACCGTCGACGAGGGATGTGCCGCGGCCGTCCTCGCCGGTTTCGAGCAGCGGGATCCACGTACCGGTGCCACGGAATTCACCGTTGGACGGCAGGGTGCCGGATCCGTCGATCTCGTCGGGAGTATCGCCGGTGAGGGTGGCGACGTACAGCGTGCCCGCGTCGAGCAGCGTCAGGTTGTTGCGCATCGCGGCCTGGCCGGTGCCGGGCATCATCTTTCGGCTGGAGACGAACTTGTACATGTAGTCGAAGCGCTCGTCGTCGCCGCTGTAGGCCACCACGGTGCCGTCATCGGTGACGTGGATCGTCGCGGCCTCGTGCTTGAAGCGGCCGAGCGCGGTGTGCTTGATCGGAGTCGACTGCGGGTCCCAGGGATTCACCTCGACGATGTACCCGAAGCGGTTCACCTCGTTCGGCTCCTGCGCCAGGTCGAAGCGCTTGTCGAAGCGCTCCCACTTGCGGTCGCTCGCGGCACCTTCGATTCCGTAGCGCGAGAGACGCTGCGCTACAACGGGATCGGTGACCGACTCGGCGTTGCCGAAGTACTGGTTGAAGTTCTCCTCGCCGGAGAGCACGGTTCCCCACGGTGTCAGGCCGCCCGAGCAGTTGTTGAACGTGCCGTACACCTTGGTGCCGGTGGGGTCGACGCTCGTCTTGAGGAAGTTGCTGCCCGCGGCGGGGCCGGTGACGACGAATTCGGTGGTGCCGGTGATGCGGCGGTTGTACTGCCCCATTGCCGGGGTGAGCTTGCCGGTGCCCGACTCGCCCTGCACCTGCACCACCGAAAGTCCGTGTGCGGCAAGGGCGACGTCGAACTGCTCTCGGGTGGGGTTCTCGGCGTCGTAGCCCTTGAACATCGCGGGCTCGGTGCTGTACTCGTGGTTGACCACCAGCAGGTGCGCGTTCGGAGTGCCCTCGATCGCCAGTAGACCGGCGAAGTCGTTGTTGAAGCCGAACTGCTTCTCCTGCGCGGCGGCCGTCTGGTTGTCGAAGTCGAACGCCGGTGCGCCTGCCACGACCGCGTCACCCCAGCGGATGACGATGCCCTGCTCGTAACCCTCGGGTACCACTACGGCGTCCTCGGTGTTCGGTTCCACCGCAACAAAATCCACGCCATCGACCGGTGGGGTGCCGGAGCCCGTGGTGTCGGAACTGCCGGTAGCCGCCGGCTCGTCGGTGGAACACGCGGCCAGAGCACTGCCCGCGCCAACGGCGAGCACTGCCATCGCTCCACCCTTGATGACGCCACGCCGGGACATCGCGGTCTTGACGATGTCGCCGAAGTACTCGCCCTTCGACGTATTGGGAATCTCGTGGAAGCACGCATCACCGCACTTGTACTTGCACGTCAATGATGAGCGCTTGGAGCTTCCGTCGTGAACGGCGAACAAGGGTAGTGGCTTCATGTCACGGCACGCTGTCACCCAAAAGCGAAAGTAAAGGAACGTTCAGGTGAAGTTGGGGCGAACGAGGCTGCCCTAAGACCCGATCGACTGCCACAACGGATCGTTCGGGCCGATGTCGTAGCTGCACTCGGTGGCTCGTGGGTCCGGTACGAAGGCCCACAGCAGCGCACCCGCAGTTCCTGCGGCGCGTTGACCGGCGATCTTGGTGGCGATACTGGTTGCGCGAGCTCCGGTCTCGCCACACGAACCGGCAAGTTGGCCGATCTCGCCCACCAACAGCGGCTTGCCGACCGAGTCGGTCTGAGTGATGCGCCGCTGCAACCCGTTCCACTGATCTCCGGGCAACGGCACGCCGTCGGCACCGTAATCGTGATACTGCAACACATCGACGAAGGGCGACTGGGCGAGGTACTCGTACTCGTCACCTTGGCTTCCGCACTGCCCGCCGCCGGTGAGACCGGCGGTGATCAGTGTGCGGGCATCGACCGAGCGCACCTGCTGCCCCGCGGTGTCGAAGAAGGATCGCAGAACCTGGGCTGCGTCGGCGGTGCAGGTTCGGGTGGTCCAGGAGCATGCCGCGTCGGTGCACGAGCTGGTCTCCGGCTCACCGACCAGTTCCCAGGCCGCCAGCGCGGGTGAATCCTTCCACCGATTCACGGCGGTGAGCATCCATTGCTGGAAGCTGGTCACGGCGGTTGTGCCGGGGACGGTAGGTGGCGTCGTCCAACCGTCGACGTACCACTGCTTGCCTTTGAACACGTTTCCTTCACAGGCCCCGTCCTGAGGCGAGAGAACGGGTACGAGCAGCTGACCGTGTGCCTCGGCCGCAGCGAAGACCGCGTCCATGGGACGAAAGTCGAGAGTGCCGGTGAATCGGTTGATTGCCAGGGCCTGGAATGCGTCGAATCGCGTCAGGGAATGCGGAGGCAATGCGCTGAAGTAGCCGTCCAGGTCGACCATCGCTCCGCAGCCCGCGTTGACCGACCAATCGGTCGCAAGCTGGTAGGCGTTGAATCCGGTCGGCCACCAGGGATTCCCGTCGAGTGCGAGACCGTCGGCGCTCGCGGTGACTCTGGCACCGGGGTCGGGGGCTGCTGCGACGTCGGCCGCGTCGGCACTCAGCATGAGCGACAGCACCATTGCGGTGCCGAGTGCGCACCGTGAAAGCATCGAGACGATCCGCATCGGCGTAATGTTAGACGGCTGCTACCGAATTACGAATTCGCCGACTGTCGGCAAAGGCGCGCCGCCGGTGACGATTACCGCCTCCCCTGGATCTTTCGGGTCGAGTGCGTCTCATTCGGATCGAGTGGACGAAATCGCTGATACTCGTCAATTATCATGTCTCCCAGTCGGTTTCTCGCAGGTAATCGAGACGCAGGGATACCGAATCATTTATCCTCCGGGGCGTCCGAAAACGATAATGCGCGATACCCTCATGGTCTTTACGTTTCTTTCATCGAAAGCTGGACCAATTCCTATGCGAATCGTTCGCGTTGCTTCCGCAATAGTTCTCACCGTGATTCCTCTGCTGATTCCGGTCGCGGTGGCGTCGGCGCAACCGGCCGATCAGGAAGCCAACCGATTCACGTTCGCCGAATTGGGCCTGGGGCGATCCACCACCGTCGATCCGACCGGAGAGCGCACTCGGCTGACAGTGCCGTCCCCCGTGGGCTCGGTGCCGTCGACCCTCAGCGGTGTGCTGACCACACCGGCCTGGCTCGACCGTGGATGGGTCGACGTCGAATCGGCCGGCCGGCCGATCGCCCGCATCACCCTCGACAACGCGGCACCGACAACCCCGGTATCGATTCCTCTCGCCGCAGCACAGACGGTCGACGGGGTGATCGCGCTCGACCTGATCCCCTCCTTGATCCCCGACGATCGGTACTGCCCGGATCCGGCTTCGGACGCGGTCCGGCTCATCGACGCGTCCGTCGACTACGCAGGGCAATTCGCTGTGCCGGGCACTGTCGCGGAATTTCTGCCTGCCCTGCTGCGCAAGCTCACGGTGTTCGTTCCGTCCGATCCGGATCGCGACATGATCACCGCAGCAACAGTTGTGGCGACATCGATAGTCCATCGCTACGGATCGCAGCCGGTTCAGGTCGTAGTGCGGCCGGACAACGAGCTGCAAGGAGCTGCGCCGGACGGTCCGCTCGAGAGGTCGGTGGTCCTGGCGAAGAACTCCGACGCCGGTGCCGAGCTGATCTATCCTCTCGAGCAGGCCCCGCCGCGCATGTACCTCACCGGTACCGGGTCGGATCTGAGCGATCAGGCCCGCCTGATCACCAGCGATCTTTCCGAGATTGCAGTGGCCACCTCTGCTCTGGCAGGACCATCCGCCCCGAAGGCGCAACTGGCACCAGAATCGATCACGCTCGACGATCTCGGGATCGGCACGGTGACCGGTTCGGGCGGTGCCACAGCGACCGCATCCATCGCGATCGATCAGACGCGGCTCGGCCGGTCTGCATCGAACATGTCCGTGCACCTGATCGGCAGCTACACGCCGGGCGCAGGATCGGTGCGGGCCACGGTGAACGGTTCACCGCTCGCAGTGTGGGAGGCCGACGACACCGGTCGGCTCGATCGATGGATCGACATTCCCGATTCGGCACTGTCCCGCGTCGAGACACTCGACATTGCCGTCGACCATCCGCTGACCACCGGCAGCGGTGGTTGCTCCGCTGCGGCCGATACGAGTGTGACCGTGGATGGTTCGAGTCTGGTGCGGTCGTCCGATTCCTCGACGCCGGCCCCGCTGGGAATGCGATCGATGCCGCAGGCGCTGATGCCGAAGTTCGAGATCGCGCTCGCCGACGAGTCCTATGTGGGAGTCGTCCGAGCGGTCACGATGGCAACCGGACTGCAGCGTCTGTCGAGTCTGCCGCTCGTGCCGGAGGTCGTGTCGATGGATCAGGCACTCGACGGTAGTGGCCCCGCACTCGTGATCGCACCGGCGTCGGATCTGCCGGACACGGTGACGCTTCCGCTGTCCTCGATCGACGAGACGACATTCCGGATCGCGAACCCGGACTCCGCCGGCGGTCCGACCGAACTGACGATCGATACCGATCGGCCATTCGCGACGGTGCAGGTCACGTCGGTTCAGGACAGCGCGGTCCTGGTCGGCTCCTGGAACTCGACGCCGAACGAATTCGACGCCATGCTGTCCTGGCTCGATGCCGATCCCGCTCGGTGGTACGCACTGGACGGCGACATCGTGTTCGCTGCGCAGAACACCGAACCGATGTCACTGTCGAGCGCGGCACTGTCCGGTAGCGACGAGCCTGCTGCCACGTCCGACGCCCCCTCCGACCGAACGACTGTGCTGATCGTGGGAGTCGGTCTGGCGGTCCTTGCCGTCGCCGGAGTGGGCGCTCTGGTCGTCACACTTCGAGCGCGCCGGTCGAGGACCGAGCCGAGCCGGCACAGCGACTCGCAATGACGGTGGACACGGCACCGGAGAAGGAGGAGGCCACACCGCCTCGGTGGCGCTCGCGACGGCCGTACGACCTGCTGATTCTGCGCTGGGCGGTACTGCTGACCAGTGTCGTGCTCGCATTCCTACCGACCTGGGTTCGGCTGGCACGCGAGGCAGCCGACGGTGCCGTGACCGCGTACATCTTCGTGCTGCCGTTGCTTGCCGTCGTCGCAGCACAGGGTGTCGCACGGCGGCGGACAGGCGAGCTGCCGATTCACGATCGTCAGACCGACAACATCGTCGGCGGCATCGGGTTGCTGGGCTCCATCGCGATCAAGGGGCTGTGGTTGCCCCGGTATGCCGACCAGTACGAACTCTCGCACCTGGACGTCCTGGCGGCGCTGGCCTTTTTCTTCGGTGGCGCGATTCTGCTGTTCGGGCTCCGGCCGGTGGGTCGGTTCTGGTCGGTGTGGGTGCTGCTGCTCGCGTTGAGCCCGCTGGGCTACCGGATGGTCGCTATCGGCTTCGGCGGAAGCCGATTCGCGTACGCGGCAGTGATGGTGATTCTGGCGGGCATCGCCGGTGCCATTGCCGTGGGCCGTACGAGTCGTCGGGGGTGGCTCGGATTCGCATGCACCGTGTCGACCGGACTCGCAGTCGCCGCAATCATGTTGGCGCTGTGGCCGCAGGTCCACATCGTTTGGTTGCAGCTCGTCCCGACGGTCGGCGCGGCCGCGGTCACCGGAATTGCCTTCTACGTGATCGCCCGTCGTGGGCGGTTCGACGAGCGAGAGCCGCATCGTATCGGTTCCCCGACGGCCAAGTGGTCGCCGAGTTCCCTCGTCGTCGCCATCGTCGCAGCCGCCGTCCTGTCGATCATTCCGCTACCCGGCCGCGCGGCGGTGGCGTCGGTGCCGGGACCACCCGGCGTGTCGACGACTCTTGCGCCCCCGGTCGGGTTCGGCCAGACGGACATTCAGGAATTCGGTTGGGTACGTGCATTTTTCGGATCGAGGGCAGCTCTGACTCGGCAGACGATGCGTGCCGAGGAGGGCAATTCCGCGTGGGACATGCGTTCGAGGCCACGGACCGTGGTCGTCGACGTGCTCTCGACCACGAATCGGGCCAGCCTGGCCGTGTATCCGGAGAGCACGTTGTACCGCCTGTCCAACACGCGCACGAGCAAGCCGCTGACCATCGATCTCGGTCGCGGAGTGACGGGTTCTCTGTACACGTCGGTCAGCGACGCGTTACTGCTCACGTGGACGAAGCTCGTGTTTCATTGGCAGCGAGGCGATGTGATGCAACGCGTGACCGTCATCAGCGTCGACAATCACGACCTCGATGCGGCGTTCCCGCAACCGATGCCGTCGATGGCGTCGAACCTCGGCACGACGATCGGCACCTTCCTGCGGGGCAACGCCATCTCCATCGACGACGATCCGGAATACAAGGACCGTGAGTTGTTGACGACCTTCGGTACCGGGCTCGTTCGCCAGCAGTGGGCCCTGGTGAACGGTGCGCCGCGATGACCGCGGCGCCCATGGGGGAACGGCCTACTCCCCCGCGCGTCGGAACGGAAACCGAGGAGTTCCGAGCAATTGCGCTCGACGACGCGATCAATGGCTTGGCCGATCGAAATCCGTTGGCGTCGGCAGCAATTGCCTTCGTTCCCTGGCAGAAGTACACGGCAATTGCGGCTGCGGTGCTGCTGCTGGCCTGTGGAGTGATCGCCCCGGTCGGGACCCTGCTCGCGGTCACGGTTGTCTGCACCATCGGGTATCTGCTGGCGATGATCGACCGCCTGTTGTTGTTCTCCCGTGGTCTGGACGCGTCGGCGATCGTCACGGTGACCGACACGGAGGCTCGGGCCGTTCCCGATGATCGGTTGCCGTACTACACCATTCTGGTTCCGGCGTACGACGAGCCGGAGGTGGTGGGTGACCTCATCGCGGCGATGACCGGGCTCGACTATCCCGCCGAGAAGCTGCAGGTTCTGTTGCTGCTCGAGGAGGACGACGAGGTGACCATCGAGGCGGCCGCGCGCAGCGGCGTCAGCGATCTTGTGGACGTGGTCCTGGTGCCCGCGGGCGATCCTCGCACCAAGCCGAAGGCCTGCAACTACGGATTGCATTTCGCGACCGGGACGATCGTGACGATCTTCGATGCCGAGGATCTGCCCGAGAAACTGCAACTGCGTCGCGTTGTCGCTGCTTTCGAGCGGCTGCCTGACACCGTGGCATGTGTGCAAGCGAAGTTGGCGTTCCACAACGGTTCTCAGAATCTGTTGACCGGCTGGTTCACCGCGGACTACGCGCTGTGGTTCGGTTACCTGTTGCCGGGCCTGATGGCCAGCACCTCGCCGATCCCCCTCGGCGGAACCTCCAATCATCTTCGGCGCGATGTCATCGACGAAGTGGGTGCCTGGGACGGCTTCAACGTCACCGAGGATGCCGACCTCGGTGTCCGCATCGCGGCCTCGGGGTACTCGACGGCGGTGTTGGACTCCACGACCCTCGAAGAGGCCAACAGTGATCCGATCAACTGGGTCCGCCAGCGATCCCGTTGGTACAAGGGTTATCTGCAGACGTGGTTGGTGCACATGCGCAGACCGGTCGAGACGGTTCGTGCCCTCGGACCGGTCGGCACCTACCGCTTCACGTTGTTGCTCGCGGGAACTCCGATCACCGCGTGCATCAACATGGCCTTCTGGTTCACCACGGCGGCATGGATTCTCGGCCAGCCCGCGTTGGTTGCCGAGCTCTTTCCGCCGTACATCTACTACTTCTCGTTGCTGTCGCTGGTGGTGGGCAACATCGCCACGGTGTACATGTATCTGATCGCGAGCCGAGAGAGCGACAACGCGTACCTACTGGTCCCCAGCCTGACGATGCCCCTGTACTGGGTGATGATGAGCGTGGCGTCCATCAAAGGCTGTTGGCAGCTGGTTCGCAATCCGTCGTACTGGGAGAAGACGTTCCACGGCCTGTCCGGCCCCGCTCCGGAGCCGTCGGTCGGCGAAGAGCAGAACACGTGAATCGGCGCACTCCGTGGATCGTGTTCGGAAGCTCGCTGGCGGCCTACCTGGCGGTGGGGCTCACACTGAGCATGCGTTTCGGCTACCTGCTCGGCGACGCACTGTCGCGAACCTCGGCCGCGCAGGCGGTGCTGCTCAGCCGCGATCCGCACGTGTCGGCCATCGGCTTCATCTTCACGCCGTTGACGGCCCTCGCGCAGTTGCCGATGGTCGCCTTCGCATCCTGGTGGCCGGCGATCACCCGGTGGAATATCTCGGGCATCGCGGTGTCGGCGGTGTTCATGGCCGGTGCCGTGGTGATGATTCACGGCATCTGCCGAGACCGCGGACTCGCCGGCCGATACCGCCTCCTGATCACCGTCGTCTTCGCGATCAACCCGATGATCGTCTTCTACGGCGCCAACGGCATGAGCGAGGCAGGCTTCCTGTTCTTCCTCTGCTGGGCCGTACGACGGTTGATTCGATGGGTGAACACCGACGACGTTCACGATCTCCTCCTGGCAGGCATCGCGTTGGCTCTCGCCTTCCTCGCCCGGTACGAGGGCGTCGTCCCGATAACTCTGGCCGCGGTGCTGGTGTCAGTCGTCACCGTGCTTCGGCGCGGCCGACCGCACTGGAAAAGCATGCGGCGCAGAGCAATTCTGGACGCAGTACTCGTCGCCGGGCCCGGCACGGCAGTGTTTCTGGTGTGGGTCACCACGAGCTGGCTGATCACCGGTGAGGCGCTCGCCCAGCTGTCCTCCAGTTACGGAAACGCCGCGATTCTCACGCAGTCCGGCGGGTCCAGCGGCGACCTGATCGGCACCGCGATGTTCTCGCTCGGTGCCGTCGTCGTGCTGGGGCCGACGTTACTGGTGACGCTACCGCTCGTCGCGGTGCTTGCGCTGCGTCGACGAGACCTCGAATTCGTGGTGGCACCATTGCTTTTCGGCGGGGTGCTCGGGTTCCAGGCCGCGAGCTACATCACCGGCTCGACGTTCGGTTTCCTGAGATTCTTCATCTGCACGATTCCACTGGCCGCCGTTGTTGTGGTGCAACTGTTTCCGGCTGCCGGAGACCAGTCGACGCGGCGAGCGGGCGCATTCCGGAAGTACCGCCCGCCACTTCCGGCACTGCGTCCGGCGGCCGCGACTGCCGTCGTAGTGCTCTGTGCACTCGCTCTTCCGGTGACGGGATGGGCGATGCTGCAGCCGTCGTTGTCCAGCCAGCAGTACGCCCTCGGCAGTCTCTTCGACGACGATCCTCCGGCCGACGACGCCGAGGCGATGGCGGCACGTCGTGTCATCGATTCCTTCTCCACCGAACGTCGACTGGCGTCCTACCTCGACAGCCAGGACCTCCCCGAGGGGTCGATCCTCGTCGACACCGTCTACGGGTTCGCCGTCGTCGCAGCGTCGGAACACCCGAAGCGGTTCGTGGTTCCGTCCGATCTGGACTTCACCAAGATCCTGAACGACCCGGCATCCGCCGGCGTGCAGTATCTGCTGACGGTGCCCAACGAGGGCCGCGGAGTGTCCGACGCCGTCAACCGGCGATATCCGACGGTCTACGACAACGGCGCCGATCTGTATCCACTCGTGCTCGAAGTTCCGAACGACGGTGCCGACCAGCCGGACTGGCGTGTGTACCGGGTGCCCAGCTGAGGCCCGGTGCTACAGCACCTGCGAGAGGAACGTCTTCAGTCGGTCGGTGTGCGGATCGTCGAACAGCTGCTCCGGCGTTCCGGTTTCGACGGCGCTGCCGTGATCCATGAACAGCACTCTGTTGGACACCGATCGTGCGAACCCCATCTCGTGGGTCACCACCACCATGGTCATTCCGCCCTTCGCGAGGTCGGCCATCAGCGCCAGCACGCCTTTGACCAACTCGGGATCGAGCGCAGAGGTGGCCTCGTCGAAGAACATCACCTCCGGCTTCATCGCCAGAGCGCGGGCGATGGCAACGCGCTGCTGCTGGCCGCCGGAGAGATTGCCAGGACGCGAGTCCGCCTTGTCGGTCAGCCCCACCAGTTCGAGCTGATCCATTGCCGCCGCACGAGCGGCTTCCTTGGACAGGCCGAGCAGCTTTCGTGGGCCGAGCGCGATGTTGTCGGCAACGGTCTTGTGCGGGAACAGATTGAACTGCTGGAACACCATGCCGATGCGTTGACGCAGCTCGTCCGGGTTGTCCTTCAGTACCGATGTGCCGTCGAGCAGGATGTCACCCTGCTCGGGCTCGTGCAGTCGGTTGAGGGCACGCAGCAGCGTGGATTTGCCCGACCCGGACGGGCCGATGACCGTCGTGGTCGTGCCGGCCGGGACGTCGATGCTCACCCCGCGCAGCACCTTGTTGGTGCCGAACGACAGGTGAATGTCTTTGCCTACGAGCGAAACAGAAGTCATGTCAGCCTCTTTCCACGACGACGGCCTGCTCCACCGGATCGAGCGTCTGCTCGGCCTTACCGGTGCGCAATCGCTTGTCGATGTAGTTCACGAGATGGGTGAGCGGCACGGTCAGCACCAGGTAGAACAATCCGGCCGCGACGAGCGGAGACAGGTTTCCGGTCTGCGCGTTGAGATCTCGACCGACGGCGAACAGCTCACGCTGGGTGGCGAGCAACCCGAGGAAGTAGATCAGCGACGAGTCCTTGATCAGCGAGATGAACTGATTCATCAGAGCCGGCAGGACGCGTCTGACACCCTGCGGGACGACGACGAGGTTCATCGAACGACGACGGCTGAACCCCAGTGCCCGTGCGGCTTCCATCTGACCGGCCTCGACGCTCTGGATACCGGATCGGAAGATTTCGCCGATGTATGCCGCGGCGAGCAGAGACAGTGCCGCTGCGCCGAGCCAATACGGGTTGCCGCCCGTCAGACCCTGCACCACCGGTCCGATACCGAGTCCGATGATCAGAATGATGACCACCGCGGGCAGTCCGCGGAAGATGTCGGTGTAGACCCGTGCAGGCCAGCGCAGCCAACGCGTGCGCGAGAGGCCCGCCAAGGCCAGCAGCATGCCCAGGGCCGTACCGATGATGCCCGACGCCAACGCCAGAATCAGCGTGTTCGGCAGACCGACCTTGAACAGGTCGGGGATGGCCGACTTGTACAGCGACCAATCGAAGAACGTATCCCCCAGCTGCGCCAGCGTGGATTTGGGTTGCACGGCAACGGCTTCGGGAGCGTTCGCATCGTTCTGAGCTGCGATGGCCGCGAAGTCGGGTAGCTCCGGCTGTGGGGCGGCCTTGCTACCGGGCTTGAAGCCGTCGGGCAATTCGCGCGGGACCCAGTCGGAGTAGAGGGTGGCCCAGGTACCGTCGGCGATCACCGCGTCGAGCCCGGAGTTCAGGGCGTCGATCAGCGGTTGATTGTCGCGGGCGACGGCCCAGCCGACGAAGTTGTTCAGCGAGAACGTGTTCTGCGTGATCGCGGTGCCGTCCTCGGGCTTGACCAAGCCCTCCGCCTGCTGTGACGGGGCGACCCATGCGTCGATCTGGCCGGTCTTGAGATTGGCGTAGGCGGTGTTGTAATCGGGGAACTTCACCGGATCGAGGCCGAGCGTGTTCACCACGTAATCGTCCTGCACGGTGCCCTGCACCACGCCGATCCTGGTGCCCGGGTTGAGGTCCTCGAACTTGGTGATCGGGCCGCCGGCCTTCGCAACGAGGGAGAAGTAGCCGAAGTCGTAGCCGTTGGTGAACCCGACGGTGTTCCGGCGCTCGTCCGTTGTCGTGATCGAGGACGACCCGACGTCGAAGCGGCGGCCGGCCACCTGCGCGAGCAGGCCCGAGAACTCGGTGCCCGAGAAGTTGATCTGCAGGCCGAGCTTCGCAGCGACGGCCTTCAGCAGTTCGTTGTCGTAGCCGGTGTACTCGCCGGCCGAGTCCAAGCAGATGCTGGGCGGGGCGTCGGACAATGTGCCGACGGTGAGGACGCCTGGCGTCGCCAATCCGAGGGATCCCGTGTCGATCCGGTCCAGCGGGGTGACGTTCGCTGTCGTGTACTTGTCCTCCGTCGCGGCAGCGGCCGCGGCGTCGAAGTTCGTCGGCGTCGACGACGCACTGTCGACACCGGGAGGGGCACACAGGTCGGTCGGACCTGCAGCCGCCTGATCATCGGAGGAGGACGTGCCACACGCGGCGAGCGTGAGAGCCATCAACAGTCCGAGAACGAGAACCACGAGCGCGCGTGAAGCGCGTACGGCAACCATGGACAAAACCCTAAGCGGACCAGGGCCCACTCACCCAAACGGGCGTCGCGCAAGGGTTTCGCTCAACGAACTGCAGTGACGTGTCTCTACTTGTGCGAGTCCCGCCACGCGATGGCATCGCCGAGCTCTGTGAGGTCGTATTCGGGGCCTCCGGTACCCACGGTGAACAGCGTTGCTCCGGCGTCGACGAAGTCCTGAGCGGTGTCCGCGCCCGGCCACGAGACCGATCGAGTGATGCCCGAGACGTCGCGCCCGACGGTCGTGCCGTGCTCGGCGAGGATCTCCGACTTGCGCTTCAACGCCTCGAGGTCCGCGAAGCTGTGCCAGATGTGCGCGTACTCGGCCACCATCTTCAGCGTCTTCTTCTCACCGCCGCCGCCGATGAGGATCGGGATGTCGCGGGTGGGCGCCGGGTTGCCGACGTCCAGTCGGTGTCGGATTCTGGCGAGACTTTCCTTCAGCAGCGCCAGCCGCGAACCGGCCGTGCCGAACTCGTAGCCGAAGTTGTCGTAGTCCTTCTCGTTCCAGCCGGCACCGATGCCGAGGATCAAGCGGCCGCCGCTGATGTGGTCGACGGTCCGCGCCATGTCGGCGAGCAGGTCCGGGTTGCGGTAGCCACCGCCGGTGACCAGGGCACCGATCTCGACGTTCGACGTCTGCTCGGCCCAGGCACCCAGCATCGTCCAGCACTCGAAATGAGCGCCGTCGAGATCGCCGTACAGCGGGTAGAAGTGATCCCAGTTGAAAACGATGTCGACGCCCGCGTCCTCCGACCGCAACACCGCGTCGCGGATCAACTGGTAATCGGGGGCGTGCTGGGGCTGAAGCTGAACACCGATCTTGACGGTCATGTAGGTCTCCTCGTCGTGTGGGCTGCGTCTCCCATGATGCACCCGAATACGCCTAGCCGATGCGGACGCCGTTCTCGGCCATCATCGCCCGCAGCACGAACCCGGCCTCGGAGCCGATGATCTCACCGACGAGGGTGACGTAGCGGTCGACGAATGCACCTCCGTGTTGCTGCTCGTTCTCCTCTGCGAAGTGGTGCGCGAGCTCGTGCAGCACCACCAGTTCCCGCAGCGCCCACGCTCTGTTGCCGCGATGCAGGGGAACGGCAATGGTGGCCGTGTCCGGTTCGTAGTGCGCGGCACCCGAGCCCGACCGGGCTCGGACGGTGATCACGCGGCCGGCGTCGGGCCACGTGGCCGTCACCCAGCTCAGCGCCAGAACCGCGTCGACATACGTCTGCACCGATTCGACGGAGGCGAACTTCCGCTCGATCGGCAGCGTGAGCTGAGAGCCCAGCACCTCCACGACGCGAATGCCGCGCTCCTCGGCGCGATCGAACATGGTGCGCACCAACTGCTCCGCGTCGTACACCGCGGATCGCTGCGCGTCCCTCACCTTGCCCATCCAGCCAGCCTAAGTGGTGTGAACCGCGAGTTCGTCGGGGGAACGCCGCACCTCCTGCTCCACTCCACGGCGTCGAGCGCGGGAATCGAGGTATCCGAAGTCGAAGTGGAGCAGGAATTGCAGATGACCCGGTTACGGAGCTCTGTGCGGACGGTGTAGAGATGCCAGCTTCGCCGCCAATGCGGTCCCGACTGCTGCAGATACTCCGCCACAGAGTGAGGCCACAGCCAATGCATGTGCGTAGCTTGCAGTATCGGCATTGGCCGAGGAACCGAGCGCCGTGAAGAACACCGCCCCGATCGCAGCGATTCCCATCGCGCTGGAGAACTGTTGAGCAGTGGTCAGGACGCCCGCCGCGGCACCTGCGTGGAGCGGGTCGATCTTGGCCAGCACTGTGCCGATCAGTGCCGGTACCGCCGTACCGTTGCCCAGACCGATTGCGATCATGGGCCCTGTCAACATCCAGGCAGCCAAATCTGTTCCAGCACAGAGTGAAATGACAGTAAGGGTGAAAAACCCGATCACCGCAAGCCCCGCTCCGAAGGCGATCACCGCAGGTCCGCGTCGGGCGATCGCTCCCTTCGCGCAGATCGA
Organism: Rhodococcus sp. 14-2483-1-1; assembly: GCF_002259335.1. NCBI lineage: Bacteria > Bacillati > Actinomycetota > Actinomycetes > Mycobacteriales > Nocardiaceae > Rhodococcus > Rhodococcus sp. 14-2483-1-1. The sequence continues at coordinate 86,795 of NZ_NPFX01000011.1, read as the reverse complement.
CGCTACCGCGAAGGCGATGCCCAATGGGGCGAACATCAGTCCTGCCCACAGTGGTGTCAGGCCTAGTCCGTTCTGCAAGACCAGCGTCAGAGTGAACACCTCGCTGAAGAACGCAGCGAACAACGCAACCGAGGCCCCCAAACCCACAGTGAACGCGGCACGAGAGAACAGTGCGAGCGGAACGATCGGCCGCCCACCGCGTCGTTCGAGCGTCCGTTCGCGAAACAGCGTCAGCACCAACGTCGGTATCGACAGGGCAAGGCAGATCCAGGTCCAGGGAGCCCAGCCCTCGCCACGACCCAGAACCAACGGGACCAGAACGAGTCCGAGTGCAGTGGTGATCCCGACGGCCCCGATGAGGTCGAATGACGCCGGTTCGGTGCGGTCGTGTCGGGGCAGCGAACGCAGACCCAGTACCGCGGTCGCCAAGGCAATGGGCACATTGATCAAAAAAATTGTGCGCCAACCCAATCCGAGTACATCGAAATTGAGTAGTACCCCACCGAGAACTTGACCGGCGACGGCTCCGACCCCCATGGTGACGCCGAACCAGGACAGTGCGTTCGTGCGTTCGGCCGGTGGAAACGCGCGTGTGATCAATGCCAGTACTTGCGGAACCAGCAGCGCTGCGGTCAATCCATGAATCAACCGGAATGCGACGAGCTGCGTCGAGGTGGCGGCAAGCCCGCAGAGTAGTGACGCAAGACCGAACAGGACCATGCCGACGAGGAACGCGCGTCGATGACCGAACTGATCGCCGATACGGCCTCCTGTGATGAGTCCCGCTGCATAAGTGAACGCGTAGCCGCCGACGATCAACTCCAGCCCCGCCTCGGACGCACCGAGTTCGCGCTGAAGTACCGGAAGGCCGACATTGACCACATAGAGATCGAACTGCGCCATGAACATTGCGACCAGGACGACCGGCAACATCACCCACCGCAATGGGTGTGCGCCCGACGGTGGCGCCTCCTGACGTGACATTCCACCCGACGACTCGAAGCTGGGAACTGCAGCGCGTGACCTGCCCATATCGACTCCTACTATGTTCGACGTATATCGAATGATTGGAGACGCTACCTCCAAGTACGATGGATGTCGAACGGTTGGCTCCACTCATCGAAAGAGGCTCGACATGCGGACTCGGCAGCGCGCCGCTCTCCACCACCCCGGTGCCGACGAAATCGATCTTCTCGAGGTCCTACATGCGCTCGCCGATCCGACTCGGATGAGTATTGTCTTGACGCTCATTCGAGACATCGAAAGGCCCTGCGGCACATTCGATGTCGACGTCGCACCATCCACCCTGACTCATCATTTCCGAGTACTACGGGAGGCCGGGGTGATCCATCAACGCGAGGAAGGCCGGCGAAAATGGACAACTCTTCGACTGCATGAACTCGACGAGCGCTTTCCGGGTGTCTTGGCATCGATCACAGAGGCATACCTCGCACAGCCCGGTGTGTGACGACTCCGCTGCCTGCGGTCGTCGAGCTCATGTTGTCGACCACCGCCAGCGTTAGTCACCAGCGAACTGACCTCCAGCCGAACAGCCCCGACGAGCCAACGGCTCGCGTTGCCGAGTTAGCGGGTTTGTGTTCGAACTTCGACTCCCCTAAAGTCGTCTATCGACAACGATTGTCGAAGTCGTTCCCAGTTCTATCGTTCAGGAGATCCCGTGCTCGTCGTCGATGGCCTCTGCATCGACGCCGGGCGCACCCGCATCGTCGATCGTGTGTCGTTCGAGATTCCAGCCGGCCGCCGTCTCGGCCTGCTGGGGGCGTCGGGCTCGGGCAAGTCCCTGATCGCGTCGGCCCTCGTCGGGCAGCTGCCACCGGGCATCACCTGTACCGGCCGAATCCTCGTCGGCGGCCATGACGTTGCCGGAGTTCCTACGCCCCGGCGACCGCGCACCGCTCGCCCCGCGATGGTGTTTCAGGATTCGTCCACCGCCCTCAATCCCATGGTCACCGTCGGTAGGCAATTGCGAGCACCCGACGCGGCCGCGCTGCTCGAACGTGTGGGTCTGCGTGATGGGAGGCGCATCCTGGCCTCGCATCCGCTCGAGCTGTCCGGCGGTCAGCGCCAACGTGTGTGTATCGCACTGGCATTGGCGCGGGAGACCTCGCTGGTGATTGCCGACGAGCCGACGACGGCCCTCGATGTGGTCAGCCAGGCGCGAGTGGTCGACGCGCTCCGGGAGGCGGCGTCGCTGCTGTTCATCACCCATGACATCGCCGTGGCCGCACAGCTCTGCGATCACCTCGTGATCGTGGACTCCGGCACCATCATCGAATCCGGTTCCACCGCAGCAGTACTCGAGAACCCGGCATCGGATCGGGTGCGGCACATGCTCGACGTAGCCAGGGCTGCAGATCCTTACCGTCAGTTGGTGACGCCATGACGCCAGGATTGGTGGCGACCGAGGTCACCCGGCGCTTCGACTGTCACGGATCGTCACGCACCGCGCTGGACGCAGTCTCGTTCACCCTGTCGCCGGCCGGTCGTGTCGCCGTGATCGGCGAATCCGGTTCGGGCAAAACAACATTGCTGCGCACGCTGTTGGCGGTGGACTCGCCCGAGACGGGTTCCGTCGAACTGGAGGGACGCACAGTACGTCCCGGTTCGGCTCGCTCACTCCGATGGTTTCGGCAGCGTGTGCAATATGTGCCCCAGGATCCGGCGACCAGCCTCGACCCACGACGGAGTGTTCTGGATCTGGTGGCGACACCGCTGCGACTTCTCGGGGTCGACGGCGATCATCGAACCAAGGCAGGCGCGGCACTCGCTGCCGTCGGACTGGACGAGCGCTCTCTGCAGCGCCGACCGACGGAACTGTCCGGTGGTCAGAATCAACGCGTTGCGATCGCTCGTGCGGTGGCATGCGAACCGCAGTACTTGCTGGCGGACGAGCCGGTCAGCGGACTGGACCCCGATCTGCGCGAGCAGGTCCTCGCAGTGTTGGCTGGTCTGCCGAGCGCATTGCTGATCGTCAGCCACGATCTGTCGGCAGTTGCTCGGCTCTGCAACGACATATCGGTGATGCACGACGGCCGGATCGTCGAAACCGGCTGCGTGCGAGACATTCTGACCGAACCCCAGCACTCGTGCACCCGAGACCTGATAGACGCCGTACCCCGGCTTGCATGACTACACAGGAGATCCCTTGACCAACAACATATTTCGCATCGGCGCGCTCGTAGCCGTCGGTGCACTCACGCTCACCGGTTGTTTCGCATCCGGGTCCGCGTCTGGGGATGCCGAGAACCGCGCGCGCGTGGCGATGCTGCAGCCACCGCGCTCGGGGCTCTCGCAGTTCAGCGACGACGCCTTCAAACTCTCACGCTGGTCGACAGCCGAGACCTTGATTTCCCTCGACGACCTGGGTGACGCTCAGCCGGCGCTGGCGACAGCGTGGAATCGTGTCGACGAACGCACCTGGAGTTTCGACCTCCGACCCGACGTGACCTTCCACAACGGGGAGCCTCTCGATGCCGCCGCCGTCGTCACCGCTCTGACCGCTGCCACGACGGCCGCGCCGAAGCCGCGCATCCTCGACGGCGTCGAGCTGACGGCCACTGCCTCCGACGACGACACCGTATCGGTGACCACCGAGGTCATCGATCCGCTGGTCCCGCAGCGACTCTCGAGCCCTCAGTTGGCAATCCTCGCCCCCGTGGCCTATTCGTCCGGTGGAAGCAATCCCGTCGGCACCGGCACCGGGCCGTTCGTGTTGACTGCCGTGGACGGCACGTCGAGTGCCACTCTCGATCGCAACGAGAACTATTGGGGAGAGCCTGCGAAACTCTCCGGCATCGACGTCGATTTCGTGCCCGACGGCACCGCCCGCGCCGCTGCGCTTCGCAACGGGACGGCCGATGTGGTGGAGGCGATTCCGGTGTCGCAGGCCGCCAACATCGACCGAGAGCTGGTGCACGAGGTCCCCATGCCGCGTACCAACACCCTCTACCTGAACACCGCTTCCGGAGTGTTCGCAGACCCGGCCATGCGCGCCGCCGCAAGGGAATCGGTGGACAAGGATCGTCTGGTCGAGCAGGTCTACGAGGGTCGCGCCGACGCCGCGAACGGATTGCTCGGACCGGCGCTCCCGTGGGCCGCGGACCGTCCCACGCGCACCGAGACCCCGGCGGGCGACGCCACAGGTAAGACGATCACCCTCGCCACGTTCACCGACCGCGCCGAACTTCCCGAGGTCGCCGTGCTGTTGCAACAGGAACTCGAGGCGAAGGGATTCGTCGTGAACCAGGTGGTACGCGAGTACCAGTTCATCGAAACAGACGCTCTCAGTGGCGCATTCGATGCGTTCATCCTCTCCCGCGCCACGGTGCTCGACTCCGGTGACCCGGCGGCCTACATGTACTCCGATTTCGCGTGCGAGGGCTCGTTCAACATCTCCCAGTTCTGCGACCCCCAGGTGGATGCGGCCCTGGGAGATGCCTCCGCCACCGAGCCGGGTGACGAGCGCCGCGCCGCCGTTCTCGAGGCCGAGAAGCTGATCCTGGAGAAGGATGCGGCGGTACCGATGCTGCACGAACGCGTCATCCAGGGCGAAACCGAGGGAATCACCGGCGTTGCCCGCGATCCACGAGAACGCACCCTCATCACCAACCAGACCACCTTCGAGTAGGAAGTGCGCACCACTGCCTCGCGCCTCGTTGCGGTCATCGGAGTCGTTCTCGTCGTCGGGATGCTGCCCTGGCTATCCGATCGCGATCCGGCACTGAGCATTCTGCGGGCTCGCTCGGCAGAGCAGGAGGCAACACCGGAGGCCCTCGCCGCCATTCGCCGCGACCTCGGCCTCGACTCCGGACCGCTGCGGATGTTCTGGGACTGGCTCACCGGCATCGCGTCGGGCAATCCCGGAACGTCCTGGAACACAGGTGAACCCGTTCTGCCGGGGGCACTCGATGCCTTGACGGTCTCGCTCACACTCGTGGTCTTTGCGATGGTGGTTGCAGTCGTGACGGCGGCTGTCGTCGTGTTGCCCAGTGTGCGAGCAGGTTTGCGCGGCAGCCCGAGACGCACCGGGGGCGGCGTCGCCGCAGCGTTGACATCGCTACCGGAGTTCTTGCTCGCGTCGGCACTCGTCGTGCTCGGAGCCGTCTGGCTGTCCTTTCCGGCGTACGGCTGGAACGGTCCCGAGTACGCGGTGCTGCCTGCGCTCGCCCTCGGACTCCCGGCGGGAGGGCTGATCGGCCGATTGCTCGCGGACGCGATCGCCGTCACCTTCACCGAGAGATGGGTGACCACGTGGACGGTCGCCGGATTCTCCCGATCGGAGATCGCCTGCGCAGTACTGCGCCGTGCACTTCCGAGTATTGCGTCGCAGATCGGTCTTGTCATGGTCGCGATGACGGGCGGTGCGGTGGCCGTCGAAAAGGTCTTCGCCATACCGGGATTGGGCCGTGCCACCCTGGGCGATGCGCAGTCTCAGGACCTACCTGCCCTGCAGATCGACATTCTGCTGCTGTTGGCCGTCAGCGCTGCGCTCGGAATCGTCGCGGAACTTGCCCGGCGATTGCTTCTCGGCAGCGCAGTGCACGAGAAGGCAATGCCCATCCCGTCCGGCGTCTTCCACCCGTCTCCGCGACGCTGGCTCGTGCCGATCGTGGCGGCTTCCGCCCTCGGGATCATGGTGATCGTGGGTCTTCCGCGCGATGGGCAGTCAACGACGAGGGAGAAGTTCGCGGCTCCATCCCTTGCCTACCCATTCGGTACGGACGCGTCCGGACGAGATCTACTGGCCCGGGTCGCCGATGGTGCACTACGGTCCATCGGCCTCTCCCTTGCCGTCACGCTCGCGGCGCTGGTGGTCGGAGTTCTGTTGGGTCTGGTTCCGCGCGCGTCGAGGGGCCTGGTGGAGGTGACCAACGCGGCACCGCCGGTGGTCACCGGAATTCTGATCGCGGCGATCTGGGGGCCGAGCGCAGGAGGTGCTGCCGTCGCGGTCCTGATCGTCACGTGGGCACCGCTCGCGGCGCACACCGCTGCGCTCGTCGAGGAAACCCGGGCTCGGCCCTACATCTCCATTCTGCCGACGCTCGGTGCCGGCGAGACCCGCATTCTGCTCGGGGCTGTCGTGCCCACCGTGGTTCCGGTGGTGCTGCGGCACGCCATGATTCGGCTTCCCGGTGTCGCTCTGGCGTTGGCTGCACTCGGATTCCTCGGTCTCGGACCGCAACCGCCCGCAGCGGACTGGGGGTTGATTCTGTCCGACGGAGTCGCAGCGGTCGAGCGAGCACCGTGGGTAGCGGCAGCTCCGCTGGCCTCGTTGATGGCCCTCGCCGTTCTCGCTGTCTCGCTCGCCGCAGCCGCATCGGGTCGGGTGAGGTCGACCGGTAGCGTCGTCGAGAAAGTCGATGCAGGAGGGCGCGTTACATGAGTTCGAGTACATGAGCACGGGGACCGACAGGTCGCCGACGCGATGGCGGTGGTCGTTTTTCGTCGATCTAGGGCGGGCCACCCCCACCGTCCGATTGCTCGTCCTGACCCAGATGACCTTCAACATCGGCTTTTTCATGGTGTTGCCGTATCTGTCGGTTCATCTGACGAGTGACCTGGGGCTCGGGGCGGCGGTCGTCGGAGTGGTTCTCGGCATCAGAACCTTTTCGCAGCAAGGGTTGTTCTTCGTCGGCGGCACACTCGCGGATCGGTGGGGCATCAAGCCGGTCGTGCTCGTCGGCTGTGTGCTGCGGGTGGCGGGCTTCGTTGGCCTGGCGTTCGCCGATTCGCTGCTGGCGGTGCTGATCGCCACGGTATCGATCGGATTTGCCGCCGCATTGTTCTCTCCCGCAGTGGAATCCGCTGTGGCGATCGAGGCGGGCAAGAGCGAGGTCGATGGCGGCCCGACGCGGGTGCAGACGTTCGCGCTGATGTCGGTATGCAGCCAGATCGGCTCCTTCACCGGCCCGCTCGTCGGATCGGTGCTGTTGCTCGTCGACTTCCGTATCGCCTGCCTGGTGGCTGCGGCGATCTTCGTCCTGGTCATCGCGGCCCACGTGCGGTGGTTGCCGCGCGAGCGTGGTGAGCATCGCGACGACCCGTGGCTCTCGGGATGGACCGATGTGGTGCGCAACCGGACTTTTGTGCTGTTCGCGGTGGCGATGAGCGCACAGTTGGTGGCCTACAACCAGCTGTACCTGCTGCTGCCGCTCGAGGTCGAGCGGGCATGGGGTTCGCAGACGGTGCTCGGTTGGTTCTTCGCGATCTCGGCGGTACTGGTGGTGTCGACTCAGCTGCCGATCACCCGACGGGTCGCCGGGGTATCACCGCGGATCACATTGCCGATCGGATTTGCCGTCATGGCAGCGTCTTTCGTTCTCGTGGCCGTTGCTGCGCCGCTCGAATTGCACGGATTTGTGGGTCTGATCCCGGCAGCACTGTTCGTGTTGTTGCTCGCTCTGGGACAGATGATCGCCATGCCGCAAGCTCGGGACCTGGTGCCGCGCATGGCCGCCGAACGTCGACTGGGCTCGTACTACGGTTTCATGGCCTCGCTCGGCGGCATCGGAGTGCTCATCGGATCGACCGCACTCGGCGCCGTGATCGACGCGTCCCCTGCCACCGGCTGGGGTGCGGCCGTCCCGTGGCTGGTCGCCTCGCTGTTCCCCGTCGCCAGCGTCGTCGGCCTTCGTGTGGTGCTGAAGCGTCTCGACTGACCCGTCACGCTCCCCCACCCGTCGCCCGAACGGCCGGCTACACCCGAGCCCTCCTTTTCGGGGAGAGTCGACTCTCCCCCACCGAGAGGGGTGAGAATGTCGACATGAACGGATTGCTGACGATCGGCGAGTTCTCTCGGATCACACACCTGTCGGTGAAGACGCTGCGGCGCTATCACGAGTCGGGGCTGCTCGAGCCTGCGACCGTCGACGATTACTCCGGCTACCGGTACTACGACATCGAACAGGTCGCCACGGCGCAGATCATCAGACGGTTCCGCAGCATGCAGATGCCGGAGAAGGAGGTGCGGGCGATCGTGCGCACCCCGGACCCCGATGCACGAGCCCGGTTGATCAGCGAACACCTCACTCGGCTCGAACGGCAGTTGGACGACACCCGATCCGCGGTTACTGCCCTGCGCCGATTGTTGGATCCGACGCCGCCGACCATCGAGGTTCGACGCATCCTCACCGAGAAGTGTTCGGTGGCCGCTATTTCGGAGGTCGTCGACGCGTCCGACGTACTCGGTTGGTACTCCGAGGCGATGGCCGAGATCGACGCAGTCGTCTCCGAAACCACCGGACCACCGGGCGGGCTCTACGACAATGAGTTGTTCACCGAAGGTCGCGGGGTCATGACCGTGTATGTCCCCACACCGGATGCATCGTCTCTGAACAGAATTCGGCCGATGACGCTGCATCCCGCCGAACTCGCGGTGACAGTTCATCACGGATCGCACGACGATATCGATGTCACGTACGGCGCACTCGGGGTATATGTCGAGACCAACGGCCTGGCGATCGCGGGACCGGTGCGCGAGGTCTATGTGGTCGGTCCGCGCGATACCGAGGACTCTGCGTTGTGGCGCACCGAAATTGGATGGCCGGTATTTGCGGCGACGTCGAGCGGGCCTTGATCAGCGACCCAGCTGCCTGCTTGCTCCGTCGAGTTCGGCGTGCGCACCGATCTTCGCGTTTCGTCCCGCTCGATCTCCGGCCTTGCGGGCACCCTCGGAGTACCCGGCGTTTGCACTCTGACCCCGCCAGTGGCCCCGAGCCGTCGAGGTCTGACGGTAGTAGTCCCGAAGCTCGACCTCCTTGTTACGCAACACCAATGCGGTACCGGCACCCTGCTGTTCCTGAGCGATGGCGGTGGCCTCGGTGTCCTTCTTCACCTCCCCGAGTCGCTGACCGATGCGGGCTGCGAACGCGGTCTGGAAGTTCAGTCGTGCGGTCACGGCAGCGACGGGCACTTCCTCGCGCCGGGTGTAGCGTCGGCGATTCTTGATCTCGGTGACGGTACGAATGGCCGTCTCGGACTTGTAGGCACCGGATTTGATGTACGCGTCCGATGCTCGGACCATCTGGATCAGCAGTGAGGAGTACAGGGCCTCGGTGGTCTCGATGTCGGAGTCGAAGCCGTAGGCGAACACCTGCGTCGACGATCTGGACACATCGCACTGGACGTCGTTGGCATGGGCGATGGCGACGAACAGTTGCACGTAGGTCTTGAGCCCACGCTTGCCGGGTTCACCGATGGGGATGACCTTCTGGGTCGGCGTCGCCTGCCGTTCGCGGGATGCGCTGTGTGAACGCGCCACGGCCAGATCCACCGATGCCGACGTGGCCAAACGCTGAGCTGCCTCCATGAAGGCCTCGGCCTCGTGGGGGTTGTCGGTGGACTCCGCCTGGCGCAGTAATCCGCCGATTCGCGTCAGCATCTTGTCCGAACTCATGAGCGAAAGGGTACCGGGCACCTCCGACAGGTCGGGGTTGACCGATTCAGGAACGCGATAATGACCCCTGCGCGGTGAGTTGTGTGCCACAGTACCCATCGACATATGTGTCGGGGGAGCATCACTGCACGATTCTGCATGCCGATCTCCGGGCGCATACCACCGCGTAGAAGTAAGTGGAGAGAACACATGGCGTCTTTGATCACGAAGGTGGCGGTGGTTGCAACGGCAGCCACGCTGCTGACGCTCACCGGATGTTCGAGCGACAGCGGTTCGAGCGGCGATTCGGGTGCTGCATCCGAAAACGCCGACGGCCGTGGACCTATCACCTATGTAGAGGGCCAGGACACCACCGAGACCGGTGTCGTCCAGCAGATCGTCTCGGAGTGGAACTCCAGCCACCCCGAAGAGCAGGTCACCTTCAAGGAACAGTCCGCCGATGCCGATCAGGCTCACGACGACTTCGTTCAGCAGCTCCAGGCACAGCAGAGCGACTACGACGTGATGGCACTCGACGTCGTCTGGACCGCCGAGTTCGCGGCCAAGGGCTGGCTCGTGCCGCTCGAGGGCGAATTCGCCCTCGACAACGCAGGCGTTCTGCCCGCGACCGTCGCGAGTGCCACCTACAACGGCAAGCAGTACGCCGCGCCGAAGAACACCAACGGCGGGCTGCTCTACTACCGCAGTGATCTGCTCCCCGAGGCGCCCACCACCTGGGCCGAGCTCACCGAGGACTGCCAGGTCGCCCGGGACAACAACATCGATTGCTACGCAGGGCAATTCGCCCCATACGAAGGTCTGACGGCCAACGCGTCGGAGATCATCAACGCACACGGCGGATCGATCGTCGCCGAAGACGGCAAGACCCCCACCGTCAACAGCCCGGAAGCCAAGGCCGGACTGCAGACCCTCGTCACCGCGTTCGAGACCGGCGTCATCCCGGCCCAGGACACCACGTTCAAGGAGTCCGACAGCCAGCAGGCGTTCCAGGACGGAAAGACACTGTTCCTGCGCAACTGGCCGTACGTCTACGGCACCGCGGGGGAAGAAGGTTCGGCTGTGGTCGGCAAGTACGCGGTGGCACCGCTTCCCGGAGTCACCGGAGTGGGCACCTCGACGCTCGGCGGATACAACGCCGCGATCAGCGCGTACTCCGCGAACAAGGCCACTGCTGCCGACTTCCTGCGATTCATGCAGGGTGAGAAAGCTCAGCGCATCATCGCCGAGGGCGCTTTGCCGCCTGTGCTCTCGTCGTTGTACGACGATCCCGCACTGATCGCCGCGATGCCGTACCTTCCCGCGTTGAAGGCATCCATCGAGAATGCAGTTCCGCGCCCCGTCACCCCGTTCTACCCGGCCGTCTCGAAGGCCGTGCAGGACAACGTTTCTGCCGCCATCAAGGGTGAGAAGAGCGTGGACCAGGCGATCACGGACATGCAGGCCGGTATCGAAACCGCCGGCGCCAACTGATTTCGGGAGAACCAATGGCTGTACCTGCTGGTGTGACCAGTGGGGCCGCCGCAACCACCGCGGCCGGGGGCTCGTTCCCCGGCCGCGGTCGGCATGTGCGGTCCAAGAACAAGCGCTTCGGCCTGACGCAGGGCCGGGCTTGGCTGTTGATCGCACCGACGATGGTGATCCTTGCGATCGTCATCGTCTACCCGGTGATCCGAGCTCTGGTGATGTCCTTCTCCAAGGATCCAGGTCTCGATCCCGCTACCGGCATGTTCGTCACCGGTGGTTCTGCCGGCTTCGACAACTACACGCATTGGATTCTGCAGCAGTGCACCTCGGCGTCGGGCACGTTGGTGCCCTGCCCGCCGGGGACCCTCGGTTCTCAGTTCTGGGGTGCGGTCGGAAACACGGCGTTCTTCACGGTGGTGACCGTGTCCATCGAGGTGGTGATCGGCTTCGGGATGGCCCTCATCATGGGCAAGACCTTTGCCGGACGCGCTTTGCTGCGCGCGGCAATCCTGATCCCCTGGGCTATCCCGACGGCGGTCACGGCCAAGCTCTGGTACTTCATCTTCGCGTACGACGGCATCGCCAATCGAATTCTGGGAACGAACATTCTGTGGACCGGCGACGCGTGGCCCGCTCGTTTTGCGGTAATAATCGCCGACGTGTGGAAGACGACGCCGTTCATGGCGCTGTTGATTCTGGCCGGGTTGCAGATGATTCCCGCCGACGTCTACGAGGCTGCTCGCGTCGACGGGGCATCGGCGTGGCAGCGTTTCACCAAGATCACGCTGCCGTTGGTCAAGCCCGCATTGATGGTCGCGATTCTGTTCCGCACCATGGACGCGCTGCGGATGTACGACTTGCCCGCCATCCTCACCGAGGGCAACCCCGCCACGCGAACCATCTCGATCCTGGTGGTGGATCAGATCCGGCAGGGATTCAACAGCGCGGCGTCGTTGTCGACCATCTCGTTCATCATGATATTCGTCGTGGCGTTCATCCTGGTGAAGTTTCTCGGTGCCAATGCCGTTGCCACTCAGGACAATCAGCGTAAGGGGCCCGGCCGATGAAGCAGGCTCGCATCTACCTCGGTGTTGTCGTCATTCTCGTCTGGGGACTGGCGCCGTTCTACTGGATGGTCGTCACCGCATTCCGCGACCCGCGCTACACCTTCGACACGACGCCCTGGCCGACCCATGTCACGTGGGAAAATTTCGAGAACGCGTTGTCGACGGCGAACGGCAACAATTTCCTGCGTGCGGTGGGCAACAGTCTGATCGTGGGCGGCGCGACCACGCTGATCGCGTTGGTCATCGGCATCTTCACGGCATACGCGCTCTCCCGCATCGACTTTCGCTTCAGGTACGTGGTGACGGGCATCATCCTGGGTGCGTCGATGTTCCCCGTCGTCGCATTGGTGACCCCGCTGTTCCAGTTCTTCACCAACATCGGATGGATCGGCAGTTACCAGGCGATGGTCATCCCCAACATCTCGTTCGTCCTGCCGTTGACGATCTATACGCTGGCGGCGTTCTTCGCCGAATTGCCCTGGGAACTCGAAGAAGCCGCGCGGATCGACGGTGCCGGACGTTTCCAGGCATTCCGCCTGGTGATGCTCCCACTTGCCGCACCTGCCTTGTTCACCACCGCGATCCTCGCGTTCATCGCAGCAGTCAACGAGTACCTGCTGGCCAGTCAGCTCTCGAGTGACAAGACCGAACCGGTGACCGTGGCCATCGCGCGGTTCACCGGCAACGATCCGCTGGTGGTGCCGTATGCCGCGATCATGGCCGCGGGCACCATCGTTGCGATTCCATTGGTGATCATGGTGCTGCTGTTCCAGCGCCGGATCATCTCCGGACTGACGGCGGGCGGCGTCAAGTCGTGACGGCGCAGGACCATCTACAGTTGTTGGCAGGCATTCTCGGGTTCTTCGCGCTGGTAGCTCTCGGTTTCGCCGTCGCCGGGATCATCGGAGGAAATCCCGGCGTACTGCCGTCCGTGACGTTGCTCGGTCTGCTTGTCGCACTGTGGTTCGTCGTCAAGAGGATTCGCTGAAACTCGCCGTCGCCACGGACACCAGTTCGGTCAGTGCAGGACTCATCGCACTGCGCCACACCAGGGCCAGCATGGCGGCGGTGTGTGAGTCGGTCAGCTCGACTGCGACGAGCTTGTCGCCGTAGAACTCCGCCATCGATCGGCTGAGGATCCCCACCCCCAGACCGCGGGCTGCGAGGTCGGCCACCGCGTCAGGTGCACTGGCCTGCAATGTGATCGACGGAGTCAGACCTACTCCATAGCAGTCCCTGTCGAACACCGCACGAATGCCGGTACCCGATGGTAAGGCGACGACCGGGTACTCGCACACCTCGGCGAGTGTCGCTTCCTTCTGCGCCGCCAGTGGATGCTCCGCCGGAACGGCTGCGACGATCCGCTCGTCGATCACGACCATCGATTCGAGCCCGTCGGGGCTGCGGGCGGCGACACCTACCAGCGCGAGATCCATATCTCCCGCGCGAACAGCGGCCACCAGGCGGTCCGAATTGTCCTCGCGTAGTGCAAGTTCGACGCCGGGATGAGCCGCGTGGAAGCGCGCCAACGCGTCGAACAGTTGTGGAACGGTGCAAGCGGTGACCATACCGATGCTCAGTGAGCCGCGCAGTAGCCCGGTCACGTCGTCGACGGACTGTTTGACGGATCCGGCTGCGGCCAATGTGGCGCGAGCCTGCGTCAAAGCAGCCTTGCCGGCCGTCGTCAACGTGGCTGTGCCGCCGGACCTGTCGATCAACTCGGCACCGAGTTCTCGTTCGAGCGAACGGATCTGAGCGCTGACCCCCGACTGGCTGATATGCACGCGGGCCGCGGCTCGGGTGAAGTTCGCTTCCTCTGCGACGGCCACGAAGTATTCGAGTTGTCTCAGTTCCATTGCTGGACTCCAAGATTCGGACCCTCGCCGGCGTCGAGCCTCGCCACAGTGCGCTTCGGTGCCGTGACGCGGTAGCTGCAGTCGATCAGTTCGGCGGCTTCGGCCCAGACGTCGTCATCGGCCTTGCCGTTGCGGTCACTGCTCAGGTCAAATCCCACCCATCCTGATGGACCGAGGTAGGCGGGATGGAAGTAGCGCGGTTCGAGCTCGCAGGCCCGCTGCTCCTCGGCGCTCTCGCATTTGACCAGAATCGACAGATCGAACTGGTCACCACCTTTGACGCCACCGCCGAAGTAGGCGAACACCGTGGCTGTACGGAACGTCGGCCTGCCATGGGAAATTTTCTCTGTCACCTCGGGGTAGGCGAACGCCAGTGTCCGGACGCGTTCGAGGACCGGATGCTGGGAGGTGGGATCGATGGCCACTCGAGAACGATAGCGCGTGTTGTGTAGCTGCGGTTATGAGTAGAACTTCTAGGGCTTATCGGAACCAACTGTTGGACTTCTGACTCAGCTCGTTCGAGACTCGAAGTCATGACACCGACACCCGAAGACATTGCTGCGACCTACTTCGAGGCCTGGAAGGGCAAAGATTTCGACACCCTGGCGACGATCCTGCACGAGAACGCAACGTTTCGTGGGCCACTCGGCACAGCGACCAGCGGTGCCGAATGTGTGGCTGGATTGAAGGGAATGTCGCAGATCGTGACCGATATCGACATCGCGCACGTCTTCGTGGATGGCCCGAACGTACTGACGTGGTTCGACCTGCACACGTCGATCGCACCGCCGGCCGCGACCGCGAACTGGCAGCGAATCGAGAACGGAAAAATCATGGAAATCAAGGTGACATTCGATCCGCGCGACATCATCGCCGCGGGATAGGCGAACGCCCGCCGGCACTCGATGTGACATTTGGTGGCCCTTTCGGGGGTCAATGTCACATCTAGTGGACCGGCGGGCGTTCTGCGTAGTGGTGCGGACGAGTGCCGCTGGGGGCACTCGGTCACACCACTGCCGCAGGCAGTTATGCGTCGATGATGAACGCTTCGAGCTGCTCGCGGGCGACGTCGTCGGCCAGCTGCTTCGGCGGGCTCTTCATCAGGTATGCGGAAGCGGGGATGACCGGTCCGCCGATGCCGCGGTCCTTGGCGATCTTGGCGGCGCGGACTGCATCGATGATGACGCCGGCGGAGTTGGGCGAGTCCCATACTTCGAGCTTGTACTCGAGGTTGAGGGGAACGTCACCGAAGGCGCGGCCTTCGAGGCGGACGTAGGCCCACTTGCGGTCGTCGAGCCAGCCGACGTGGTCCGACGGTCCGATGTGGACGTCCTTGGCGTTGAACTCCTTCTGGAGGTTCGACGTCACGGCCTGGGTCTTGGAGATCTTCTTCGACTCGAGGCGGGTGCGCTCGAGCATGTTGAGGAAGTCCATGTTGCCGCCGACGTTGAGCTGCATGGTGCGGTCGAGCTGCACGCCGCGGTCCTCGAACAGCTTCGCCATGACGCGGTGGGTGATGGTGGCACCGACCTGGCTCTTGATGTCGTCGCCGACGATGGGGACGCCTGCGTCCTCGAACTTCTTGGCCCAGACCGGATCGCTGGCGATGAAGACGGGCAGTGCGTTGACGAAGGCGACGCCTGCGTCGATGGATGCCTGTGCGTAGAACTTGTCGGCTTCTTCGGATCCGACGGGCAGGTAGGACACGAGCACGTCCACCTTGGCGTCACGAAGGGCCTGTGCCACGTCGACGGGCTCGGCGTCGGAGATCTCGATGGTCTCGGAGTAGTACTTGCCGATGCCGTCGAGGGTCGGGCCGCGCTGGACGCTGACGGTGCTCGGGGGCACGTCGGCGATCTTGATGGTGTTGTTCTCGCTGGCGAAGATGGCCTCGGAGAGGTCGAAGCCGACCTTCTTGGCGTCCACGTCGAACGCGGCGACGAACTCGACGTCGCGGACGTGGTACTTGCCGAACATCACGTGCATCAGGCCGGGAACGGTGGCGTTCTCGTCTGCGTCCTTGTAGTACTCGACACCCTGGACCAGGGATGAGGCGCAGTTGCCCACACCCACAATGGCCACGCGGATTGCGTTGTTGTTCTCACCCATGGTCGGGTTCTCCTTCTGTCTTGACTGTCCGGTTCGGTGCTGAGTGGGACGGTGCTGGGTTGGGGCCGGCCTGCTCGGCCGCGATGACTTCGTTGAGCCAGCGCACCTCGCGTTCGCTCGATTCGAGACCGAGCTGGTGTAGCTGCCGGGTGTAGCGGTCGAGAGTCCCGTTCGCCTTGGCCACTGCGTCGCGGAGGCCTTCTCGGCGCTCCTCGACCTGGCGACGTCTGCCTTCGAGAATGCGGACCCGAGCTTCCGCCGGGGTCCGGCTGAAGAAGGCCAGATGTACGCCGAATCCGTCGTCGGTGTAGTTCTGCGGTCCGGTGTCGGCCACCAGTTCGGCAAAGCGTTCCCTGCCGAGTGGGGTGAGCACGTACACCCGTTTTGCTCGTCGTTTCACGAGCAATTCGGGACCGGCGTCCTCGGCGATGAGACCGTCGGTTTGAAGTCGACGGAGTGCCGGGTACAGCGATCCGTACGAAAATGCTCGAAAAGCTCCGAGTAGGCCAGTGAGCCGCTTGCGGAGCTCGTAGCCGTGCATGGGTGATTCGAGAAGCAAGCCGAGAATTGCGAGCTCGAGCATGCAACTCCCCCTTCTCGATTCCAACGACACAACATGGCGATGCGATTGACTGCACTATCGAAGAATGTATCGCGCCGATACATTGAATGACAAGCCGGTGTCCGGTTTTGTCGTGCCGAGACGCTGTTGTGAGGTCGAATCGAGCGATGGAGCGGGCAGGTGGGTTATCGATCTCCTCGATGCAGTGCCGCCATCTGTGTTCCGAGCGGCGTGAGCCGGTACAACACCGACCGGCCGTGTCGAGAGCCCTCGATCAGTCCGTTGTCGCGTAACACCCGAAGATTCTGTGAGACGGCGCTCGGCGTGACGGAGAACCGGTGCGCGAGCTGGGAGGTGGATGCGGGCTCGGCAAGCGCGAGCAGCAGCTCGGCCTTCGCGCTTCCGACCAACGCCGCGAGTGCAGGACCTCGGTCGAGTGGGGTGTACTCCCCGATCATTGTTCCCTGTCCGCGGGCCGGATACGACAGCCACGAGTGGCCGGGTGATGCTTGGTTCCAGATTGCCGTCACGTTCTTGGTGAAAACCGACGGGGTGAGCACCAGTCCTCGGTCGTCAGGTGACCCGTCGCCGACGGACGACGTCGTCAAGTGCTCTTCCAGCAGTCCGTTGTCCAGCAACCGAATAGAGCTACCGAGCCCGTCGAACAACCCCGTTGTACCTCGCTGCGCGAACTCTCTGCCGCGAAAGGTGATGTCCGACTCCAGGACTCGGTTGATCGCCGACCAGCATGGAGCGATTGCTGCGCGGTGGTAGTCGTAGAGGGCGTCGGCAACGACCTGCGCAGCTCGCTGCGGGTCATCGAAGACTCCGGCCAGCGCCGCCGGCGGCGGACGACCCTCGAACACAGTAATGAGGTCGTGTGCGACGACAGTCGGATCGGACGTCGCGATCAGCTCGCACTCCTCCTCGAGACCGAGTCGTTTGTCGGTGGGCAGCGGTGTGATGAAGTCAGGAATCCGTGCTCCGGAGGGGGATACGAGTGCGCGCACCAGTTCGGCGTCGTAGTGCGCTTCGGCATTCCGCGCTTGCTCATGCCAGTCCGTCAGATGAAACCTGCCCTGCGGCCCCAGCACCAGGGCCCACAAGCTCAATGCCGTTTCGGTCATCGCCGAGTACGCCAGCCGCACGCGAGCCAGATCGTCGACGCCGAGCCGATAGGTGATCATCGTGCTGCGACGCTAGACCGACGTCGCGCGATGCCGCAAGAGTGGGCGGTGGTCGGGCCTCGACCGAAGTACGGCGTCGACCAGGCGGGTCAGGAGCCGCGGGCGACGATCGATCGGATCGATCTGCTCCGCCCGCGCTGCGTCGTGCAAGTCCGCGATCCGTGTGTAGACGAGCGCGGCGGGTGGGTCGGCGGTCAGGTGGTGGAACGTTCGGAACGTGTTCATGCCGTTCACTGAACGCCCAGGGTGACGGGCAGGGAATCGATTTAGAGGGTGCCTACATCGTCGGCAGTCTCGGGCGGAGGGGAGACGGTTACGTGAAGACCGCCAGCGTTACCTGTAAATCGCAATCGGATTACCGGCGAAATCGAAGATGATGCGGCTGCTGTCGGCGGTGCGGAATTCCATCTCCGGTCTCTCTCGGTTGTCGATCGTGAGGTTGTTCACCACGGCATTCGGGTTCCCGAGGGATTCGGGAACTCCGGCAAGCAAATTGGCCACGAGCGTGTGGTCGATCGTCGTCCAGTCGAAAGTCCCCGCGTCGTTCAGGCTGGACGACGAATACAGCCTGGGCTCGAAGCCGCCGCTGACGCTCACATCCTCGACGGCACGGTCGGCGTCGAAGCGGTAGATGTCGGCGCGTTCGTCGTTGAATCGGATGCTCACCGAGATCACCTCCGAGGACTTGTACTGCTCGAGGTAGCGCGCTCGGAAATCGTCGAGACCAGCGGCGGTGTCGAACACGAAGGGCCGCGCGACAATCGGCGTCACACCGTCGGCAACCTCGACGGCAGACATCGGGGTCGCAGCTGACGTGGGCACTGCGACCTCGGCGGGCTCGTCGTCGGCGCGAGAGTCGAGCAGGATCACGGTCAATCCGACGGCGACGACGATGACGGCGAGAATCGCATACAGCACCCGGCGCTTGGGTTCGTAGTGCCGCGGCGGCGGTTCCGGCAGGTCGACGTCGCTTTGCAGGTCGTCGGTCAGAGCGCGGAGATCGCTGAGTGTGACTGCAGTGCCGGCTCTTTCGATACGAAGTCGATGTTCCTCGTAGGTCATCTGGCCGTCGGAGTACGCCCTGTCCAGTGCGGTTGCCGTCGTGGCGCGATCGATGTCCCGCGCTCGTTTGCTCGAGTTTTCCGCCATGGTCGGCCCCTAGCCTTCCGGATCGAACGGTCTGACGGAAGTGAAATGTCCGTCGAGATCAGTTGTCAAATAACCATTTTCACCGAGCTCGTTGCTCGCATACACCGACACCTGGGGGCCACCGCCGAAGTCGCGCACCAGAAGGTAGACGGTATCGACCCGAGTCAGGTTCAAGCTGACGCCCGCGCCGGCGGTCACGCCTGCGATGACGGGCAGATTCAAGGAACCGATGTCGACGGTGAGCGTGGAGGGAGTGCGCGTGGACGGAGTGCCGAAGTCGTCCATCGCCCCGTCGCGGTAGATCGAGTCGGTGTAGAGAAGTGGACGGTCGCGAACGGCATGGGTGTAGATGGCGTAGTCCGGATAGACACTGAGGTCGTCGAGCACCGTTGTGCCGAGTTCTTCGCGTGCAACCGACACGACCCGTTCGAGACCCTCGAGTTCGAGGAACCCCGCCGGGCCGAACTGGTGGCGAGGGTCGTCGGCCACCGCGCAGGAGCGAATGCCGAACGTCAGGGCCACGATGGCACCGATCAACGGCACGACAACGGTCAGTAGCCCGAGCCGGCGTCCACGCCGCCCGGGCACCGTGACGCTCTTCCACGGGGCTATCTCCGCGAGATCGGTCTCGCCCTGCAGGTCTTCGATGAGCCGGTGAAGATCGCCCAGCGTGGTCGCTCTCACGGCCGTTGCAACCCGCGCAGAGTGTTCGGCGTCGGTCAGCTGCCCTTCGTCGCGGGCTCGATCGAGGGTTGCACAGGTGGAGCATAGTTTCTCGGGCCTCGAACGCGGGCCGCTCGTCGTCGAGGCGGGGGTTCGCAGGTCCCCATCGGAGGGGGCGCACGTACTCTGGTCCTCGTGCGACTTCAGCGACAGGTGGTGGACTACGCCCTTCAGCGTCGGTCGCTGCTGGCCGAGGTCTACTCCGGTAGGACGGGTGTCGCGGCGGTCTGCGACGCGGATCCGTACCTGCTCCGCGCTGCCAAGTTCCACGGACGCGGTAGCGATGTGGTGTGCCCCATCTGCCGCAAAGAGCAGCTCACCTTGGTGTCCTGGGTTTTCGGTGAGAAGCTCGGTGCGCTGTCCGGGTCGGCGCGAACGGCCGACGAACTCGTTCGGCTCGCTGCGACCCAGGAGGAATTCTCGGTCCACGTGGTCGAGGTGTGCCGCTCCTGCAGCTGGAACCACCTCGTCCAGTCCTATGTCCTCGGGGCCGTCCCCGCACCCAAGCAACCCCGTCGTCCGCGATCGGGTTCCCGCCAACCGAACCGTCGTACCGCGAGTGAGTGACACAATCGCTCGGCTGATGCCTTTTCGCGAGAAGTCGACGCGGCCGCCGAAATTACTGGAGATCTGTACGTGAGTTCCCCCTACGACAACAACCCCGGTAACAACGAACCTGGCCGCAGCGACTCCGGACGGCGTCCCGACGTGCCGGGGCCCCCGCGCGGCAGCAGGCATTCCGATCCGCCCGGGCGTCGCCCAATACCGCCGCCCGGTCAGCGGCCGATGCCTGCGCCCGGCCAGCGTCCGATGCCGCCTCAGGGTCGGCCACCGATGCCTCCCCCCGGTCAGCGACCCGGACCTCCCCCGGGACAGCGTCCTGGACCTCCGCCCGGTCAGCGTCCGATGCCGCCTCAGGGTCGGCCTCCGATGCCTCCGCCTGGGCAGCGTCCTGGTCCTCCGCCGGGTCAGCGGCCGATGCCGCCTCAGGGCCGGCCTCCGATGCCTCCGCCTGGGCAGCGTCCGGGACCAGCGTCAGGCCAGCGTCCCTTACCGCCCCAGGGTCGGCCCCCCGGTGAGCGCCGCTATGGGGAGCCACCGGTCACGCCCGCTGCGCGCTCCGCAGCAGGGCCGGCAGCCGCTGCGGCCGGAGTGACCCGATCGGGATCCGTCCCGCCGCCACACGAACCGAACGATCCATCAGTCAGCTCCTCGGGCAGCGAACCGCCCGAGCCGCCCGAAAGAGGTCCCGCCGCGAAAACGAAGAAGAAGTCCAAGTGGCGGGTTGTTCGGCGCACGATGTACGCGCTGATCGCCTTGGGTCTGATCGTGCCGATTTTGGCGTTCATGGTGGCGTACACGCTGGTCGACGTCCCGCGTCCCGGTGACCTCAGAACCAACCAGGTCGCCACTGTCTTTGCGTCCGACGGCACGAGCGTGATCGGCAAGGTGGTGCCCCCCGAGGGCAACCGGACCGATGTGACGATCGACCAGATCCCGGAGCACGTACGCAATGCCGTGCTCTCGGCCGAGGACCGCGATTTCTACTCCAACCCCGGATTCTCGGTAACCGGATTCGGCCGAGCTCTGCGGGACAACGTGCTCGGACGCGACAGCGCAGGCGGCGGTTCCACGATCACCCAGCAGTACGTGAAGAACGCCTTGGTCGGTAACGATCGGACGCTGACGCGCAAGATGCGCGAGCTGGTCATCTCCTCCAAGATGGCGCGGCAGTGGTCCAAGGACGACATTCTCGCGGCCTATCTGAACACCATTTACTTCGGTCGTGGCGCGTACGGCATCGCAGCCGCGTCGACGGCGTATTTCGGTAAGTCCGTCGATCAGCTCTCGGTCGAAGAAGGTGCCGTGCTGGCGGCGACGATTCAGCAGCCCTCGGGTCTGGATCCCGAGTTCAACCCCACGGGTGCTCAGGCGCGCTGGAACTACGTGCTCGACGGCATGGTGTCGCAGGGCCAGCTCGACGCGACCCAGCGAGCCGCGATGCAGTATCCGCCGTGGATCCCCAGCTCCCAGGTGGACTCCGGCGATGCGGACGACGCGGGTCCCAACGGACTGATCAAGGCCCAGGTGCTGCGCGAGTTGTCCGCTGCCGGGGTCAGTGAGCAGGACCTCAACACCGAGGGTCTGCAGATCACCACGACGATCGATCCGAAGGCGCAGGCAGCTGCGGTCGAGGCCGTGGACAACAACCTCGAAGGCGAGCCGTCGGAATTGCGGACGGCGTCGGTGTCGATCGATCCGCGCAGCGGCGCGGTCCGTTCGTACTACGGCGGCGCGGACGGGCGCGGATTCGACTTCGCGCAATCGGGCCTGCAGACCGGCTCCTCGTTCAAGGTGTTCGGCCTCGCCGCTGCCCTGGACCAGGGCATTCCGCTGTCGAAGATGTACGACAGCTCCTCGCTCGACGTCAACGGCATCCAGATCAGCAACGTCGAGGGCGAATCCTGCGGAACCTGCACCATCGCCGAGGCCCTCAAGCGGTCGCTCAACACGAGCTTCTACCGCATGATGCTCGGCATGGACAACGGCCCGCAGGCCATCGCGGACATGGCTCACAAACTCGGTATCCCGCAGGAGATCGAGGGCGTCGGCCCCACGTTGACCGAGCCCGACAACGCGGGCCCGAACTACGGAATCGTGCTCGGCCAGTACCAATCTCGGGTCCTCGATATGGCCTCTGCCTATGCGACACTCGCGGCGTCCGGGGTGTACCACACCCCGCACTTCGTACAGAAGGTCGTCACGGCCGACGGCACGGTGTTGCTCGACCGCGCACCCGAGGCGGGCCAGCAGGTGGTCTCGGCGGCGGTCGCGGACAACGTGACCTCGGCGATGCGTCCGATCGCCGGATACTCCAACGGCCACAACCTCGCAGGCGGTCGTCAGTCGGCAGCCAAGACCGGTACCGCGCAGCTCGGCGACACCGGTCAGAACAAGGACGCGTGGATGGTCGGCTACACCCCGTCGCTGTCGACGGCGGTGTGGGTCGGTACCGAACAGGGCCTGCCGCTCGAGAACAGTTACGGCGGTCCGATCTACGGATCGGGCATACCGTCGGACATCTGGAAGGCGACGATGGACGGGACGCTGGAGGGCACCTCGAACGAGACGTTCCCGACGCCCGAGGCCATCGCCGGTCAGGCAGGCGTCCCGCAGTACTCGGCGCCCGCTCCGACCACCACGGCGGCACCGTCCGCTCCGCCGCAGGTGACATTGCCGATTCCTACGGAAATCTCCCCGCCGGTCGTCATCACTCCACGGCAGGTCGAAATTCTGCCCGGCGTGACGATCCCGCTGCCCGGATTGGCACCGGCTGAGCCGGCACCAGCACCGGCAGCGCCCGAACCGGCTACACCCGGGCAGTAGCGACCCCACCGGTGACGACCGAACCCGACCGCAAGGGTCGAGCATTGGCGAGCCCCGGTCGCCTCGACTCGGCGAGCGCAGCGGGCCGAGATCTACCCAGTCGGACCGATCCGATGACCGGGGAACTGTCCTCGGTCATCGGCGGTCCGGTCGGACGACACGCGGTGATCGGACGGCAACGGTGGTTCACCGCACTGCGGGTGATCCTGCTGCTGGCGGTGGTCTTTCTGTGCTTCGGTTGGTTCGCGAAAGCCGCGTGCATTCAGCAGGCTCCGGTGGGCCCGGGCGGTGAGCTCGGACTGGATTGGAGTGGCAGCCGGCAGTACGTGGCGATGTGCTACTCGGACACCGTGCCGCTCTACGGTGCCGAGCGACTCGACCAGGGTGCGTTCCCGTACAAGAAGTCCTGGGAAGAAACCAAGGCCGACGGCTCGACCCAGGTTCGGTACATGGAGTACCCGGTGCTCGCGGGGCTGTACCAGTACGGCTCGATGGTCGTCGGGAAGGTGTGGAACTCGCTGAGTTTCCTTCCCCAGGCCCTGCCCGTCGTCGTGTATTTCAACGTGGTTGCCCTGGGGCTGGCCGTCGCCTGGCTGGTGACCGTATGGGCCACGGCAATAGCCGCCGGACGGCGAATCTGGGACGCGGCCCTGGTGGCTGCGTCGCCGCTGGTGATCGTGCACGGCTTCACCAATTTCGACGCTCTGGCAGCGGCTTTCGCGCTCACCGGTCTGTTGGCATGGGCCAAGAAGCGGCCGGTTCTCGCCGGTGTGCTGATCGGACTCGGCGGTGCCACCAAGCTCTATCCCTTGTTGTTCCTCGGTCCGCTGTTGGTGCTGTGCTGGCGCACCGGACGGATGCGCGAGTGGGGCCTGACCGCCGGCGCCGCGATCGGAGCCTGGCTCGCCGTCAATCTTCCTCTCGCACTGCTGTATCCGTCGGGATGGTACGAGTTCTTCCGGCTCAACTCCGAGCGCGGGGCCGATCCGGATTCGCTGTACAACGTGGTCACCTCGTTCACCGGCTGGCCCGGTTTCGACGGTCCGCTGTACGTAGGTGCCAAGCCCTTGATCCTCAATGCCGTGACGCTGGTGTTGTTCGCCATCGTGTGTGCGGTGATCGCCTACATCGGTACTACGGCCCCGGTGCGGCCGCGGCTCGCGCAGTTGGTGTTCCTGGTGGTGGCCGGCTTCCTGCTCACCAACAAGGTGTGGAGCCCGCAGTATTCGCTGTGGCTGGTTCCACTGGCTGTACTGGCACTACCGCATCGCCGAATACTGTTGGCGTGGATGACAATCGACGCGTTCGTCTGGTTTCCGCGGATGTACTACTACCTGGGCGTGGAGAACAAGGGCGTGCCCGAACAGTGGTTCACCGCAGCTGTCGTGGTGCGCGATGTCGCCGTGATCGGGTTGTGCGCGTTGATCATTCGACAGATCTACCGGCCCTCCGAAGACCTCATTCGAAACGGCAGCGCCGTCGACCCGCTCGGTGGCGTTCTCGACGGCGCTGCAGATCGGACGACTACTGCCCGCAAGGTCACATATAGCGGCCGAGCTGTTTGACGGCTTCACCGGCGTGCTTGGCCTGAATGCCGTCACCGATGGCCTGTAGTTTCCATTCACTGCCCTGGCGATACACCTTGGCCATCACCAAGCCGGTGAACGGCATGCCGCCCTGCAGGGTGAACCGCGCCAGCTCGGTGTTGGTCGTGTTGTCCACCAGGCGGCAGAATGCGTTGGCTACCTGCTCGAACGTCTGACCGCGGTACGACGTGACGGTGAAGACGATGCCGGTGACGTGCTGGGGCACTTTCGTCAGGTCGACCACGATCACCTCGTCGTCGCCCTCGCCCTCACCGGTGAGGTTGTCGCCCTGGTGCACGATCGAGCCGTCCTTGGCTTTGAGCTGACCGTAGTAGACGACATCGTTGACGTTGCGGTCGGCGAGCATGATCGCGGACGCGTCCAGGTCGATGTTCGCGGCGCGGCCGCCGCCGCCGAAGAGGCCGCCCTTCTTGGGAGTGGTCACCGGGTCCCAACCCAGGCCCATGCGAATGACCGTCAGGGCCACGCCGCCGTCCTTGCGGAGAGTGACCTTCTGGCCCTTGGCGAGGCTGACGGGCTTGGCCTTGGTGAGGCTGACTTCCGGTGCCTCGGTGCGAACCGGTGCGGCGGGAGGTGCAGGCGGGGCAGCGGGAGGCGGTGGAGAGGCGGGAGGCGGTGGGGTGGCGGGAGCGGGAGGAGGCGTCGGTGCCGGAGCAGGGGCGTCGTCGACGGACACACCGTGGTCGGTCACCAATGCGGCGAATCCGCCCGCGTAACCCTGCCCGACGGCTCGCACCTTCCAGCTGCCCTGGCGACGGTAGATCTCGAGTGCGATCACGATCGACTCCGAGCTCAACCCGTCGATTGTGTACTCGTACAACACGTTTCCGGCCGTGTCGCTGACCCGCGCGACGGGAGCGGTGGATCGACCGAAATTGCTCGACGCGTCGTCGAGGGTGATGACCGCGCGGATCTGTTCGATGTCTGTGGGAACTGCGGCGAGCGAGACTGCCAGCCGGGCCGGACCGCCCTGGCCGGGCTCGAGGCGTACGCCGGGGCCGGTGGGCTGGTTGAAGAACACGAAGTCTGCGTCCGTCCGAACCTTCCCGGCGTCGGTGACCAGTAGTGCAGACAGGTCCGCGGGCACGGCCAACGCGATGGAGACGACGACGTCACCGACGGTGAGGGGGCCGTTCTGACCCTTGGACAACGGTTGACCGGCCGGAGCAGACAATGTGATGGACTCTCTCTCGAAGTGCTGGTTACCGTCATCCAATGTACTTGTTCGATTTGTCCGACTGCTGTGGCCGAGCGGACGTCAGATCTGGCGCAGGGTGAACAGGTCGCCCGGTGTGCAGCCGAGCACCCGGCACACCGCGGTGAGGGTCGAGAATCGGATGGCCTTGGCTCGGTCGTTCTTGAGCACCGAGAGATTGACGACGCTGACTCCAGCGAGACGCGAGAGCTCGGCGAGCGTCATGCCGCGGGCGTCGAGGATCTCGCCCAGATGGCAGACGACCAGATGGTCGACGAACTCCTCCGCCATCAGACCAGGCCTTCGGCATCGCGAGCGAGCTTGGTGCCCTGGGTGATCGTGGCATAGACGAACTGCAGGAACACGGCGACAACGACGGCTGTGTACAGGCCGACGGCCGAAATCGACGAGTTCACGATGTCGGAGAGCTCCAGTGCTCCGACTACCGAGTTGGTGCTCAGCAGGTTCATGAATCCGGTGATTGCGGGATACACGGCGATGCAGACACCGATCACAGCCACATCGGTGCGGGTGGCGTTGGTGAACGGGTCACCGACTATCACGCGATCGCAGAAGCGGTAGACGAACAGCAGGCCCACCAGAATGATCACCATTCCGATGACGATCGACCCGTACCGCATGACGTCGATGAATCCCAGCAGTCGGACGATGTCGGATCTCGGCACGCTGAGCTCGATCGCGTTGCCCGGCTGTAACTGGCCACCGAACAGTTCGGCGGGCGCAATGCCGGGCCGCAGTTCCAACCTCGCGAGGACGTAGTCCGCGGAGTGGTATTTCCATACCTTCCATCCGGACCATCCCACGGCCACCGCCGCGTAGAACACCATCGTCCATTTGTTGGTTCGTGCCGAGCCGAGTCCGTATGCCATCCCGCCGCCTCCATATCGATAGTCGATAACAACGAATATCGATAACCTATCGCTTATCGATAGGGTGTCAAGGGGTGGCCGGCATTACCGTCGCAGCGCGACCGCCATGTGGTGACCGATCTCCGAGGCCATGCCGGCGGTATCGGCCGGCAGGATGTCGATGGTGTCCTCGGAGTAGACGATGTATCGGCCGTCCCGCTCGAAGTCCATCCAGAAGAACGCGACTGCGTCGGTGTCGCGTCGGTTGTCGTACGTCCTACCGCGCGCGACGATGACTTCACCGGCCGCGGACCGAGGGCGGTGGAAGAAGGTCCGGAACTGCTCGTCCGCGGTGGCCCCTCGGGTCGCGGTGGACAGATGCCTCCCAGTCGTTGTTGCTGTGGCAGTGGATCGTTCGAGTCGCATGGTCGGTCGTCGGCCCACCGCATTGGCTGGAAAGGATGCGAGAACACGGGCAGGTGCCTGGGCAGGGCTGGTCAACGAGATCGTGACGGCACCGCCCGAAGTGGCGTCGGGTCCCGGCAGCTGGGTGAGCACCGCGGCAACATCGTGGCGCACCGCCGCGTGGGCACGGATGGTTCCGTAGCGAGGATCGCGTGTGTCGCCGCGACATTCGATGCGAACAACCGGGTCGACGAGGGTGCGAAGAGCCGCCCCGAGGTTGTCGTCCAGCACGGCATCGATTCTCGCCGAGGCCTCCCGCCGCAGAAGTTGGTACCGGTCCTCGGTGTCGACGTCGACGGTGACAGCCAGGGGGTACGGCAGTCGGTCTCGTCCGAATCGACTGCAGAGCATCATGAAATCGATGCCGTCCATGGTCCAGCTCGTCATGCTCAGCCGCCGAGTACCGGTGGTGCGACCAGAGGCAGCTCACCGATCAGTTCACTACCGTTGCCGACGTCGACCAGGTAACCGGGAGTCGCATGATCGGTGTCGTTGTCGCCGGCTCCTCTCGCGCCTCCTGCCCCCATGCCGCCCATTCCCGGTGTGCCGTGCGCCCCTGCACGTCCGGCCGCTGCTGCGCTGCCCGATCCGCTACCGCCCGGTCCGCCGCCGGTGGTCCCGGTGCCGCCGATCGGCGAGCCGAGAACGGAGCCGCCATAACCGGAGCCGCCGTATCCCGAGCTAGAACCGCCACCCGATCCACCGGCATAACCCGAGCCGCCGCTGTAACCAGAGCCGCTGTAACCAGAGCCGCCGTAGCCGCTGCCGGAACCAGCGCTGGCCCCCGAACCAGCGCCACCCCCAGAGCCGGTGCCGCCGGCAGAACCTGCGCCGCCGGCAGACCCGGGTCCGGAAGCAGATGCGGCACGCGTCTCGCCGGCACTGTCGGCCGGCGGCAGCGATCCCGCTTGCCCGGATCCGGGCTGGCCCGATCCCATCCCTGGTTGCCCGGCATCGGCAGGGTCCGCGCCACCAGGTTGTGTCCGAGCTGCAGCCGGGTCGGCTGTACCCGCGGATCCCGCACCGACACCCGAGGTGGATCCGCCGCCGCTCCCGCCGAGTCCCCAGCCTGCGGTCGAACCGCCACCGCCACCGCCACCGTCGGCGACGGGGTCGTGTGCCGCAGGTAGCACCGGAACCTGGGCGTCGGATTGCAGGACCCCCGGCACGTAGACCGACCGCATGACCTGGCGTGCCTGCTCTTGTTGCTCGTCGTGCAGGCGCGCTATTTCCTTGATGGAATCGGCGAACGGCAGTCCGCTCGGAAACGACGACTCGAGCATGCTCGCGCCGACGCCGATGTCGACGATCGGAGGTACGGCAGCCCTGGTCTGGGTGAATCCTGCGTGCGCCTCCAGCAGCTTGTTGCTGATCATGGTCATGGCGGTGGACAGCGCCGTGGCAGAGGACGTGTAGTCGCCGATCCCGCCCCGCACGGCGGCGGAGGTGGGCCCCGACCAGCCGGAATTCATCGCGCCTTCGATCCCGTTCCGGAAGCTGTCGGATCCTTCGGTGGCCGCGGCGGCCAGGTCGTTCCAGTTCTGCGACGACGTCGATATCGACTCCGCGGCGAGCGTGTTGACCTTCTGCACGATCTCCGCGTGCTTCATCACGTCGAACGGCTCGGTGACCACGACCTCGTTCGGTTCGTACTCGCCCGCGTATCCGTACGAACCGTTCTTTTTCGAGAACGTGCTCTCGATGAGCGAATTGACGGCCTCAGGACCGAAGCCGGCAGCAGGCCCGTGATCGATGATGGCCTGCACCTGCTGTTGGAGTTCTGCATACGGATCCGCCATACCCACCCCTTGCCCTACGTCTGTCCCCCCCGACGACCAGTTAGACGCGGCGCACGGCAGTTCGGTTCCGTAGCCACTCGAGAATTTCCTCGCTGGCCCGGACGCCGGAAGAATCGGTGACCGTCAGCCCGGGGCGGGTGAAACCGAGCAGCTCCAGTTCGCCGTGCCGCGGACGGATCGCGGCGTCGGCAGCGATGAGCATCTCGGCATCGAGTGCGCCGTCACCGGCGGCGAAGACTCGAGCATCGGCGTCGAGGGTGCCGTCCTGAATCAGCCTGGAACGAACCTCGGCCACCGCGGAGCTCTTGCACACCGCGTTGGGCATCGTGTAGATCTTGCGCCCCTGCTGCGAGACGTTCCAGTCCCGCGCGGCGCACCACTGCGACCACTCTGCGACGAAGTCCTCCGGTACAGCCGTCGTGTCTACGACGAGATAGCAGAACAGGCCATCTGCCTCGCGGTACTTCAGTACCCAATCCTCGGACACCCGCGATCTCAACTCGGCGCCGATTCCGACCAGATCCAACTCGAACCCGTTGCGCCAGTGCATGTCCGGCTCGCCGTCGGCGAGAATGTTGCCGCCGTTGCTGGTGATGGCGTACCTCCACGGGGCTCCCGGGAGTGCGATCCGGCGGAACTGCTCGATGGTGCGAGTCGTGGTCGGCACGACCACAACACTCTCGCTCAACTCGCGCAGCAGTGAGATGGACCGAGCGCTCATGTACGACAGCGGTTTTCCCTCGTACACCTCTACGCATTCGAAAGTGTCGTCCAGTGGAACCCCGAGTGCCCCCTCGGAGAAGATCATCGTGCGGTCTAGGTCCACGGCAACCAGAGCACTCACGACGCGTCCTCGGTGGAGACGTTCTTGATCAGTCCCATGCACGAATAGGCGAGGTCGGGGACGACGTCCACCGGGACTCCCCGCGCCGCAGCGAGCATCCGGATGTGTTCGTGCTCCGGCGCATCGGCGTCGCGCACCAGCACTCGCCATGGAACGCGGCGCAGCAGCACCCTGGTGGTTTCGCCGACGCCGGGTTTGACGAAATTGACGTGTGAGATCCCGTACTCCGCACGTACTTTTTCCACCGACGCCCAGCCGGACCAGTTGGGTGTTCGGTCGGAGCCGAGCACTGTTGCCACCGAGGCATCGACCTCGTCCCGGACGTCGTCGAAACGCGCAGCGACGGTGTCGAGCAAGTGGCGTGAGACGTCGTCGGGCGCTAGATCGGCGTAGTACTTCGCCCCATGGAAGTCGCCGGGCCGAATCAGTTCGTCGTTGAGCACGGTCCGTGAAACCAGCCCCGAGACAGTCGAGTTCAAGCAGGCCGAGGCGATGAGGAAGTCGTCGCGGGTGCCGTAGGTGCGTGCACAGTTGCCCGGATCGGCGAGCACGGCAAGGTCGTCGTCGAACTCGGCTCCGGGAAAGTCGCGGAGTGCGGCGGTGAGCTCGCGGGCGATCGCACCCTTGCCCGTCCAGCCGTCGACGAACACCACCGAGCGCGAGTCGTGGTGGTCGGCGAGGTATCGCAGCGCCACGGCGTCGATACCTCGATCGCGCACGATGGAGACGGCGTAGTGCGGAATCTCGATGCCGTGAGCAGCGAATGCCCAGCGACGCATCAGGATTCCGACGGGTGTGCCCGCGCGAGCGAGTGATGCGAGAGCGATGTCGTGTCCGCGCTCGGCCAGGACGACCTCGGTGACGGTACCGACCGCGATGGCCAGTCGTGATGCGCTCTCCTGCAACACCTTCTCGAACAGTTCACGGTAGGCGAGATCCGGCTGGTATTCGACCGGGAGCGACTCTGCGTAATGTGCCGTGCCGGCCTGAATCGCCTTCTCGCGCTCGTTGACTTCGGCTTCCAACGAGACCGACGAGAGGTCCTTGAGCAGCCAGGTGACTTCTTCTGCTGCGTACGAACCGAATTCGGGTCCTCGAAGCGGTCGCGCCCGCCGAGCGATCTCGAGCGCTGTCGGGTCTGCACCCGTGAGGACGACGAGTACGACGTCGGCGCCCGACGCGGCCAGAGTCTCGGCCGCGGCCGCCAGGGCATCCGTGTCTGCCGGGGCGTCGGCAACCAGTATCAACGTCGCGTCGTGCGGTGCAGATGCGTTGTAGAGGTAACGCAGAGCCGATTCGTCCTCGGGGGCGGTGAACTCGAAGCCGCGCCGCAGTGGGTAGCCGGGTACGTCCACCACGTATGCAGGCGATCGGGTGGTGGTCTGGAACAGCGCGGCGTGTCCGAGCTTCTGCAATGCCGCTGCGAGTCGGAGCGGCAGATACATCAGCTCCTCGTGACCGATCACCACCACTGCCGTCGAGTCCGCCAACGCAGCATCGACGGTGGCCGCAAGTGCGTCGATCGCGATGTCGAAACCAGCCGCGTCGGATCGCAGAAACCCGTGCCGCCCGCCGTCGGGAAGTGTCGCCGGCCACTGCGCGTCCACCCGGTGCACCGAACCGGGCTGTGCAGCAACGGGATTGAATACTGGATCGGGGAGGGCAAGCACCGTCTCCACCAATCCAGGGGCGAGCTCCACCGATCCCTGAGCGAGGCTCACGTTGTCGATCCGGATGCCGAGCTCGGTAGCCACCGCCGAGGCTGCAGCGAGATGCTCGGCGGTACGCATGTCGACCAGGGATGCGATGACGTAGTGCCTGCGTCCGGCCGAGGAATGAATCTGCCGCAACGCATCCAGCGCCGTCGCTCCGGTCGAGATCTCGTCGTCCACCAGAATCAACGGCAGCTCGCCGTCGAGAAGATCGGGCGACGTCGGCATCAGCAGGTGGTCGGTGGCGTGCGAATGCCCCTCCTCGAACTCACCGTGCACGGTCATCCCGGGAACGGTGCGCCGAGTCGAATGCAGGTAGCAGTGTGCGCCCAGGGCAGTTGCGACGGTGTGCCCCAATCCCGTTGCAGTTTCGGCGAACCCGAGCACATCGACATCGGACCCGTCCACGGCAGCGGCGACGAGAGCCGCCAGTTCCTCGCCGGCCGAGACGACGACGTCGGGATCGACGGGGATGTGCTTGCCGAGCACGGTCGAGACCAGCAAGTGGGCACGTCGTGGGTTGCGCCGCAGACCGGGTCGAACCAACTGTGTGGCAGCCCAGGACGACGACGAGCCGGTATCGGTCAGGGCGATGCCGTCGGCCGGATTCTGGTTCATCGTTGTGCCAGCGCGGTCAGTAGGTCCACGAACGTGATTCCTTCGTTGGTGACACCGAACGCCTTGGCGCGCAGTACAGTTTGCTTCGCCCAATTGCGGTGTGGGCCCAGTTCGTTCATCTTGTTCCGGTAGCCGGACGCCTGCACGCCACCCTGGTCGGACGAGAGGATGTCGAGTGCATCGTGGTACTCCTCGTGCGTCACCGCGGACAACGCATGAACGGCGGGGACGTGCGACGGATGAATGACGGTCTTGCCCTGGATGCCGTTGGCCCGGTCGAGAGCAACCTCGCGCAGGAGCGCGTCGAGGTCGCTGCTGACCAGTTGCTGGCGGAAGCGGACGGCGTCCTGGTCGACGAAGGGCGTCTGACGTAGCAACGGACGGAACATGCGTTCGTGGTCTGCGAAGTACTCCCACACCGGGCCGGTGATGACGTAGCCGGACCCGTCGTAGCGGCCCAGGTGGTTGACGATCGCACTGATGACGTCGGCGACGACGCGGACGTCGTAGATCGTCAGGTCGCGGTCGCGTCGGATGCCGAAGGTGCCGCACATGTCGGTGGCTCCGATGCGCACGGCCAGCACCGTCTCGCGGTAGGTCCCGAGTAGCTCACGGATGGCAACGAGTTCTGCGTCTCTGGTCTCGCGGTGTACCACCTCCGGCGATTCGAGGACGGGCATCGCGAACAGGCGGGTGCCGTGCAACCGCGAGGCCGCGACGATCTCGTCGAGGAACTCGGCTCCGCGTGCGGCAGTGAACTTCGGCACGACGAATCCGGCGAGCCCGCCCGCGCCCTGGGTGAGGCCGGCGCAGATGGTTCGGATGTGCTCGGGAGTGCGCGCCCGGACGAACACGAGCGAACTCGACCCCGAGAGTTCGTTCAGAGTTCGGATGGCGTTGGCCAAAGCTTCTTCCAGATCATGATCTGCGACAGCGTCTTCGAGATCGATGACGATGGACCGCACGCCCTCGTCGGTGCGCTTGTTCACCGTCGCGGTCAGGTCGGGGCGTGTTGCCGGGATGTACAGCGTGGCTCCGAGAGCTGTTGCCACGACGTCGTTTCCGTCGCTCGTCTCGATGTCTTCCGGCTGCCGGAAGAACACTCGTGCACGGGTGTCTGCGTCGAGATGGCGAAAGTGTTGCACCACTGTCCTTCGTGTGAATGTGATCAGTGCGAGCTGCGCATGCGTTCGATCACGCCTGCGATGAAGTCCGAAATGGTATCCAGATCCTGCAGATATGACCAGTAGTCGGGATGGGTACCCGTCAGCGCTGTGCTCGCCCTGTCGATCCGGGCGAGCTGAGCATCCAACACCGAGCCCCATTCGGCAACCAGGCCACGATTGATCGCGAGTTGTTGAGCGTCACGAAGTTTGAACCGCACTTTGTTCTCGGTCTCTTTCGGGTCGGCCTTCACCGCGCGCAGCAGACGAACTCGGTCGGTCACCGCGTCGACCAGATGTTCGGCATCGCTCAGGTGTTGGCGCGCCTGGGTCACCAGATCCAGCGACTGCTCGGGATTGCCTGCGTCGAGCGCCGAACGCGCCGCGCGCAGATCCTCGTCAGCCTGCTCGATGTGTCGCGCACTCGACCGTTCGTTGCGCGAAAGATCAGCCGAGCTCTTGGCATTGAACTCGCGAAGCAGGCTCGAGAAGGCCGGGGCGATGCCCTCCGATCGCGTTCGGACGGCTTCGATTCGAGTGCGTACCGAGGACAGTGCGGTCCTGGCCTCCTGAAGTCGTCCGGGGGCCGACTCCATTGCCGCGCGTAGAGCTGCGGCTCGTTCGCGCACCTGGGCAGCGTGCTCGCGTGCGCGCAGAGGATCGCGCTGATTGCTCTGCAATTGCGTTGTTGCCGAGTCGAGTTCGCGCCAAGCCAGACGCAGTGACGGGTACCCGGCGTACTGCTCGTCGACGGTGGCTCGGGCGGCATCGGCCTCGGTCAGTGCGTCGTGCACCAGGCGCGGCGTGGCCGCAAACTGAGCGGAGGCCTGCTCGAGGGTGCCGCGATGGGCGTCGTAGAACCTGTCGACCGCCGCGCTGGCATCGTGCAGTAGTCGGGTCGCGTTGTCGAAGGCCGATCTGGCAGCAGCCGTGGTGATTCCGTCGAATTGATCGGTGGCGGTGAGGTAGGCGGCCCCGGCGTCGAAGCACTGCTTCTCGGTGTCGGCCCATCGGGCTGCGAGTCTGTCCTCGGGGCGCAAGGCGGTGGAGGCCTCGACGCCTGCCGACGCGATGGACTGACGCTTGTCCATATCGAGGAAGGCGGCGACGGCGTTGTCCTGGGATCGGCGCGCGGAGGCGTCGGATTCTGCTCCTCTGCGGAACACCCCAGGCCAGCGACTTGTCACCTGCTCGATAGTACTGACGGGAACCCTGGCGATGTCGCAGTCGTTGGCGGAGTACGTCCAAGAACCGGACATTCCCACTACGGTTGTACCCGTAACGGGAAACCATTTGCGAAAGGACCTCTCCATGGGCGTCAGCCTCAGCAAGGGTGGCAATGTCTCGCTCACCAAAGCAGCTCCGAACCTCACGGCAGTCGTGGTCGGACTCGGGTGGGACATCCGCACGACGACCGGTACCGACTTCGATCTCGATGCCAGCGCCATCGCGCTGAACTCGACGAAGAAGGCCCTCAGCGACGGACACTTCGTGTTCTTCAACAACTTGAAGTCTCCCGACGGCTCCATCGAACACACCGGAGACAACACCACGGGTGAGGGCGACGGAGACGACGAGCAGATCAAGGTCGATCTCGCCGCTGTGCCGCCGGAGATCGAGACCATCACCTTTCCCGTGTCGATCTACGATGCGGACGCACGCTCGCAGTCGTTCGGTCAGGTGCGCAACGCTTTCATCCGCGTCATCAACCAGGCCGACAACTCCGAGCTCGCTCGCTACGACCTCAGCGAGGATGCCTCCACCGAGACCGCCATGGTCTTCGGTGAGCTGTACCGCAACGGCGCGGAGTGGAAGTTCCGCGCAGTCGGTCAGGGCTACGCATCCGGCCTTGCAGGCATCGCCCGTGACTTCGGAGTAAACGTCTAGTCAAGACTCTCCCAAGATTGGGGATACCCCCGCTTCATCGTTCATGATGGGCGGGGGTTTTTCCGTATTTGTCTGCCCCGACCGGTCGCTCCTGCCGGCTCCGCTCCTAGCCAGAAGGGCCACGCCTGTGGTTGTGAAGATCTTCGGATGGTCGATCGCGGTCACCATCGTCTCCGTCATCGTGGCTTTCCTCTACGGCGGGATCGAGGCGATGATCCTCGTCCTCATTCTCGGCGTGCTCGAGGTGTCCCTGTCCTTCGACAACGCCGTCATCAACGCCACCGTGCTGCGACGGATGAGTGAGTTCTGGCAGAAGATCTTCCTCACCATCGGCATCGTCATCGCCGTGTTCGGTATGCGGCTGCTCTTCCCGTTGGTCATCGTCTGGGCTGCCTCCGGTCTCGGTCCGGTGGCCGCGATCGACCTCGCGCTGAACCCGCCGCCGAACGACGCGGCGTACTTCGACGACGGCCGACCCAGCTACGAAACGTTGCTCACCGACGCGCACCCGCAGATCGCAGCGTTCGGCGGGATGTTCCTGCTGATGCTCTTCCTCGGCTTCATTTTCGAGGATCGCGAGATCACCTGGCTGAGCTGGTTGGAGAAGCCGCTCGCCCGAATCGGTCGCCTCGATCAGCTCTCTGTTGTCGTCGCGGGCCTGCTATTGGTCCTGAGCGCTGAATTCCTCGCCGACGACGACAAGATCTCCACAGTCATGGTCTCCGGCGTGCTCGGCATGATCACATACATCGCGGTGAACGGTCTCGGCGAGCTGTTCCACGTCGAAGAAGAGGGCGAAGAGTCGTCGGGTGGACCCAGCGAACTGGCAAAGGCGACGGGTAAGGCCGGCTTCTTCCTGTTCCTTTACCTCGAAGTGCTCGACGCCTCGTTCTCGTTCGACGGCGTCATCGGTGCCTTCGCCATCACTGCGGACCCGATCATCATTGCGCTCGGCCTCGGCTTCATCGGCGCGATGTTCGTCCGCTCGATCACGGTGTTCCTCGTGCGCAAGGGCACGTTGTCCGACTACGTGTACCTGGAGCACGGCGCACACTGGGCGATCGGCGCGTTGTCGGTCATTCTGCTGGTGTCCATCGGCATACACATCAACGAGCTGATCACCGGCTTCGTCGGCATCTTGTTCATCGGAGCTGCTCTGCTGAGCAGTATCCGACGCAACAAGCGCCTCGAGAAGGAAGGCGTGGAGACCTCGGTCAGCGTCTGATCTGCGGGTCCGCTGTGGTCCGGATACGCCGGGTCACAGCTCCGAGATATCCACCAGTCCGTCCTGGAGGGCCCGTGCCACCAGGCCTGCCTTGGTCGGGGCCGGTCGTCCGACCGAGGTGTACTTGGCCCGGATGCGGGTGAGGTGGGTGTTGACGGTGCCGAGCGAGAGAAACAGAGCTTTCGCAACCTCGGTCTTCGAGTCGTGTCGGATCCAGCAGAGAAGCACCTCGATCTCACGGCCGGTGAGGTCGGGCCGCGGCGGGAACGGGCTCGCAGGCACCGGGACGGGGTGTATCTGCATCGCCGGCGGAACCAGGCTGATGGGACCCCGTGTACCTCGCGTCGTCGGGACTGCCGAGTCGTTCGTGGAGGGCAAGGGTTCGAGCAGTGCAGACATCAAAATCTCCCGGACGCCGAAGTGGTTGAGACCGACTAAACCAATGTGGACGATTCTCACAGGTAATGCTCAGGTTTTCTGCCCTGATTTTCAGGGGCATTGAAACGTCAACCGTCGCGGCAGCGTCTCACGGCAGTACGACAGACTCGCGTCCATCGGCGTCGATCTCGATTCGCGCATCCTTTCGCGAGTCGCTGACCAGTATGGACGCGATCCTCCCGCGCCCGGGAGGCAGGATTCGAGCGGTCACCATTCCTCCCTCCGCACCCCGAAGGGCAGTGGAAACGGCGATGCTCACCCGCTCCGAAATTGTGGGATGAACCACAGCGGCATCAATCCCGTGGTGGTAATTCGGGCATCGGCAACCAACCGTCTTCGACCGCTCGCTTGTACAGGTCGGTTTTTGTCGGTGCCGGACGCCCGGCCTCGGCGTACTTGTTCCGAATGCGGACGAGGTAGTCGTTGACCGTCTGCTCGGACAGTCCGGCGAGACTGGCTACTCGGGCCGCCTTCTCCCCCGACGCATACAGCGCGAGTACCTCGCGCTGGCGGGGACTGAGACCGACATCGGGTAGCTGCGGATCACCGTCGATTGCGGCGGCCCAATCCGTCGTGACCACCTGACCGCCGCTCGCGGCGCGCCTGATCGCCGAGACGATCGCGGCCGCGGGCGCCGACTTTCGCACCACACCCAGTACGCCGGCGCGGGCAGCCGAGCGCACCAGAAATGCGTTCTCGGCACCGGTGTAGACGAGTACGCGGGCACCGGCGGCGTGCAGTTGCTCCACGTTCGAGCGAGGTGACGAACCGTCACCCAGCCGAAGGTCGAGAACCACCAGATCGAGTGTCTGCCGCTGTTCGAGCAGTTCGCCCACGGTGGCGGCGATGGACACCAATTCGAGGTCGGGTTCGTCCGCAAGCATCGCCTGAAGGCCGAGAGCCACCGATTCGTGGTCCTCGACCAGACCGACGCGTCGTACGTCGGCCCCCTTCTCGCTCGCGTCCCCCTGAGAATTCGACACCTGTGTCATGTCCCCGCCCCGCCCTAGGTACTACTGCCCCGGTGATGTCGTCAGCGATATCGTTGCTGGTCGGGGGGATATTACAGACGGCCCGTCGGTTTCGCCCGGGAAAGGGACGCGCATCCGAGCCCGGATGAACAGCACGAAGAACACCGCCAACAGCAGTGCTCGGCCCCATACCCCGACGAGGACGAAGAACTCCTCGTTCTCGGCGTCGGCACCCGAGGCGAGCGCAGCGAAATACTTGAAGACGCCGATTCCCATCGACAGATCGACGAGCAGATACGCGCCGACGAGTCCCCACGGAACCCGAAGCAGAACCAGGAACGGCAGCAGCCACAGCGTGTACTGCGGCGAGTGCACCTTGTGCAGCAGCATGAATCCGCACAGCATCGATCCACTGACCGCGACCCACGGATAGGTACCGTCCACCTTTGCGCGACGCCAGCCCAGCCACAGCGCGAGAGCGAAGGCGACGAACACCAGTAGCGGCGACGCGACGTCCACCACGTCCTGGAAAGACGCCTCGGCCTCGGCGTAGGCATCGGGAGTCATCTGGTCGCTGATGTAGAAGTGGCGCAATCCCCAGTACCAGATGGAGTTGGTCGTCAGGTCCGCCTGCCGCAGCGACTGGAACGTGAACGACGCGCGCCACCCCTCGTAGCCCAACACTGCGAACGGCAGATTCACTGCGATCACGGTGCCGATCGCGGCACCGGCGACCATCAGACCGCCGCGGATGTCCCAGCGGCCTTTGACTGTGTCGGCGGACTCGCGCCCGTCGATGCCGCCGGTGACCACGTACGCAATCAGTGGCAGCACTAATGCACCGGGATAGAGCTTGAGGCAGAAGCCGATAGCCAACAGCACCGACGCGAGAACTGCTCGCCGTCGCAATGGCATCGGCAACGTCATGACGAAGACCGCGCCGACGGCGGCGGCGACGACGGGCAGTTCCCAGTTGTGGAAGGCGTACATCACCAGCGGCGGGCCGATCGACCACAGCAGTGCCGACCAGCCGGCCATCCTGCCGAGCATCCACGCGGTGACCAGACCGAAGGGCGCGAGAATCAAGGCCGACGTCAGCAGAAACTGCGCGTCGGTATGCGCGGGAATGGCACCCAGCCACATCAGCAGGCCGCTGAGAACGGGGTACTCCACCGTTCCCCCGGTGAGGATTCCGTCGCTGGTGATGGCCCCGTGGATGTACGGGAAGATGTGGTTGTCGATATCGCGACCGAGCCAGAGAAACTGAATGTCCGAGTAGCAGACCGAGGAATCCTTGATCGCGTCGAACATCGTGCTGCGACCCGATGCGTCGAACGGCGCGACCGCGCAGCGGGCCTTGTTGAGATATCCGAGAATCAGTCCGAGTGCAGCCATCGTGACGACCACGACGACCGTCATCGGATTGGCGCGGACCCCGGATCGCATGACGCAAGACTATGACGCGCGAACGTCGGCCCGTACGCCCAGCAGGAATTAGCAGGTCAGCGCCCTGTCGTGTATCTTCGAGGGGTTGCTGACGCAACGACCCTCCTGCCACGGATAGTCCGTGGCCGTTTTCACTAGTCCACAGGAGGTGATGAGGTCTTATGCGTCATTACGAATTGATGGTCATTCTCGACCCCAATCTGGACGAGCGCACTGTCGCTCCGTCGCTCGATACGTTCCTCAACGTCGTTCGCAAGGATGGCGGCACCGTCGACAAGGTCGATGTGTGGGGCAAGCGTCGTCTGGCCTACGAAATCCTCAAGCACGCCGAGGGCATCTACGCCGTTGTGAACCTCAACGCCGAGCCTGCCACCGTCAGCGAGCTGGATCGTCAGCTCGGACTCAACGAGTCCGTGTTGCGTACGAAGGTCCTGCGACAGGGCAAGTAATTGTCGTTGCCCGCCTCTAGGCTGGCATCTACAACGCTTACTACTGAAAGAGGAACCATGGCAGGCGAGACCGTCATCACCGTCATCGGAAACTTGACGGCTGATCCAGAACTTCGATTCACCCCCGCCGGTGCGGCGGTTGCCAACTTCACGGTTGCATCCACGCCGCGCACATTCGATCGTCAGACGAACGAATGGAAAGACGGCGACGCGCTCTTCATGCGCTGCAACATCTGGCGCGAGGCAGCGGAAAACGTTGCCGAGAGCTTGACCCGAGGCTCGCGAGTGATCGTGAGCGGACGGTTGCGGCAGCGTTCGTACGAAACGCGTGAGGGTGAGAAGCGGACAGTCGTCGAGCTCGAAGTCGACGAGATCGGACCTTCACTCCGCTACGCCACCGCAAAGGTCAACAAGGCCAACCGCGGTGGAGGTGGCGGCGGAGGCGGCTTCAACTCCGGCTCCGGCTCCGGTTCCTCCGGCGGATCGAGCGGCGGCCGCTCGAACTCCTCGTCCAATTCCGGTTCCGGCGGAGACGATCCCTGGGGCAGTGCTCCAGCGGCATCGGGCTCCTTCGGCGGACGTGGCGGAGACGAAGAGCCACCGTTCTAGATCCTTCGATCGAGAACAACCAGATGTAACGGAGAAAGACCCATGCCCAAACCGCCATTGCGCGACAAGGTGCTCAAGAAGAAAGCGTGTTCCTTCTGCAAGGAGAAGAACGCGTCGATCGATTACAAGGACACGACGTTGCTGCGTAAGTACGTCAGCGATCGCGGAAAGATCCGTGCTCGCCGTGTCACCGGCAACTGCGTCCAGCATCAGCGTGACGTGGCCGTTGCCGTGAAGAACTCGCGTGAGGTAGCACTGCTGCCTTACGCCGCGACGGCTCGATAGAAA
The DNA here is from genome assembly GCF_002259335.1 of Rhodococcus sp. 14-2483-1-1. NCBI lineage: Bacteria > Bacillati > Actinomycetota > Actinomycetes > Mycobacteriales > Nocardiaceae > Rhodococcus > Rhodococcus sp. 14-2483-1-1. Next base: position 46,291 of record NZ_NPFX01000011.1, on the reverse strand, counting down.
GGGGCGATTGGTATGAAACTGATCCTCACCGCTGATGTGGACAACCTCGGTGCGCCTGGCGACACCGTAGAGGTCAAGGACGGCTACGGCCGTAACTTCCTGCTGCCCCGCGGACTGGCCATTCAGGCCACCCGTGGAGCTCAGAAGCAGGTCGACGGCATTCGCCGCGCTCAGGAAGCTCGTGCCGTCCGCGGACTCGAGCATGCCAACGAGCTCAAGCAGGCCATCGAAGGCCTCGAGGCCGTCACGCTGTCCGTCAAGACCGCGGGCGACTCGGGCAAGCTGTTCGGCTCGGTCACCGCGTCGGACGTCGCTTCCGCGCTCAAGGCTGCCGGTGGCCCGGTTGTCGACAAGCGCAGCATCGATCTGCCGAAGGCACACGTCAAGAGCACGGGCAAGCACGACATCGTCGTGAACCTGCACCCCGACGTGACCGCCAAGTTCAAGCTGGAGGTCGTCGGAAGCTGATTTCGGCTTTCGGCCCAGTACGGCCGCAGAAAAGCCCCGCGAACCACGGTTCGCGGGGCTTTTTCGTGTCTTCTCACAAAGATCAACTGTCGCAATGGGTTCCAATTTGTGAAGCATCTCTCTCGATGACATCTTTAGCCAAGGTTTGCGTAGCCTTTACGTGGGGGCGACATTCGACGCCGGAACACGATCGACCGACCTGACGCCTAGACGCCCGGAGGACCTGCCGTGACAACGACAGCAGAGCACGACTCAGAACCCAGCCCGAAGACCCGATCCGAGCCACCGTCTCGGATCGGGTCGATAATGAAGTACGACCTCCCGGCCTCCCTGGTCGTTTTCCTTGTGGCAGTGCCACTTTCGATCGGCATCGCCGTCGCCTCCGGCGCCCCGATCATGGCCGGCCTCATCGCCGCAGTGGTCGGCGGCATTCTCGCGGGCATCCTCGGTGGATCACCATTGCAGGTCAGCGGTCCCGCCGCGGGTCTGACGGTGGTGGTTGCCGAGTTGGTCAACCAATTCGGCTGGGGCATAACGTGCGCTATCACGGTTCTTGCCGGTGCTGTGCAGATCCTGTTGGGAATGAGCCGAATTGCGCGTAGCGCTCTGGCGATCTCGCCCGTGGTGGTACATGCCATGCTCGCCGGAATCGGCATAACCATTGCGCTGCAGCAGATTCACGTCCTCCTCGGTGGTGAGTCCGAGAGCTCGGCCGTGCAGAATATCCTCGCACTTCCCACGTCCGTCGCGAACGGTCAATGGCCGTCGATCATTGTCGGTGGGATCGTTGTCGTGCTCATGTTCGCCTGGCCGCGGTTGGCCGAGCTGTCCAGCGTGTTGGCGAAGGTCGCCAAGGTTCCCGCCGCACTGGTCGCAGTGGTCACTGCCACTGCCGTCTCGATCTTCTTCTCCCTGGACGTCGAGCGAATCGAATTGCCGGGCAACCTGATCGAATCGCTGAGCTTCCCGATCATGCCCGACGGGCAGTGGAGCGCGTTTGTCACCGGCGTCATCACCATTGCGCTGATCGCCAGCGTCGAGAGCCTGCTCTCCGCGGTTGCCGTCGACAAGATGCACAGTGGTGAGCGCACCAACTTCGACCGAGAATTGATGGCACAGGGCGCGGGCAACATGGCCTCGGGTGCCATCGGCGGTCTGCCGATCACCGGCGTCATCGTGCGCAGTGCCACGAACGTCAAGGTCGGTGCCAAGTCTCGAGCGTCGGCGATTCTGCACGGCGTGTGGATCTTGATCTTCTCGGTGCTGTTCATCTCGATCGTCGAGCTGGTCCCGTTCGCTGCACTCGCGGGTCTGTTGGTGATGATCGGTGTGCAGCTGATCAAGTTGGCGGACATCAAGATTGCGAACAAGACCGGTGACATCGCAGTCTATGCGGTGACGGTCGTCGGAGTGGTGGCACTGAATCTGCTCGAAGGCGTGCTCATCGGATTGGCTTTGTCGATCATTCTGGTGCTGCGTCGTGTGGTGTGGGCCAACGTCCGCGCGGAGGAAACGGTCGACGGTACCTGGCGCGTCACCATCGAGGGTTCGTTGAGCTTTCTCGCGCTCCCGAGACTGACGCACGTGCTGTCCACCGTCCCTGCGGGAACAGACGTCACCGTGCGCTTGGGTGTCGACTTCCTGGACCACGCCGTCCACGACGCGTTGAACGAGTGGGTGCGTCAGCACGAACTCGGCGGTGGCACAGCGAAAGTCGAGGAAGTGGGTACGGCGTCGATGGCTGCCGCCGCCGAGGGTCCACCCAAGCGTGGGTCCGCGACGGTACGCAGTTCGTTGGCTCCGTGGCGCGCCTGGCAGCTCAAGAGCGATGATGCGCAGGAGGATTCGCCTGTAGCGCTACGGGCTGTGATGAGCGGAGTGGCCGAATACCACCGCACCCATGCACCCAACATCCGTCCCCACCTCGAGGGGTTGACCGACAGCCAGGATCCGGACACGCTCTTTCTCTGCTGTGTGGATTCGCGCGTCATGCCGAACACGATCACCAGTAGCGGGCCGGGTGATCTGTTCACGGTCCGGAACATGGGCAACCTCGTTCCCGCGAAGGGTCAGGATTGCTCGGTGGAGGCCGCGCTGGCGTTCGGTGTGGATCAGCTGGGCACCTCGTCGGTGGTGGTGTGTGGACACTCGGGCTGCGGTGCCATGAAAGCGGTGCTGAGTGGGCCGGAGAATGCCGCCGACGAGTCCGTGGCGGAATGGCTGGGTCACGCGGTGGCGAGCTTGGACGCGTACCGCAGCGGGCACGTGGTGGGCCGTCAGGCCGCAGAGCTCGGTTTCGGCGAAGCGGATCAACTCGCCATGGTGAACGTGGCCGTGCAGTTGCAGACGCTCACTCGTCACCGCGTGGTCGGCCGCGCCAACGCCGAGGGACGCCTGCACATCACCGGACTGTTCTTCGACATTCCGACGGCCCGGGTGCTCCAGATCGGCACCAAGGAGGTCACGGTGCTGGATCCGGCCGACTGCCCACAGAAGAGCCATGTCTGACATCTGATCAGCGGCGAAGAGGGGCCCGATTCCAAGCCTGGAATCGGGCCCCTTCTGCTGAAACGGGTTGATGGTTTGTTTCTGTGATCATTCCCAGCCCGTGTGACCTAGTTCACCCTGGGGTTCACCTGGCATTTACTCAACACGCCCGAGCTGTCAATTCGGACGACACGCCGATCCAGAATCAATGCACAGGAAGAAAACTTTATGTACACCCTTCGACCAGGCTGAACCGCCGAAACTGTGAAAGTTATACCCAGGTTATCCCCAGGTGGTCAACACGGTTGTTCAAGCTCATCCACATTTCGTCCACAGCTTCATGCACAGGCTGTGTTGTGACTACTGCCGATAGCGCTTAACGTCCGTGCAGCGTCTCTCTCGATGCCGCGCAAAGGCGACGAGACGGCGTGAATCCGGTGTCGATCAGTACCTGTCGGTGCCCGGGGGTAGAACTTGCTGGAGCGCACGGCCGGGTGGTACTCGGCGGTGTTGACGACTATTGGGGAGAGGACGGCCGGTTCGCGTGGCAGTTGTGGACGATCGAGGACAGTCCGACTACTCCGGCTCCTCCTCCAGCGAGGGCCCTGGTGAGGATTTCGGTCGCCAACCCCCGCAGGACATGGCCGCCGAGCAGTCCGTCCTGGGCGGAATGTTGCTGAGCAAGGACGCCATTGCCGACGTGCTCGAGGTACTTCGGCCGGGTGATTTCTATCGGCCGGCCCACCAGAACGTCTATGACGCGATTCTCGATCTCTACAGCCGCGGCGAGCCCGCCGACCCGGTGACCGTCTCGGCCGAGCTGGATCGACGCGGGGAGCTCAAGCGCATCGGCGGTCCGCCGTACCTCATCACGCTGACCCAGACGACGCCGACGGCGGCCAACGCCGGGTACTACGCCGAGATCGTCGCCGAGAAGTCGATTCTCCGCCGCCTCGTGCAGGCCGGCACCCGCATCGTGCAGTTCGGCTACGCCGGAGCCGATGGCCAGGACGTGGCCGAGGTCGTCGACCGCGCGCAGGCCGAGGTGTACGAGGTCACCGAACGCCGCACCTCCGAGGACTTCCTGCCCCTCGAAGAGCTGCTTCAGCCCACGATGGACGAAATCGACTCCATCGCCAGCCGTGGCGGTATATCCCTCGGTGTACCAACAGGATTCGCCGAACTCGACGAAATCACCAACGGTCTTCACCCGGGTCAGATGATCATCGTCGCGGCGAGACCTGGCGTGGGTAAGGCGCTCGCTCTCGACACGCCGCTTCCGACGCCCGACGGCTGGACCACCATGGGCGAGGTGGCCGTGGGTGACCACCTCATCGACGCCCATGGCATGCCGACGCGTGTCGTGGCGGCCACGGACGTCATGCTCGATCGACCGTGCTACGAAGTCGAATTCTCCGACGGCACAGTCATCGTCGCCGACGCGGAGCACCAGTGGTTGACCGAGACCAGGGCGTCACGCAAGTCGGCGCAGGCTGCGGCCGTCAACTACAACCGGACTCGCAATCAGAAGACCTTCGCTGCTGTGCGCACCACCGAAGAGATCGCGAACTCGGTGCGCTGCCCGACGAAAGATGCACGCATCAATCACTCGGTCACCAATACCGAGGCTGTTCAGCTGCCGGAGCGTGAGCTTCTGGTGCCGCCGTACACCATGGGTGCTTGGCTGGGAGATGGAACATCGGCCTGCGCGCAGATCACCAGCGCTGACCCTGAAATCATCGCCCGAATCGAAGGCGAAGGCCTGCACGTGGTGGCGTCGGAGAAAGCCGCACTCCGATACTCGATCAAACTTCCTACCGAGGTTGTCGAGGCAAAGGACTGTGTCGTCTGCGGCAAGCAGTTCGTGCCGTTTCCGCTCAATGTCCGTACCTGCGGCCAATCCTGCGGCGGCAAAGCGCGTTTCATGTCCGCTCCGGTCGCTGCACCGACGTGCATCGACTGCGGCAAGGTGACGACTGGTTTGCACCGCTGTCAGGCATGCCGCAACTCGATCGGGACCGTGCAGGCGCGTCTACGGACGATCGGTGTATTGGGCGACAAGCATGTACCCATCGACTACCTCCGCGGTTCCGAGGCCCAACGGCGTGCGTTGTTGGCGGGTCTGCTCGACACCGACGGCACTGTCACCGGGGGCGGCTCGGTTCAATTTGCGGTCACTAGTGAACGACTCGTCCGTGGGGTGCGTGAGCTGATCGTCAGTTTGGGCTATCGCGTGCAGATGTCGACCAGGAGTGTGCGGGGTCGGAGCGAAGCGTCGTCGACCGCATTCACGTTGACGTTCGCGACGGACGATGTGGTGTTCGGTCTGCACCGGAAGCAGATGCTGCACAAGGAACGTCGAGCTGCGGGGTCCACCGTGCGGTCGGGATCCCGATTCATCGTCGACGTTCGTCGGGTCGATTCGGTTCCGGTTCGTTGCGTGGAGGTCGACGACGCGGAGCACCTCTATCTCGCCAGTGAGTCGATGATCCCGACCCACAATTCAACGCTGTCAATGGATTTCATGCGTTCGTGCTCCATCAAGCACGGCATGCCCAGTGTCATTTTCTCCCTGGAAATGAGTCGCACCGAGATCGTCATGCGACTGTTGTCCGCCGAGGCGAAGATCAAGCTCGGCGACATGCGTTCGGGAAAGATGACCGACGACGACTGGACCAAGCTGGCTCGGCGCATGAGTGAGATCAGCGAAGCGCCGCTCTTCGTCGACGATTCGCCCAACCTGACGATGATGGAGATTCGCGCCAAAGCGCGTCGCCTCAAACAGCGCAACGGCCTGAAACTCATTGTGGTGGACTACCTTCAGCTGATGTCGTCCGGTAAGAAGGTCGAATCTCGTCAGCAGGAGGTCTCGGACTTCTCCCGTCAGCTCAAGCTTCTCGCCAAGGAACTCGAATGCCCGGTGGTCGCGGTCTGCCAGCTCAACCGTGGTCCTGAGCAGCGAACCGACAAGAAGCCGATGGTCTCCGACCTCCGTGAGTCCGGCTCACTGGAGCAGGACGCCGACATGGTGATTCTGCTGCACCGCCCCGACGCGATCGAGCGCGACGACCCCCGTGGCGGCGAGGCCGACCTGATCCTCGGCAAGCACCGTAACGGTCCGACCGCGACAATCACTGTGGCGCACCAGCTGCACCTGTCGAGATTTGTGGACATGGCGCGAGGCTAGGGCCGACAGCGCTGGGTCGCGTATTCTCCTTGAGAATCAACCCAAGCACCTGACGCAGCAATCGACGAAAGAAATCCATGCCAGAGGATCAGAACACAGACGTTCCACCGAATCACCTCGCGATCGATCCGCGGAGCCCCTTCTACAACGAAGAGGTTCTTCGCCGGGACGTAGGCATTCGCTTCAATGGCGTCGAGAAGACCAGTGTTCGCGAATACAACGTGACCGAGGGTTGGGTGCGTGTAGAAGTCCCTACCGCCAAGGATCGCTACGGAAATCCCATGCTCGTCAAGCTCAAGGGCACTGTCGAACCGTACTTCCGCGACGCACAATAGCGGGCTCAGCCCGGGGCCCAGTCGACGGTGGCACCGGCCACCACCATCGATTCGAGGGCTGACTGATGCTCGGCTTCGGTCGATCCCGCGCAGGCAGCGGAGTGGACCGTCACTCGATAGCCCAGTGAGCATGCGCGTTCTGCGGCGATCCGAACCCCGAAATCCGTCAGGTATCCGGTGATCACCACGTGTTCCACCCCGGCGAGTCTCAGCTGGGCGTTCAGATCGGGGTTGGACCAGATGTCGCGGTCGAACTTCGTGGCGATGAGGTCTCCTGGCCGAGGCGTCATCGACGGGTGGAAGCGGGCACCGTCACCGTCCGCGTCGGAGCGCATCGGATCGGCTGCATCCCGGCTCAGATAGCGAGTGCACACCACCAGTGCACCCGTAGCGCGCTGGGCTGCACGGACCGATCCTGCGCGAGCCGTTGCGTCGGGATCGTGTCCGAGCTCGATGATCCAGGGCTGAAAGTCGATCTCCAACAACGCCGTTCGCGGCATGTCAGTAACGTTTTCCGACTGCAGCGGGGGCATCGTCGAGCGCGGTGAGATCCTCGGCGGTGAGCTGAAGCGCCAGTGCCGCGAGGTTGGCGTCGAAATGCTCGATGTTGGTGGTGCCGGGAATGGGAATCACATGGGTGCCCTGGGCGAGTACCCACGCCAATGCCACAGCGGCAGGGGTGGAGTCGTGCCTCGATGCAACAGCCGACACCACCTCGACGATCGATCGGTTCTGTTCGGCCGCATCTCTGGAAAATCGGGGAAGTGCCAACCGCATGTCGGTCGCCGGAAGTGCGGAGGTGTCGAGTGAACCGGTGAGGAACCCTCGACCCAGAGGCGAGAACGGCACGAACACCGCGTCGTTCTCACCCGTCCACTCGACGATGTTTCCCGCAGGCTCACCGTCGTGGGTAGTGCCCTGCCCCAGTGCGTTTCGAGTCCACAGGGATAGTTCGGACTGCACTGCAGCGACCGGATGAATGCTGTGGGCCACCTGTGCCTGCTCGACGGTGACCTCGCTGAGCCCCAGGGCGCGCACCTTTCCCGCCGCCACCAATTGGGACAGTGCTCCCCAGGAGTCCTCGATCGGCACCTGGTCGTCGACGCGGTGGAGGTAGTACAGATCGATGGTGTCCACACCGAGGTTCCGCAGGCTCGAGTCGCAGGCCTGCGCGAGGTGCTTCGGCGTACCGTTTCGCGTCAGAACAGGCGCGCCGCCGTCGGCGTTCCCGATCAGGCCGGCTTTCGTGGCGATCACAGCGTTCGTCCCGGCCAGAGCGCGGCCGACGACCCTCTCGTTGTGTCCGGCAGCGTAGGCGTCGCTGGTGTCGAAGAAGTCGATACCCGACGCGAGTGCGTGCGCCAGGATGGGTGCACCGGCAGTGTCCGAGGAGGTATCGGCACCGGTGTAGGCCCAGCTGATACCCATGCAGCCGAGGCCGATGGCACCGACATTGCGTCCGAGTGCCGGGACGTTACGAGTGGAAATCGACATGAATGCTCCTGTGCTCGTTAGTTGATGGGTGGACGACCGCGAGACCATCGCAGTCGAGACCCCCTGCGATCAGGTCCTCGTAGTGCGAGATTTTCGTTTCCAGCGCAGACCGTGCTTCGGCGAGACGACGTTGCTTCTCGTCGACCCGGACCCGGTGCGCGCTCAGAATGTCGATCCGTTCCTGATGTGTGGACGCACCCAGATTCACCAGAACCACGAATCGACGCATATCGGCCGTGGGCATCCCGGTCGACCGAAGACGAACCAGAAGTTGCACGAGTGCGACCAGTCTCGGGCTGAACGCGCGCCTACCCATCGGCGTGCGTGGGATCTCGGGTATCAGGCCCTCCCGCTCGTACCAACGCAACGTGTCCTGCGTCAGCCCCGAGGACTCGGCCATCTCGGCAATCCCGATACTCACGGGCTCGGTGTCGGTCGTGGCCGGTGAATGCGGTGTTGCGGTCATGGGCCAGACGCTACGTCTTCGAGTGCACTCCAACGCAAGCCGAAATCGGCCATGGGCTCACACCAGTCTGGCGTGCCCGTGAAAGAGCATGGCGGCGGCCGCATCGGTGCGTTCGGAATCCCCCGTGGTGAAGCGATCGAGAAGTAGCCCTCGGAATCCGGCACCGACGTTTGTTGCCTGGATGATCGCCGTTGTGGAGTCCATCCCACAACGGGCCATCGCGGCGGCCAAGGCGTCGGTGAGTGCACGCACGCTGGCACGTGCGAAGTCCGCGAGAACACCGGATTTGATGGACGCAATTCCGATGACCTGCATCAGGATTCGTGAGCTGACCGCATCGGTACCGTCGGTCATCGCCGTCCACAGTTGGTGCAATCGTTCCTCGAGCTGCTTCGAATCGCGGACGTCGCCGAACATCTCGTCGAATGCCGGCCGTTGACTTGTCAGCGCCTGCACGATCAGGTTCTCACGAGAATCGAAGTAGTAGATGAGCATTCGAGAACTGGTACCGAGTTCGGCTGCGAGCGGGCGAAGCGTCAAGTCGTCGAGTCCATGGGTGCCGATGTACTCGACCACACGGCCGAGCAGTTCGACTCGCTTGTCGTGATCGAGAGGACGGGCCATCACTTGACTGTACCGGTCGCTACATGTACTGATGAACGCTATGAGTGAACCGATCGCTACACAAACTTCCCGCAGCGCCGTCGTCACCGGGTACGTTGCAACGACGGCACTGGCGGACGACGCCGACACCACCTGGGAGCGACTGCTCGACGGCCGCAGCGGGATCGGACCCCTCGAGAGTGCGTTCGTGTCGGAATACAACCTTCCGGTTCGCATCGGCGGGGTGTTGCAGATGGCACTGGCCGATCATCTGACCCGTGTGGAGCAGCGCAGACTGTCTTTCGTCGAACAGCTGGCGGTTGTGCTCGGGCACCGTCTGTGGGGTTTGTCCGGTCTGCACGGCATGGACTCGGATCGACTCGCAGTGGCAGTGGGCACCGGGTTGGGCGGCGGTGACGCGTTGATCGGGGCCGTCGATGCGATGCGAGCAGGTGGATATCGAAAGGTGTCGCCGATGTCGGTGCCGATGGTCATGCCGAACGGTCCTGCAGCTCATATCGGACTCGAGGTCGGAGCCCGTGCGGGGGTGTTCACACCGGTATCGGCGTGCTCTTCGGGTTCGGAAGCCCTGGCTCATGCGTGGCGGTTGATTGCAACCGGCGAAGCAGATGTCGTCGTCGCAGGCGGCGTCGAGGGGCATATCGATGCCGTACCGATAGCGAGCTTTTCGATGATGCGTGCCATGAGCACGCGCAACGACGAACCGGCTCGCGCGTCGAGGCCGTTCGATCGTGATCGGGACGGATTCGTGTTCGGGGAGGCCGGAGCACTGTTGATCGTCGAGTCGGAGCAGCATGCACTGGCTCGCGGCGCGCGTATTCACGGCCGCCTCCTCGGTGCCGGAATTACCTCGGACGGGTTCCATATCGTGGCACCGGATCCGGAGGGTCGGGGAATTCGCAAGGCGATGGAAAAGGCCATCGACGCAGCGGGTTTGAGCACGCAAGATGTCGACCACGTCAACGCGCATGCCACGGCGACTCCGATAGGTGACCTGTCGGAGGCCAAGGCTATCGCCGCTGTCGTGGGAAATGCCTCCGTATACGCGCCGAAGTCCGCGCTCGGGCATTCCATCGGCGCAGTCGGCGCACTGGAAGCAATTCTCACCATGCTGTCGATCCGTGATTCGGTGGTGCCGCCCACGCTGAACCTCGACAATCAGGACCCTGCAATCGATCTCGATGTCGTTCGTTCGAGGCGCCGCCAGAAGATCGACTATGCATTGAGCACTTCGATCGGATTCGGCGGGCACAACGTCGCCCTCGCGTTCGGGCGTTACTGATTCCGAGTCGCGGGCCGCAGCGTTACCCACACGTCAAAGACGAGTAGTGCGCCGATTCCCACGATCGGATCGCCTGATTCGACTGCGAACGAATCGATTTCAGATGTCATCGGTTCGGCGTCGTAGAGCGGAAAGCTCTGGTCACATACGGCAGGTCGATCGTCGCCGATCCCTGCAGACCCAATTCGTCGAACAAGGTGGCAAGGTTCCGATCTATGCCGTTGCGCTCATCGGCCATCGCGGTGATGTAGAAACTGCGCGATCGAACCAGGTCGGTCAGCAGCGATCGGTTCACCGTGCGAGACCACGCCCATCGGCGCGCTTCGAGACGATCGAAGGGCTCCGCTATCGGCGGCGGACCGTCGTCGAACATGGCCATCGCTCCGCCACGTGAGACCACGGAGTTGAGGCGTCGAACCCAGGGCTGTGACTCGTCGCGAATGTTCCAGATCAGACCCAGTGCGCCGCCGGGACGCAGGACCCGTCCGATCTCGCGTGACGCGGCCACCGGATCGACCCAGTGCCAGGCCTGTCCGAGCAGCACTCCATCGAGACTCTCGTCGTCTATTGGGAGGGACTCGGCAGTACCGACCAGGGTCGGGACACCCGGTACCGCGATCCGCAGAGCGTCGAGCATGGCCGTATCAGGGTCGACGGCAATGGCGTCGCAGCCAGCGGCAACGATGCTTCGCGTGAGCTTGCCCGTGCCGGCACCGACGTCGGCGACCCGTGGACGACGATCGGACGCGAGGGTGGGCTCCAACATCCACGCGACTGCGTCCGACGGGTATTCGGGACGAGCAGATTCGTACACCTCGGCGGCGGTCCCGAACGACGTCGAGCTATTATCTCGGCTAACCATGAGGTCACGTTACCCGTCCGATTCGAGCTCGAGCTCGTAATAGAGAGCCTTGGGTCCATCGCCGCGTCCTTCGTGGCAGTCGAAGCCGCGCTTCTCGTAGACGTGGCGCGCTGCCTCGTCGTCTTCCGAGGTGTTGAGGTCCATGTAGGTGGCGCCCCTGTCGCGTGCGTGCTCGATGACGTCGTCGAGAAAGGTTGTGCCGTAGCCCTTCCCGCGATGGACTGGCTGAATGTAGAACTCTGCGAGATAGGCCTCGATGTCGGCGCTCCACGTTCCGGTCCGGAATCGAAGAACCGCAACACCGATCGCGGGGGTCCCGAATGTCAGCACGCTGGTGTCACCGGATGTGACCAGCCTGTTCAGATGGGCCACAAGCCATTCGGGCTCGGGTGCCGGGTCGTCGTACTCGCGATTGAAATCGACCAACAGGTTCGCGGCCTCGAAGAGCCCGTCGGAATCTCTGACGTCACGTGTGCCGGACATATCGACTCCTCGAGGTGTCAATTTTCTGGTTGAACAAGCTTTTTGGCATCGAGCAAACCGAGACAGGGATGCATTTCACGCAGCGAACGAATGGCTTCGATGGTTCTGCCGGATTCTGCGACCACCGCGTCGACATCCTCGGCTGGGATGGCCTCGCGAGCAGTCTTGTTGGGCGCGAGCCAGGACCGTCCGTGCCGGTACCAGAGCCACGGGGCCGCTACCGCCAGCACTACCAGCTTCGACCAGTTCCACATCGACGGTTCGGACACGATATCGGCGATCGCTGAAAATACGAGCAAGGCCAACCAGATGCCGAGCAGGTACCGGGTCCAACGACGTTGACGATCGTTCATGCCTCCATGCTGTCACTGCCGTTCGATCCCGACAACGCGTCAGCGTCGCAATTCGGCATCGAGTTGAGTGAGAAGTGTGCCGAAACTCGTGCGCCCGGTGGCCGGTGTTGGAAAGCGGCGCAAGACCGAACGCACGGTCGCGTCGGCTCGATCTTGGATCCATTCCGTCTGTTCTGCAACAGCATTGGAGTCCGTCAGCATCAGATGCACGGCAGATCCGAGAATGTGCTTGACCTGATGGGGGCTGTACAACGGATGGAGAAATGCGGCACCGGCGGCGTGCATCGCGGACAGTGCGGCGTCCGTGGCCGCAGATGCCGGCACCTCGCGGGCGGCCTTGTGCGCGTCCCAGGCGAGCTTGCGTAGCGCTCCAGTTCGCTCGCCGGACTCGAAAAACGCCTCAGCACCGTCGATTGCCAAGCCTGGACGCGAATCGTTGGGGCGGGCCAGCTCGTAGATCGGCAATGCGCGTCGGGCACAGGTGGCAGCGAAGGCCGTCACGCGTCGAATGTCGTCGAGACTCAGCTCCACTTCAGCGGATTCGTCCACCTCAGCACCCTCGGGTCCGGTTGCGGTTCAACATGAATCCGAATCGTCCGAGAACCAACCCGGTCAGCGCGCCGAGTGTCGCGCTGGCAATAGGGACGAGGTACAGCCACAGCGTCGATAGGCCTTGGGTTCGTCGGTCGAACGACTTGTTCATCGCGTCCACGAATTCGTCGCTCGTCGTGACACCGTTCAGAGGCTCGTAGCCACCCGAATACACGACGCCACTCGTGTTTGTGGTCATTTCACCTATCTGATACCAGCCCAGTGGAGCCAATCCGATGACAAATCCGAACAGGAGCAGGAGGATGACGAGATTGCGCACCGTCTCAGGCTATTGCCCCCGTCAACCGTCGTACACCTCCATGGTGATGCAGAAGGGGTGGCCGGCGGGGTCGAGGAGAACTCGCCATCGCGGGTCGGGCTGCTGCTCTGCTTCTGTTGCCCCACATTCGACTGCGTAGGCGACGGATTCGGCAAGGCCCACTCTCGCAGCGAGATCGAAGTGCACGATGGACGCCGACGGCCACGTGGGCGGGATGTAGTTCGCCCAGAAGCGCGAGGTAGAAGCGAGCGAGCTCCCCCGGCTCGGGGCAGTCGATGGATATCCCTGCTACGTCGAGGTGTGGGCGCGACATGTCACGAGAATACGGTGGCTCCCAGCGTGATGACGACGATCACGAAGATGGCCAGGAGTAGCCAGCCCTCCCACGTGTGCGGGCTGATTCCCCAGCCGTACCGTTTCGGACCGAACCACGTTCGGGGTGGATTGAAAGCCATAGCGCCGTCCTGAATGTTCGGAGTCGCGTCCACCCTACGAAACCACCAGACTATTCGCAATGGTAATGACTTGGTCATACACTCTCGTCTCCGAAATTTCAGCGATACAATTGCGCTGTTGCCGTCGCGCGTTGAGCCAGTTCGTCTCGAATTGAGCTCGGCTGCAGCACTGTTACGGCAGGCGCACACTGCCACAGGGCTCCCACAGCGTGATTGTGCCCGGAGAACTCGATGACTGCGAGGCGTCGTCCGTCGTCCTGCACTTGATCGCTGATCACTCGAACGACGTTCTTGGTCAACGAGATCCATACCGAGTCCTCTACGAGGCACGTGACTTCGATGTGGGCCAAACTTGCGCGAAAGGATGTCCGATGCGCCGTGAATGCCGCCTCCAGATCCACGGCGGCGCTGCGATGGGCGGCCTCGTCGAGGACGGTCAGGGTATCGATGCGCGATACTCGATAGACACGTTCGTTTCCCTCTCGGGCGGCGAGCAGGTACCAATGCTCGCCGGCGTAGACGAGCCCTACTGGGTCCAGGGTTCGGTCGGACAACTCGCCGCCGCGGTTGCGGTACGACATCCGTATCCGCACACCGTCGATGACGGCTCGCTGCAATTCCGGTAGATGGACCTCGGATTCGTGGGGAAACGCGAAACCGTCGGGCCGTACCAGGATTCGTTGTGACGCAGTGCTTGCCGCCGCTCGGTGGGCGTCGGGTATCGCGGCGACAACCTTGCGCATCGCGCTCGCGAACGCCGGGGTGGCGACGCGTCCCGCGCCGGAAGCGAGCAATGCCGTCGCCTCGGCGGCCGTCAGACCGGTCAGCTCGGTCCGATAGCCAGGCAGCAGACTGATGCCACCACCGCGACCGCGATCGGTGTAGACCGGTATGCCCGCCGAGGACAACGCTTCTATGTCGCGCAATACGGTGCGCGTGGACACTTCGAGCTGGGCGGCGATGTCGGCAGCATTCAGCCTGCCCCGGTGTTGGAGCAGCATGACGATGGACAACAGCCGGTCTGCGCGCACTCGAAAAGTCTCTCACCGAAACATGACAGAAGACGTCATGTTCAGTCGATTTACTTCTACTCAGCAGGCCACACCAGGCGGCCGCGGAACGGAAGGCTCAACAATGGACACCATCGAGACCACACAGCAGACTGACCCGCGCGAGGTGTACTTCACCTCCGCTGCTTGGGTGAGCGGCCTGCTCGCAGGGGTGCGCGCCGACCAACTGGACCTTCCCACCCCATGCGACGAGTTCGATGTCCGGACTCTGGCCGGTCACCTCGTCGCGACGGTGGCCAGGTTGATCGCGATCGCCGAACTGGGTAGCCCGGACTCGGTTTCGCCGTTCTCTCCTGACCACGACGCCGCATCGTTCGACACTCTGGTGGAGCAGGCGCGCGCGGCCTGGGCCGACGACGCGGCACTCGACGCCCCTGTCGTCGTTCCGTGGGGTGAAGTCCCAGGGCGATCGGCTGTCTGGGGCTATTCGCGGGAGTTACTGGTGCACGGATGGGATCTTGCTGTTGCGACGGGGCAACCCGCCCATGCCGACCCTGCGCTCGTCGATCCGGTAGCCGTGGAACTTCGAGCACTGCTTCCGGCGGAGAGTCGGGTTCCGGGAGTCCCCTTCGGGCCCATCGTGGAACCCCGTTCCGAGGCAGGGCCGTTGGAACGCCTGGCGAACTTCGCGGGCCGGTCGTCGGACGGTTGGGTGTAGCACGATGCCCTTGACCTCGAGTGCACTCGAGGTTGCAGGGTGGGTCTCATGCAGATGACCTTCGACGAGTTGCCCAAACTCATGACGCTGATGACCGGCGACGAAAAGCACGGTGTGAGCGCCACATCCACGTTGGACGTGCTGTGGGTGCTGTACTCCGACATTCTTCGTCTCGACGCGGCCAAACCGGATGACCCAGATCGCGACAGGTTCTACCTCTCCAAGGGACACGGCCCGATGGCGTATTACGCGGTGCTCGCCGCGCGGGGGTTCCTCTCGCCGACCGAGCTCGCGTCGTTCGGCAGCTACCACTCACCGCTCGGCAATCATCCGGACCGCACGCTGATTCCCGGGGTCGACATCGGATCGGGGTCGCTCGGTCATGGCTTGGCGTTGGCTGCTGGAACTGCTGTGGCGCTGCAGATCCAGCGGAGCGAGGCCCGGGTGTTCGTACTGATCGGTGACGCCGAGCTCGACGAGGGCAGCAACATGGAGGCCATCCAATTCGCCGGGCGATCGCAGCTGGGAAACCTGACCACTGTGGTGATCGACAACGATTCGGCCGGCCTGGGTTGGCCAGGTGGCATCGCCTCGCGCTTCGCTGTCGAGGGGTGGTCGACATCCGACGTAGACGGCCGAGACCACAGTGCGCTCCAGCAGGCGTTTCGCATCGATCACGGCGACCGGCCCCACGTGGTGGTCGCCCACGTGGAGAAGAAGGAGAACTGAAATGACGTCGACGCTGAACAGGACCGCGGATCAGCGCGAACACTTCTACCGTCTGGTGCCGGAGCTGTTGGCGCAGGACGAGCGAATCGTGTTGGTGTTGGCCGAGATCGGTGTTGCCTATCTCGAGCCGCACCTCACTCCTGACATCCGATCGCGGGTGGTCAACGTGGGTATTCGAGAGCAGGCGATGATCGGTGTCGCGGGCGGTATGGCGCTCGCGGGCTTGCGTCCGATCGTGCACACTTTCCCACCGTTTCTGATCGAGCGGCCCTTCGAGCATGTGAAACTCGATCTGGGACATCAGGATGTCGGCGCGATCCTGGTCAGCTCGGGCGGCTCCTACGGGTGGCCACAGGGCGGTGAGACGCACTTCGGCCAACGCGATGTCGCGCTACTCGACACCCTGGACGGGTGGACGGTGCACGTGCCCGGGCACGTCGACGAGGTCGAATGGATGCTGCGCGGTGCGGCTGCATCCGACGATCGCGTCTACATCAGGCTCGACGGTGTCTCGAACGGTCATTCGTACGGTCGACCCGGAGGTTCGATGGCCGTTCTGCAACAGGGTAATTCCGGCACTGTGATCTCGGTCGGTCCGATGACGGACCGGGTCCTGGCCGCGGCCCGTGGACGTGACGTCACCGTGCTGCACACCTCGACGATCAGGCCGTTCGACGGTGCAACTCTCCGAGAGACGCTGACATCGCCGGACGTCATGATCGTCGAGCCCTATCTTGCGGGAACCTCTGTGCCGCATATCGATCGAGCGGTGGCGGACATACGGCATCGAGTGCTGGGGATCGGTGTGGAGCCTGGAGAGCGGAGGAAGTACGGAACGGTGGCCCAACACGACCGAGCCAACGGCCTCGACATCGAGGGGCTGTCCCGGTCGATGGACGACTTCTTCGTGTGATCAGTGTTGGCGGCGCTCGTATCTGGCCTTGGCGACGTTGTAAGCAGACTCGAGGAGTTCCCCGATCTGGGAGTCGGTCTGCGAAGACGGGTTGACCACCGACAACCAGCCCGCAGTGCCGTAGTGAGGGTGGGCGGCAAGGGTGTCGTCGGTGTTGGCCTGGGGTGCGTGAGCTGCTTCGCGTGGGTGCACTCCCAGTAGTCGCTCGAATTCCGGCTTTCCCGCAACGACATTGACGCGGAACGCGCCGGCACGGTCCAGCCGAGACAACTCGTCACCGGGATAGTTCTTCGTCACGATGGTTGCGAACGGCTGGGTGGACGTCGGAACAGTCCCGTCCGGCGAGTAGTAGAAGAACACATCGCCCCAGGCGAGTTCCGGAGTTCCATCACCCTCTCGGGGCTGCTGCGCCAAAGTGCCGTCGAAGCTGCCGACCAGATTGACGATGTCATCGAGTGTCATTCATCGATCGTCACATGTTCTGCGGTCTCTGCCCAGAGTTCAGCCGACTTTGTAGGTTCCCGTGCCGGTTGCGACGAGGCGGCCGGATTCGGTCCCGACAATGTCGACTCGACACGTCTTCAGGCTCCGACCCGCGTGTATCCGAGTACCGACGATATCGACACCCTCGGCATATACCGGCTCCATGAACTGCACAGACATGGAGACCGTGACGCCCCGAAGCTTCTCGGGCACTTCGGATCCGGCCCATGCTGCGGTCATGATCCCGAGATCGATACAGCCGGCGATCACACCTCCGTGCAGCATCTGGCCCACGGTCGACAGTTCGTCTCGGTACGACAGCCGAAGCCGGGCGGTGCCCTCGCCGATATCGATCAGCTCGATTCCCAGCTGCTGCACGAACGGTGACTGCGGCAGAAAGTGGACCATCGCCGCGCTTCCGCTGTCCGGCAGCTGTACGTCCTCGGTTGTCATAGCTTCTCCTCTATCCTAATTTGATTCCGTTATCGGAACCAGACTACGATAAGTGCATGGTCTTGGATACCCCCAGCGACAAGCGGAAGCGTCGAACACACACCGCGGTGCTCGACGGCGCTCGCTCTCTCTTCCTGCGCCACGGATATCGGGGAACGACGATCGAGATGCTCGCCACCGCAGCCGATGTGGCGGTGAGCTCGATCTACGCAAACTTCCCCGCCGGCAAGGTGGACGTGTATGCCGCTCTGGCGTGGCGAACCGCCCAGAGCCACGCTGAACAGATGACTGCCCCCATCGATGCGGTCGAATCTACGCACGTCGTTGCCGAGTTCCTCGACCGATACATCGCGTTCCACCGCGACAATCCACTGGCGCTGCGGCTGCTCGCGCTGACGGATGTGGACAAGTCCGAGTCCGCCTCGGTCGGTGAGGCGAAGACGAAGATCGATACTGCACTCGGTGAACTCATCGATTCGGTGACGCGTGCGGTGGTGGATGCCGGAGCCGACGTCGTCCCTCGTGCATTGGTTCTGAATGCCTGGGCGGCGATGAACGGCGCTGTGTCACTGCATCAACGACGCATCGTCGATCGATCCATGCTCGACGCGATGCTCGCGATCACGCGGGCGGACATGCTCCGCCACTTGAAAGGGGTGCCCGATGAAACCCGGTGAACTGAGCGTAGGCCGTCGTGCGCGAATCGTGGGAGCGGCTGTGCGAGAACAACTCGCGATGTTGCCCGGTACCGTGCTCGGTCCTCGGCGACGTTCGTCGGGTGCTGCATGGCACACAGTCGATGCTCCGGATTCGCGACTGTGCCGGGACGCACTCGAGGAGGCGAGGGAGTGTCTGAGTGAGCCCGTGTTGATGCACAGCGCGCGGTGCTGGCAGTACGCCTCGGCATTTGCGGACATCGATGGTCTGCGGCCGGATTCTGAGGCGCTGTACATCGCGTGCCTGTTGCATGACGTAGCTCTCGGCGCAGAACAGAACCAGGTGGCTGGATGCTTTGCACTGATCGGTGCCGAGCGAGCCGAAAAGTTCGTCCGCCGACACGAAGGCGACGATCGAACGGCCCAGATCGTTCACGAGGCGATAGCCCGGCACATGGACGTCGCGACACCGGAGGGATCGGAGGCGGCGCTGCTTCACGATGCGGCACACCTGGATGTCAGTGGCCGCCGGATTCGCGATCTCGATCCGCGCTGCATCGATGTCATCGAATCCAGTTGTACGCGAGAAAGTTTCGCCGCAGACTTCGCAGCCAGGATGAAGGTCGAATCGAGAAGGCGACCGAGGTCTACGGCGGCGACGTTGTGGCGCTCAGGAATGTATCCAGCGATGAAGGCGAATCCCCTGGAGCGCATGGTCACCTCGTCGAAGTCGCTGTCGCGCGATGGATGATCGATTCGATTCGATCGGCGTCGTCGGAATCTCTCGGTGCGTACAGGAAGACGTAAGTCTCGGGTAGTCCGAACACGGGGCGTCCTGCCAGCGGGTGCAGTTCACCCCACCCCGCGGATATGACGGTCTGCGCATCGTCCGGTTGCAGTACGACGTGCAACGAACCTTCGGTCTCGTGTACGTGCACGATTTCGCCTTTGGTTCGGGAGATCCAGGGCGAAGCAGAACGGAGATCGGATAGATACAGCGCCTCCCCTCTACGCTCGAATCGACTGCGCTCCAGATGAAACGGTCCATCCGACGACGCCTCGGCGGTGACGGCAGCAATCAGCCGCTCGATCAGAGCACTGGTACCCCGATCGTTGAGCTGGCGATGGGGAATCGGGTACGGCGCGATCGTCGGCCGTGGTCCAGGGCGACGTTCGAGCTGCCAGTGGAGACCGGTACCCGATGTACCGTCGACACGAAGTGCGTCGCGTCGCGCAAATGGTCTCAGTGCGGTGGTCATCAGCCAGCCACCGACATTGGAGGGAAGTCCTCCCGGCCCCAGTTCCATCCACGCGGTGTAGTCGTTCTTGACCTTCTTCACCGGGTCAATCTAGCTGCTGGGTCGATCCAGCTGGTTGGTGTTCGTCAGGGCCGCGTACATCTTCGGATGTACAGCGAGATACCCGCACAGACCGATGTGCAGACGAATACCGACTCGTAGCGTTGGTCAGGTCAACGAAACATTGAATGCGAAGGGACCATCATGCAGGTCGCAACATTTCTTTCTCAGCAACCGTCGACCACCGAGCAGGTGCTCGGTGTGGGATTGGGAACCCTGGGCCTGGTGATCGCTCTGGTGCTGACGTTCGGTGCGGTGTTCTTGTTCATCGCCGCGCTGATCAGCATCATGCGTTCCCCCAACTACACCGTCGCCGGGCGGGCAGTGTGGATCTTCGTCGTACTGGCGTTTCCCTTCCTCGGTCCCCTGGTCTGGTTCGTGTGGGGTCGCAAGTCGACCTTCGCCGTGGATGTTTCCCACAGCCTCAGATGATGGAACCGATCGTGCGCGCAGCATCGGGGAACTCGCCGGGGTTGGGCCCGGCATAGTTGAGTCGAAGGTACTTGCCGGTGGGTTCGGCCGGAAAGTAATCGCTTCCGGCCCCGACGATGACACCGGCGGATTTGCATTGCTGCACAATCTGTTCCAGATCGACGTCGTCGCGCAGGCGCATCCACAGATTGAGCCCACCGCGCGGCACAGCATCGAGATGGCCGCGAGGTGCGAACTCGATCAGGCTGTTCGCCAACAAGTCCCGTCGAGAGGCCAATTGTGTGCGCAGATGCCGGAGATGGGTACGCCAGGCGGGTTGCGTCACCACGTCCAGCGCGACTGTTTGCAGGATCCCGCTGACGTACATCGACTCGGCACCGGTGTCTGCGAGGATTCGCTCGTGTGCGGGGCCGCGAGCGATCAAGCCTGCCAATCGAACCGACGGCGACACCGTCTTGGTGAGCGATCGTAGGTACACCACATGCCCGGCGTCGTCCCGTGCCGCCAATGGATTCGGCTCGGCAGTGATGCCGAAATCGTGGGCCGAGTCGTCCTCGATCAGGAATGCGCCGTGCCGTCGCACAGTGTCGAGAACCTGCTCGCCGAGCGCAGGCGACCAATGGGCTCCGGTCGGGCTGGCAAACGTGGGTTGGGCATAGAACGCCCGAGAGCCGTTGCGCGCGAACGCCTGTGCCAGAGCATCGGGGTCAGGACCGTGCACTCCGCTGGGGACCGGTACCACGCGAACGCCCGCCTGGGTGGCAGCGAGAATCGCGCCCCAATACGTCGGCGATTCCATCAGTAGCGGACGGCCTGCGCCGACGAGCGCCCGGAATGCGGTACTGAGGCCGGTCTGGCTGCCGGGAATGATGACGACATCGCTCGCCGACGGCGGAGTGACGCCCAGCGGCGTGGAGGCCCCCAACTCCGCTGCGAACCACGCCCGCAATTCGGGCAGTCCGGCGGTCGGGGGCCGAGCTATCACCGCGTCGGTGCGGGATGCGCGAGTGAATGCAGCGTGAACGAGTCTCTCCGGCAACAGCTCCCGAGCCGGATAGCCCGAATGCAGTGCGATCACATCGCTCGACGTGGACTGTAGGGCGGCCGGAAGTTGCAGTCGGTTGCCCGGCGCTCCCAGTGCCGCCGTCTGCCACCCGTAGTCGTTGGGCCGCGCCGTACGTACGGTTCTGACGAATGTGCCGACACCAGGGCGGCTTTCGATGACGCCTTGCGCGGTGAGGGTGCGCAGCGCCTTCTGCACCGTGACCGGACTGGCCGAATGCTGGGCCACCAGGGAGCGGGTGGACGGCAGCTTCGCCTCGGGGGGCGCGGTCGCGATCCACTGCTTCAATGCGTCCACAATCCGTGAACTGCTATCGTCGGACATGACACAGCATAGTAGCGCTACTCGTTCCGGTGCGAGCCCGCTATCGCGCTCCGGATTGTTGTGGGGCTTGGCAGGCGTCACTGCATTCTCGTTCACCGTTCCGCTCACTCGCATCGCCGTCACCGGAGGCCTGTCACCGCTGTTCGTCGGTACCGGGCGCGCCGTGTTCGCCGCCGCATTGGCGGCAGTTGCGCTGGCAGCGACGAGACAACGGCTCCCCCAGGGTGGACAGTGGGGTCGGCTGGCCGTGATCGCGGCCGGTGTCGTCATCGGCTTTCCGGTGCTCACCTCGTATGCCCTCACCACGGCATCCGCCGGTCACAGCGCCGTCGTCATCGCACTGCTCCCGGCGGCCACCGCCGTTGTCGCGGTAGTACGAGAACGACAACGAGTCCGGCCGATGTTCTGGCTGGTCGCAGCCGTGGGCGCTGCCGTCGCGATCGGATTTGCGGCCGTTCGGGGCGGCCGGCCGGCCGGGCTCGGGTGGTCGGACCTGTTGCTCCTCGGGGCGGTTGTCGCAGCGGCGGTGGGCTACGCCGAAGGGGGCTTGCTGGCCCGCGAACTCGGGGCCTGGCAGACGGTCTCGTGGGCTCTGGTGGTGAGCGTTCCGGTGACCGGTGCGTTGGCCGCTTTCTCGTGGTGGGAGCAGCCGTCGACAGCAGGTGCACCCGAGTGGGCATCGTTCGCCTACCTGGCGGTGGTGAGCATGTACCTCGGGTTCTTCGCCTGGTATCGGGGCCTGGCCATCGGCCCCATGTCGAGCGTGAGCCAGATTCAGCTGATCCAACCGGTGCTCACCATCTGCTGGGCCGCGATCATCCTGCGCGAGGGGTTGACGTGGCCGGTGGTCGGGGGTGGAGCAGCGGTCATCGCATGTGCAACAGTGGCGGTCCGGACCCGGATGTCGCCGTCCGTTCGACAGGAGGAACTTTCGGAATGACGAAATCGATCGATCAGGCGCGCAAGCTCGAGAATGTTCGCTACGACATTCGTGGACGCATTCTGGACAAGACCGAGGAGCTCGAGGAGCAGGGACACACCATCCTGCGCCTCAACGTCGGCAATCCTGCGCCCTTCGGGTTCGAGGCACCGGACGAGATCATGATGGCCATGATCCGAAATCTGCCTACCGCACAGGGCTACTCGGATTCCAGAGGCCTGTTCTCCGCCCGCACCGCGGTGGTGCAGTACTACCAGACCAAGGGATTGACCGATCTGGATCTCGACGTCGGCAACGTCTACCTCGGCAACGGGGTCTCCGAGCTGATCACGATGACGATGCAGGCTCTGTGCAACCCGGAGGACGAGATTCTGATTCCGTCGCCCGATTACCCGCTGTGGACGGGATCGGTGGCGCTCGCCGGTGGCACACCCGTCCACTACCTGGCCGACGAGAGTCAGGACTGGGCCCCGGACTTCGAGGATCTCGAAGCCAAGATCACCCCTCGCACCCGCGCGATCGTGGTGATCAACCCGAACAACCCGACGGGGGCGGTGTATCCGCGCGAGGCACTCCAGCGGTTCGTCGAACTGGCGCGTGAGCACGATCTGATACTGCTCGCCGACGAGATTTACGAGAAGATCGTCTACGACGGTGCAGAGATGACGAATCTCGCCACTCTGACCGGCAAAGATGTTCTGTGCTTGACGTATTCGGGTCTCTCGAAGGCATACCGGGTGTGTGGATTTCGGGCCGGATGGTTGACGGTAACCGGGCCGCGTCGACGTGCGGCGAGTTTCATCGAGGGCATCACCCTGTTGTCCAACATGCGGATGTGCGCAAACGTACCGGCACAGCACGCAATACAGACTGCGCTCGGCGGCAGGCAGTCGATCGAAGATCTCCTTCTTCCGGCCGGGCGGCTGACGGCGCAACGTGACCTCGCGCATCGCATGCTCAACTCGATCGACGGAATCAGCTGCGTGCAAGCAGCGGGTGCGCTGTACATGTTCCCGAAACTCGACACGGACCGCTTCGGGATCGTCGACGACGAGAAGTTCGTACTCGACCTCCTCGAGTCGGAGAAAATTCTCGTCAGTCACGGCCGTGCCTTCAATTGGGATGTGCCCGATCACTTCCGACTCGTCACTCTGCCCAACGTCGACGATCTCGCCACTGCGCTCGAACGTCTCGGCAATTTTCTCAGCTCGTATTCGCAGTAGGACTTCTGCTCGAGCTGATTTTAATTCCGTGCCGGGTAGTGCACGGGGTCGTTCATGCAGATAAAGCCCCTGATCGATGTCCTACACGGCCTTTGGTGCCCGGTGGGCCGGTGATATTTCCCGACTCGGCCCGGGAAATGCGGGTTACGCTCGTCGTCCGATCTGCCGGGCGAGAGGGAATTCGTGGATCTATGGGGTTATCTGCAGGGGCGGGGTGAATCCCTCGCGTTTCTGACCTATCAACATGCGTCGCTGGCGTTTCAGACGGTTCTGGTGGGCACGGTCGTGGCTGTGCTCATCGCAATCGCAGTCCATCGTCTTCCGCTGTTCTCGGCGTTGACGCTGACGACCAGCCGAGTAGCGCTGACGATTCCGTCTTTGGCGTTGCTCGCGTTGCTCATCGTGCCATTCGGCCTCGGGGTAGTGCCCTCGTTCATCATGCTCGCGTTCTTCGCGGCCATGCCCGTGATCGGTAACGCCATCGTCGGACTGCGCGGCGTCCCCGACACCGTGATCGAGTCGGCGAAGGGAATCGGTTTCTCGCGCAGCCGCATCCTTGTGTCCGTCTCGCTGCCCATGGCGTGGCCGGTCATTCTCACCGGCATTCGCGTCTCGACGCAGATGGTTGTCGGCGTCGCGGCCATCGTCGCGTACGTGCTCGGACCCGGCCTCGGTTCGCTCATCTTCAACGGCCTGTCGAGACTGGGCGGGACCAATTCCGTCGAGATGGCAGTGACCGGAACAGTCCTCATCGTCGTCATCGCCCTGGTGTTCGACGCCCTGCTCGTCCTCCTCGGGCGCCTCACCATCTCGAAGGGATTGTCATGACGGACAACACGACCGGCGGACCGACGGTCACCGGTGCCTCCATTCGCCTCGACGGTGTGGTCAAGCAGTACAAGGGTCAGAACAAGCCGGCAGTGCAGAAGATCGACCTCGAGATCGAGGCCGGCCATATCGTGGCGTTCGTGGGACCGTCCGGCTGCGGTAAGACGACGACGCTCAAGATGATCAACCGACTGATCGAACCGACCGAGGGCCGTATCTTCATCGGTGACCGTGACGTGACCGGCGAGGACCCGGACAAGCTTCGCCAGTCCATCGGGTACGTCATCCAGTCCGGCGGACTCTTCCCGCACTGGTCGGTCGCCAAGAACGTCGGAGCCATTCCGCGCGTCCTGGGTTGGGACGCGAAGAAGATCGAGGAGAGAACCGACTACCTGCTCGATCTGGTGGGGCTCGACGTCTCCGACTTCCGCGATCGCCTACCCAAGGACATGTCGGGCGGACAGCAACAGCGTGTGGGTGTAGCGAGAGCGCTCGCTGCCGATCCGCCGGTTCTGTTGATGGACGAGCCCTTCGGCGCCGTGGACCCGATCACCAGGGTTCGGCTGCAGGACAGCCTCATTGCCATCCAGCACGAGCTCGCGAAGACGATCGTCATCGTCACTCACGACTTCGAGGAAGCGACGAAGTTGGGCGACAAGGTATTGATTCTGTCCGAGGGTGGTCACATCGAGCAGTACGCGACTCCGGAAGAAATCCTGGCCAAGCCGGCCAGTCCGTTCGTCGAGGAATTCATCGGCTCAGGAGCCACTCTGGCGCACCTGACACTATCCAGGGTCAAAGACGTGGAACACGATTCGGTAGTGACCGCCAAGGTCGGCGACAACTCGCTGGAGGTCATCGCGCGCGCACGGGCGCAGGGTGCCACCTGGATCGTCGTCATCGACGAACACGGCCGCCCCCGAGCCTGGCCGTCTCTCGACGAAGTGGCCACCAAGGACCGCATCACCGACTACGTCGACGAGCGATTGCCCACCGTCGCACCGTCGTCGACGCTCAACGACGCTCTCGATTCGATGTTGGCCGCCAGTCAGGGCGGCGTACTCGTCACCGACGGCCGAGGTGCCGTGACCGGCGCATTGACGATTGCCACCGTCATGGCCGTCATCCGGGGGCAGCTCTCGGACGCTCGATCCGGCGACGGCCACGTCACGTACTCGGCCCATACCGAAGGCGCAGCAACATGAATCGACTGCGCCGTGCCCCGTTGGATGTGTGGTTCGAGCCGATCGTCATCGTGGTACTCGGACTCGGCTACATCCTGTGGTATCGATCGACGACACTGACCACCACCGAACAAGCATCGCTCGGCTGGGACAACCTGAAGACCACTATCGTCGATCACATCGTTCTGACATTGACGGCCACGGTGATCGTCGTCGTCATCGCAATACCGTTGGGCATTCTGCTCACTCGGGACCGAGCGAAGAACCTTCGGCCGGTGGCCGTCAACTTCGCCAACATCGGTCAGGCCGCTCCGGCAGTCGGTCTGATCGTGCTGCTGACGATGTGGCTCGGAACCGGATTCCGAACCGCTGTAGTGGGTTTGGTCGTCTACGCAATTCTGCCGATCCTTCAGAACACGATCGTCGGGATACAGCAGGTCGATCAGCGAACGATCGAGGCGGCCCGCGGCATCGGGTTCTCCGGGATTCGCACCCTGGTGCAGGTGGAACTTCCCCTGGCGGTGCCGGTGATCCTCAACGGCGTGCGCACCGCGCTGGTCATCCTGGTCGGAACCGCCACGTTGAGCACGTTCATCGGGGCGTCCAGCCTCGGCACGCTCATCACGACGGGCACGACGCTGTTCTTGCCGAAGTTGCTCATCTCCGGTGCCGTTCTCGTTGCACTGCTGGCACTGATCATCGACTGGCTCGGCCGTGTGGTCGAATTGTTCGCGACCCCAAGAGGAGTGGCATGATTCGCCGTCTGTTCGCCGCCGCTGGAGCTGTGGCGCTCGCCGGCTCGTTGGCTAGCTGCGGTCTGGTGAGCTCGTCGGGAACGTTCGAGAGCACCACGCTTACGGACGGTGCGAGGCCGCTCGACGGCGCGTCCCTGGTGGTGACGAGCAAGAGTTTCACCGAGGGCGTGCTCCTCGGGAAGATAACGGCCACATACCTTGCCGCCGCGGGCGCGAAGGTGACCGACTTGACCGGTGCGCCGGGGTCGGCGTCGTCGAGACAGGCGCAGCTCAACGGCGACGCAGACATCCTGTGGGAGTACACCGGCACCGGCTGGGTCAATTATCACAGCCAGACCGAGACGATCAGCGATCCGCAGGAGTTGTGGGAGCGCGTTCGTGACATCGAGAAGAGTGAGTACGACCTCGACTGGCTACCTCCGGCCAACTTCAACGACACGTACGCGTTCGCGGCATCTGCCGCCACCGCCGAGCGACTCGGCGTCGCCACTCTGTCCGATGTCGCGAAGCTCCCGGAGGCCGACCGAACATTCTGCGTCGATGACGAATTCTTCTCTCGTTCGGACGGTTTCGGCCCGATGCTCGACACGTACGGGATCGGACTGAACGCGCCGGGTGGGGTGCCGTCCAGTAACGTCACCCGCATGGACGCCGGTGTCGTGTACACGTCGACCGCAGACAGTTCGCCCTGCAATTTCGGTATGGTTTATACCACCGACGGCCGGATAAAGAACCTGAATCTGACCGTGCTGCAAGATGATCGCGCATTCTTCCTGCCGTACAGCGGCACCGCTGTGGTGCGCAATGCGGTGCTGGAGCAGCATCCCGAGATCGCCGATCTGCTGGCGGTGGTGTCGGGGCGTTTGACCGACGACCTGATGCAGGAGCTGAACGGGCGGGTCGATATCGAAGGCGAGGATCCGTCGGACGTCGCATACGAGTGGCTGCAGAGCGAGGGGCTCGTGAACTGACCTCAGGTGGGGTCCGGCTCGAAGAGCTGCTCGATGGTGCAGTCGAAGGCCGCGGCGAGGCGAAAGGCGACGGGCAGGCTCGGGTCGAATCGCTCCTTCTCGATGGAGATGATCGTCAGGCGGGTGACGTCGATCCGTTCGGCCAGTTCGCTTTGAGACCAACCCTTCTCGGTGCGACGCCGTCGAACGTCGTTCCTCATTCGGACAGGGCTCGGTAGCGCGCGAACGCATACCGGCCGGTGAACGATGCGAACGCAGCCAGCAACAGACCCGTCAGCAGCAGAGTTGCCGGGGGATCGACGCGGGTGATGGCCACCACCGCCAGAGTCAGGCCGAGGACGGTCACAAGATCGGTGGCGGTGCCGCTGGACGCCGCCGTGGTCCAATGGCTTTCGATGCTGTCACCCGAAGTGTAGGTCTGGTCGGCAGTGACCGGTGCAATGATCAGTATCCAGCCCAGCATCGCCCCGAACGGTAGCGCGGTGAATCCGAACACCACCGCCGCGACTCCTGGGGCGACGGGCGAGACCAGCCAGGCCAGTAATGCCGTCGCCGAGGCAGTGGCGAGGCCGACAGCGGCGACCGATATCCATTTGAGTGTCACCTGAATGCTCCGATCGTAGGTATAGTTCGCTATACGTATAGGAAACCATACATCGGGCCTCACACTCGTGCGAGCGAGTCGGTGAGAAAACTGTCACCGACGTGCAGCATCGGTGTAGTCGGTCGAAACGTGCCAGGTGATGAGGTAGTGGTACCGAAGGAAAGGACCACTGTCATGCCGGATCTCTTCAGCCCGTTCACGCTCAAAGGCGTGACGCTTCGAAACCGAATCGCCATGTCGCCGATGACGATGTATCGCTCCGTCGACGGGAAGATGAACGACTTTCACCTGATGTATCTCGGTGCGCGCGCGGCAGGCGGATTCGGGATGGTGTTCCCGGAACAAGTTGCGATCACGCCGGACGGTCGCACGACTCCTGGCTGCGCCGGGATCTACGACGACGACCAGATCGAGGGTCACGCGCGCGTGACGGCGATGATCAAGGACATGGGATCGGTCCCGGCCATTCAGCTGGGTCACACCGGACGCAAGGGCAGCGAAGTCCCACCGTGGCAGGGCGGACATCAGCTCCCGGCAGACCATCCCGACGGCTGGGAGTGTGTTGCACCGTCGGCGATTCCCTACGGCGGCGACCACTCGTTCCCCGTCCACGAACTCACCGTGCCCGAGATCAAGGCGATCCACCAGAGCTACGCCGACGCAGCTGTCCGTGCTGCGGAAGCCGGCTACGAATGGCTGGAGATGCACTACGCCCATGGCTATCTCGGGGCAAGCTTCTTCTCCCCACTGGCGAACCAGCGCACCGACCAGTACGGCGGAAGCCTGGAGAACCGGGCACGGTTCCACCTGGAGGCGCTCGACGCGGTGCGTGAGGTGTGGCCGGAGAAGTACCCCCTCACCATGCGGTTGGGCTCGGACGACCACCACCCCGACGGGGTTCAGTTCGACGAATCCATGATCGCCATCGGATGGATGAAGGAACACGGCCTGGACATGGCCGATGTGAGCCTGGGCTTCAATACCGACGACATGGTGGACCCGCCTTTCGGTGACATGGGGTTCATGGTCGAGCGGGCTGCGCGTGTCAAGCGCGAGCTGGATATCCCCGTGACCTGCAGCTGGAATCTGGGGGTGCCCGAAAACGCGGATGCCGTGATCCGTGACGGCAAGATCGACGTCGTGTTGCTCGGTCGTCCGGCGCTGGCCAACCCGCACTGGCCGGTGTGGGCAGCGCGCGAGCTGGGCCACGGTGACCCGTTCTCACTGGTGCCCGAGGACTGGAGCTGGTGGCTGAAGAACTTCCGGGGACACGACCCCAGCATCGGACTGCCGCCGGCGAAGGTCGTGGAGGTCGAGCAGGAGCGCAAGATCGCGTAGCAGTCAGGGGAGGCCGGACGGCGATCACAGACCATCTGTGGACGGTAGGGTTCCAAGGGCTCGCATCATGAGGAGCCCAGTGGTGTTCTCGTATCGACGCGGAGGTTTGTGATGGCCGGCGGACTCGTAGCTCTGCTCGACGACGTGGCAGCGCTGGCGCGCCTGGCTGCCGCGTCCATCGACGATGTCGGTGCGGCGACCGGGAAGGCGACGGCCAAAGCGGCCGGTGTCGTGATCGACGATGCGGCGGTGACGCCGCAGTACGTTCGCGGTCTCGCGGCCGAACGTGAACTCCCCATCATCAAGCGCATCGCTGTCGGCTCGCTTCGCAACAAGCTGCTGATCATTCTGCCGATCGCCCTGTTGTTGAGTCAGTTCTTGCCTTGGCTGTTGACGCCGATTCTGATGCTCGGCGGTTGTTACCTCAGCTACGAGGCGGCGCACAAGATCTGGGGCGCTCTGTTCGGTCACGGTGACGATCACGCCGCCGCCGAGGACGAGCCGCGCGACGAGGACAGTGTTGTCTCCGGTGCGGTGCGGACCGACTTGATCCTGTCCGCCGAGATCATGGTCATCGCGCTGGACACCATTGCCGGTGAGGGCTTCTGGAGCCGATTGATCATCCTGGCGGTCGTCGCCGTGGTCATCACGATCGTCGTCTACGGCGTCGTTGCGTTGATCGTCAAGATGGACGACATCGGTCTGAAACTGGCCGACGGTTCCACCGGGTTCGTCGAGAAGTTCGGCCGGGGTCTGGTCAAGGGCATGCCCAAGGTCATGTCGGTGCTGTCGGTCGTCGGCACCGCCGCAATGTTGTGGGTCGGCGGACACATCTTGCTCGTGGGCATCGACGAGCTCGGCTTCCACCCCATCTACGAGCTCGTGCACCACGGCGAAGAAGCGGTGCGCGGCGTCGCCGGCATCGGCGGAGTGTTGGCGTGGATCGTCAATACTCTCGCGTCGGCGATCATCGGTGCGATCGTCGGTTGCATCATCGTGGTTGCACAGCTGGGAATCTCGAAGGCGCTCGTCAAGCGGGCTGCCGCGAAGTAGTGGCGGTACCGGCTACGTTCGCCGTCGTTCATCCATCGTCGGAACCGGCGTCGGAGATCCTGTATCGCTACTACGCCGACGTGGTCGGACGCTTCCACGGCCGGGAGGCGTCGGACATCGAAGTGCGTGGAGCAATGGTCGACGACCCGAGCGACGACCTTGCCGGAGATTCGGGCACGTTCGTAGTGGCGTATGCGGAGCAGTCCGTCATCGGCTGTGGTGGAGCACGTTTCATATCCGACGACGCCGCTGAGTTGACGCGAATCTTCGTGGATCCGATCGGCCGGAGGGGTGGCGTCGGCGCATCATTGATCGGGTACATCGAGAATCTTGTTCGAGAGTCCGGCCGCAGCAGAATCCGACTCGATACCCGAGCCGATCTGGTCGAGGCCCGCCGCTTGTACTCGCGGCTCGGCTATGTCGACGTCCCAGCATTCAACAGCGAACCCTACGCCGAGGTGTGGCTCGAAAAGCAGCTCTTCTGAACGGCTTTCGTCACCGTCGAGCCAACTCGAGGACCCGTCGCTCGGACATGGAGACATCGGCGAGCGATGCCGTCAACTCGTCCCACGCCCTCTGAACGCGGAGTTCGTCTCGGCGGAGGCGCTTCTGCGCAGCAGCGAGTCTGCGGCGCTCGGCCAGAAGCAGATGTCGATCGCGATCCTGCCTGGCCATGAAGAGGTACGTGTGCGGATCGAACGGATACATGCCAACTCCTATGGTGTAGTGGGGAATCCGTGCATCAGCACCATGACGTGCTCACGCTCTCCCGAGGTCGCGTTCTCGCCGTGTCGACGCCATTTGTCGATGACGGCACGCATCTCCGTGCCC
Source organism: Rhodococcus sp. 14-2483-1-1 (assembly GCF_002259335.1). NCBI lineage: Bacteria > Bacillati > Actinomycetota > Actinomycetes > Mycobacteriales > Nocardiaceae > Rhodococcus > Rhodococcus sp. 14-2483-1-1. The sequence continues at coordinate 15,058 of NZ_NPFX01000011.1, read as the reverse complement.
ATCTGTTTCGTCTCTTCGGCGGTGAGTCGCAGTACGTCGTCGGAGCTGAACGCCGCCGACACCCATTCCGGACCCCAGGACTCGGACGTCCGATCGAAGTCACGAAGGCGAGACCACTGGTGCGCTAACCAGGAGTCCTTGGACGCCTTGGCAACCGACAGGGACTCGGGCGAATCGGAGAAGTCGTTCTCGGACCAGCTGAAGCCCTCCTCGTTGGCCTCCGACCACCAACGCTGGCGCTTGTCCGAGCCGTTCTCGACCTCCTTGACGAACCCGTGCTCGGCGAGTTTTCGCAGGTGATAGCTGACCGAGGCGGGTGACTCGTCCACCAGATCGCCGAGCTGGGTTGCCGTCATCGACTTGTTGGCGCGCAACGCGTAGAGCAGGCGCAGCCGAATGGGATGCGTCAGTGCTTTCAGCTCGGACATGTCCGTCAGCTTCCGCGGCGTCCGGGGCGGTGGTGGTGGGCTCATGCACCAACCATAGCCCGAAAGAAATATTTCGCAATAGTTCTTTCGGATTTGGACACTCGTAACTCACGCGATCGAGTCGAGGAACTCCAGCATCGCGCTATCGAACTCGTTCGGCCGGTCCATGTTCGCGGCGTGACCGCAGTTCTCCAAGACCACCGATCGACCGAGCGGATTCAGCTCCACCGACTCGGAAGCGTGTGCAGCAGGCCAGAACTGACTGTCGCGCGCGGCGACCATCAGGAACGGTCTGTCGGTACCGGCAATGGTTGCGCGCCAATCCTGGGCTGCGTGATCGGCGAGCAGCGCCTTCATCGGTGGGGTGTCGGGCGACGCCATCTTCGGCATCGTCCGTAGTGCGACAACGAGCTTCAGCAGCGACGGAATGGACTTCCATTGGGGCCGGCCATGGCCGGTGTCGGGTATTCCGTTGTCGAAGAATGTCTTTCGATTCTCTTCGGTAAGTCCGTAGAAGCCGTTCGGCCAGTCTGCGCTGTTGACCATCTTCGGTGTCTGATCCACCGACACGACAGCCCGTACGTGGTCGGTGCCGAATTGTGAGATGTAGGACCAGACGGTGCTCGCTCCCATCGACCCGCCGATCAATACGACCTCGTCGACGCCCAACGCTGCCAGGAAGTGTGCGACATCGCGCCCGTGCCGCTCCACGGATGCGCCGTGGGCCGGTGCTTCCGATGCCCCATGGCCGCGTCGATCGAGAGCCAGCACGCGATACCCGGCCGCCACCAACGCCTTCTGCTGCAACGCCCATGTGGTCGCGGGCGCACAGAAGCCGGCGATGAGCACCACGACCGGGCCGGCGCCCTCGTCGATATAGCTCAGAGTGACGGAGTCGTCGGTGACCACTGTCGGCATGGTGAATCTCCCGTGTCAGAAGAACTCGGTCAGGCGAACTCGGCGTGCATTTCCCAGATCAGGATCTCGCTCGCAGTCGATGCTGTCACGCGGTGTCCGCCGGTACCGGTCAGTCGCACCGCGTCACCTTGGGCGAGGTCGCCTACGTCCTCGAACGCCGCGGAACCGTCGGCCATGAAGACGTGACCGAACGGCGCGTCGGGAACGGTGACGGACTCCCCGGGTTCGAGTCGAGCGACATGCAGCGTTGCGTAGCGGTTACCGATCCGAACGCCGCCGCGGCCCGGCATCCCGGACGCCACCGGCACCAGCTCGCCGGATGCCAACTCGTCGCGCACATCAAGCTCCTCGTACGAGGGCACCCGTCCGTCGGTGTCGGGTGGAATCCACATCTGTACGACGCGCAACTTCTCTCGGCTGGTCAGGCTCGATGCGTTGCGTTCGGTGTGCCGAATGCCGGTGCCGGCACTCATGCGTTGAAGCAAGCCTGGGTAGACGATCCCTGAATTACCCTCAGAGTCGGTGTGTTTCAGCGTCCCTTCCAGAACCCACGTGATGATTTCCATGTTCTCGTGCTGATGGGAGTCGAAGCCCTCGCCCGGAAACACCGTGTCCTCGTTGTGCACCATGAGCAGCCCATGCGCGTTGGCCGCGAGGTCGTAGTTGCCGGTGGCGGGGAAAGACTGCTTGGAGTCGAGCCACTCGTTCCACCAGTGATGGCGTTGTTCACCGGGTATGTGAGTCACGGTCACGACGCGTGGTTCCGCATCGCTGTGAAAGTTCGGGTCAGCGCCGCGAGATCGTTCGGGTCCACCAGGTCGAACATGTTCTCTCGCACTGTCTCGACGTGGCCCGGGCTGGCGGCGGTGAGGGTGTTCATGCCTGCTTCAGTGAGCTCGGCGGACATTCCTCGCTTGTCGTCGTCGCATTTGACGCGAACGACCCAGCCGTTGTCGACGAGTCGGCTGATGGCCCTGGTGACGCCGCTGCGAGTCGTGGTGACAGCGTCTGCCAGTTCGCTCATACGTCGGCGACGGTCGGGTGCTTCCGACAGAACGACCAGCAGCTCGAAGTCGGTGAACGAGATTCCCGAGTCGCGTGTGAGTTGATTGTCGAGGTCGCGAAGCAGCAGCCGCGTCGCGTCGAGGTACGCGCGCCAGGCCCGCTGTTCGTCGGTATCGAGCCACCGTGGTGAATCCATGTCTCCATGCTAGTTGACAACGCAACTAACGGGTGTACTGTTCTCAGTAGTTGACGAAGCAACTACTTGACCGGAGGGTGGAGCGATGACCAACGAACTGACTGCCGAAGAGACACGCCGAGCGCAGGAACACGAAGAGCAGCGAGATCGCATTCGTGCGGAGCATCTGAAGCCGGCCGGTGCGCGGCCCGCGTCGTCTGCCCGCGGACTCCATCACACCGCGTTGGTCAGCAGCGACGTCGAAGCAACGGTGCGCTTCTACCAGGATCTGCTCGAGTTCCCGCTCACCGAGCTCATCGAGAACCGCGACTACCCGGGCTCTTCTCACTTCTTCTTCGACATCGGCAACAGCAACCTGTTGGCCTTCTTCGACTTCCCGGGCCTCGACGTCGGTCCGTACGCGGAGGTTCTGGGTGGACTGCACCACGTGGCAATCAGCGTCGAGCCCACCCGTTGGGAGCACCTACGCACCAAGCTGACCGACGCCGGAATCGAGTTGATCGAGCACAGTGACGTCTCGCTGTACTTCCGCGACCCCGACGGTGCGCGGCTGGAACTCATCGCCGATCCGCTCGGTGAGATGTACGGCTCACACGTTCTCTGAGAACCCACCTACTTCGAGATTCGAGGCAATGACATGACCTCTGCAGCAACCACACTCGACATCCGCCGCGCCGATGACCGATTCAAGACGAAGATCGGCTGGCTGGACTCCAAGCATTCCTTCTCGTTCGGCAACCACTTCGATCGCGGCAACACCCATCACGGCGTCCTCATGGTGAACAACGACGACATCGTTACCCCGGGCATGGGATTCGACACCCACCCGCACCGCGACATGGAGATCGTCACCTGGGTTCTGCAAGGGTCCCTGGTGCACCAGGATTCGATGGGCCACTCCGGCGTCATCTACCCCGGTCTCGCGCAGCGCATGAGTGCGGGTACCGGAATTCTGCACTCGGAGAAGAACGATTCGTGGCGACTCGGTGATACCGCCGGCTCGTATTCGGGGAAGCACGGCGATCCTGTTCGGTTCGTCCAGATGTGGGTCGTGCCGGACGAGCAGGGCATCACCCCGGGTTACGAACAGCTCGAGATCGACGGCGAATTGCTCAGCGGCGGTTTGGTTCCCGTCGCGTCCGGAATGCCCGACCATTCCGATCATGCGGCCATTCGCATCAAGAACAAGTACGCGGCCATGCACGTGGCGCGCTTGCAGGCCGGGCAGGCTCCCGTCGAGATACCCGACGCGCCGTTCGTGCACATCTTCGTGGCGGAGGGTGAGGCGATGCTCGAGGGCGTCGGACTACTGGCCGAGGGCGATGCCGTGCGCGTCAGCGGAGGCGGCGGCCAGAAACTGAGCACCGCCAGCGGTGCCGAAGTGATCGTCTGGGAGATGCACGCCGCAATCGCCGGCTAGTCGGTCTCTCGGTGCGGACGGAACGAGTGCTCCTCGTGGTCGAGTTCGTGCTCGAGGCTACGCATGCTGTTGTCCGGTAGCCGGCCGGCATCTCGCCAGCACAGCAACTCCTCCCGCTCGACCGCCAGGATGCGTCGGCGGGTACTCATCGCGGCGATCTGCTCCGGCGAGATGACCGAGTCGCCCACTTCGGACTCGTCGAGATGGTCGAGTCGGCGGTGGTACCGGTCGATCCGATGTTCCAACTCGTGGCGCAGTATCTCCCGCCCCTCGTCGTCGAGTTCTTCCTCGTCGGCGATGCGATCAAGTTGTGACAGTGCAGCTTTGGTCGATCCCTCACGTGCTTCGTTTCGCAGACGTGCCTCTGCTGCGGGGTCGGCGACGACGTTCAGCTTTCGTACCAGCGGAGCGAACGTCAAGCCCTGTCCGACGACCGTCACCAGCACGACCAGAAATGCGCAGAACAGCAACAGGTCTCGGCTCTCGAACGGCTCACCGGAGTCGATCGTCAGGGGCAAAGTGAACACGGCCGCGACGGTGATGACTCCACGAGTGCCGGCCCAGCTCATCACCACCGCCTCGCGTGCGGACAGACCCGTGGTCAGCAACCACAGCGGCCGCAGCAGCAGGACTCCGGCGAGCGTGACCGTGACTGCGAGGGCGATGGTGGTCCCCGAGTATGCCGACAGGCCGCCGACCACGGTGGGCAACTGCTCGCCGATCAACAGAAACACGAAGCCCTCGAGCAGCAGATCTATCAGCCGCCACACCGCGCTGGTCTGCAGGCGGCTGGCTCCGGAGATGGCGTGGCGAGTGTGATGCCCGATCACCAGTGCCGCGACCACGACGGCCAGAACTCCCGACGCATGAACCTCTTCGGCCGCCAGGTACGCAACGAACGGCGTCGCCAGCGACACGATGTTGAGCAGCAAAGAATCGTGAACGTATCGCTGTACCAGTCGAATCAGCAGGGCGACGACCAATCCGACGACGATGCCGCCGACGGCCGCCAACACGAACAATCCGCCGGCGTGAGCGAACGTCATGTCCTGGCTCGAGATCGCGGCGATGGCCACGGTCAGCATCGTCAGCGCGGTCGCGTCGTTCAGCAAACCCTCCCCTTCGATGAGGGTCACCAGCTTCGGTGGAATGCCGGCGCGTCGACCGACCGCAAGGGCGGCCACCGGGTCCGGCGGTGCCACGGCGGCACCGAGCGCCATACCAGCGGCAAGCGTGATACCCGGAACGAGCAACCACAGACCGACGCCCACGAGGGCAGCGGTCGCCACCACGAGGGCGACCGACAAACTCAAGATGGTCCACACGTTGCGGCGGATGGCGATCAGTGACGAGTTCAGGGCAGCGCTGTAGAGCAGCGGTGGGATCACCAGGGTCAGAACGACTTCGGGGTCGAGGACGATGTCGGGCAACGCAGACGCCGAGACGGCCAGGCCGGCCAAGGTCAACAACGCTGCCGAGGGTAGCGTCGTCTTCTTCGAGACCACCTGTGCGGCGACGATCAGACCCGTGGCAGCCAGGACCAGGCCGAGGGTTTCTATCACGGTAGGTCGAGAGGGAAATAGTTCACCCGGCTGTATTCCACCAGGTCAGAGGTTCAAACTATCTCTTCAGCCCGAACATCTTCGCGATCGTCTTCTCCATGAACGTCGCCGGCAGCAACCGTCGCGCCAGAAACACGACCGGTGCGTTGCTTCCTCTGGCGTACAAGGGTTTCGGCTTGTCGGCCTCGATGGCCTTCAGTACTACCTCGGCGACGTCCTCGGCGGAGATGCCGGTTCCCTCCTTGCGATCCAGGGACGAGATCGCGGTGTGGAAGTCGTCTCGGTGGACAGAATCCGCGGCGATGTACTTGGTACGGCGTTCGCTGATTCCGGTGTTGATCGATCCCGGCTCGACGGTGGTCATCCACACGCCGAAGGGAGAGAGTTCCAGACGCGCCGCGTCGGAGAAGCCCTTGATCGCTGCTTTCGTCGACGCGTAGGACGAGCGATAGGCGAGGGGGAAGCTGGCCAGCATCGAGCCGACCATCACGATGCGGCCGTAGCCTCGCTCGCGCATACCGGGAATGACGTTCTGCGACAGCGTCACTGCGCCGAAGACGTTCAATTGGAAGAGTCGTTCGATGGCGTCGGTCGGCAGCTCCTCGAACGGTCCCGACTGGCTCTCGCCCGCGTTGTTGACCAGAATGTCGACGGCACCCAGTTCCGCGACGAACGCGCCGATCGACGCGGTGTCGGTCAGGTCGAGGGCTCGATATTCGACGCCCGACGCCCGTTGCGCGTCGGTCATCGAATCCGGGTTTCGGGAGGTGCCGATCACTCGATATCCCCGAGTGACGAGCAACTGTGCGACTGCGCGTCCGATGCCCGAGGACGCTCCGGTGACCACTGCCGTGCGATTCATGCTCACAGGCTACGGGGTGGTCCATTCGAACCGGGTGACGATCGTAGTCGTACCGGTTAGTCTGTTATCCGTGCAAACGAATTCTCCCGCCTTGCTGCTCGAGCACATGTGCATGGCCTTCGGCCCCAAGGTTGCGGTCGACGACCTGTCGCTGATGGTTCCGCCCGGTTCGATGTTCGGGTTGGTAGGACCCAACGGTGCAGGCAAGACGACATCGCTGTCCATGGCAGTGGGGCTGCTGAGGCCGCAGTACGGGCGGAGTCTGGTATTCGGACGAGACGTCTGGGCCGATCCGATCGCGGCGAAAGAACTGCTCGGCGTGCTGCCCGACGGACTGACCTTGCCCTCCCAGTTCACCGGCCACGAGCTCCTGACCTACATCGGTCGACTGCGCGCGATGCCGGAAGACGTCATCGCGCAGCGTCGAGACGAGCTGCTGGACGCATTGGACCTGACCGACGCCGGAGGAACCGTCATCGCCGACTACTCCGCGGGAATGACCAAGAAGATCGGGCTGGCTTCCGCGTTGCTGCACGGGCCCCGATTGCTGGTGCTGGACGAGCCTTTCGAAGCTGTAGACCCCATCTCCTCCACCACGATTCGAACCATCCTCGTCCAGTTCGTCCGCTCCGGCGGGTCGGTGATTCTGTCGAGCCACGTCATGGCCCTCGTCGAGCAGCTGTGCACACACGTCGGCGTCATCACCGGAGGCCGAGTGGTGGCGGCCGGAACCGTCGACGAGGTCCGCGGCGGCGGGACCCTGGACGATGCCTTCGTTCGCCTCGTCGGCACCCGCAATCAGAACCCGGACGGACTGTCCTGGATGCGCTCGTGATGTCGGTCGGCCGCACTGTCCTGCAGATGCGAATCACGCTCTACCGCAGGCAGTTCAAGGGCGGACAAGCGGTGGTCAAGACCGTGTCCGGATTGCTGGGGCTGGCACTCGCGGTTCTCGCATGCGTGATGGCGGCTCGAACCGACGCGTCGCAGGTACTGGTGGGCGGCACCGCAAGCCTCGGACTGACCCTGACGGGCTTGAGTTGGGTGCTCTTCCCGGTGTTGTCGGGCATCTCCGACGACAACATCCAGCCCCGCCACTTCCAGCTGTTGTCCGTCGACCCCGCGCGACTGGCCCGTGCGCTGCTGACCACGTCGGTGGTCGGCATGGTGGTTCCACTGACGATTATCGTGGCGGCGTCCATTCCGATCTACGCTGTGTCCCGCTCGGTCGCAGCACTGCCGTTGGCTCTGGTGGCCTGGCCCGCAACGGTGGTGTTCTTCGTGACGCTGTCGAGGGTAGTGACGTTGGCGATGTCGCAGCTGCTCAAGAGTCGACGCAGCCGTGAGTTCGCCCTGTTGGCGTTCGGAGCCGTCTTCGGAGGCCTGTACTTCCTGCAGTTCCCCATCACCCACAATCTCGATCGAGTGCTGTCGGGTGAGGTGACATGGCCGCTCACGCTGGCACATTCGATTCCGTTCAGCTGGGGAGTTACCAGCGTCGACGCGGTGCTCGAGGGCAATTGGCTGCCGGCGATCGGCGCACTTGCGGGATTGCTGCTGCTGGACGTCGCACTGGTATGGGCATGGCAGCGACTGGTTCTGCGCCACTTCGAGGGACGGGTCTCGACGTCGTCGGGATCGACCCGTAAGCAGACGATCGCCGACGGCCGCGACGGAGCAACAGGGTGGCGGGTGACGAGGGTCGGCGCGGTGGTGACCCGAGAGCTGTCCCTCTGGCGCGGTGACATGCGTCGTCGAAGTCAGCTGCTGTCGGTTCTGATCTTCGCGGTGCTGGCTGGTATCGGCCCGTTGGTGACCGATTCGATTCCGTTCACTGCCGCCTGGGGTGCCTGGGTCGTGATCTTCATGGCGATGGGTGCGGGATCGAATTCGTACGGTCTCGACGGTAGCTCGATGTGGCACCTGGTCATGATTCCGCAGGCCCTCCCCGACGACGTCCGTGGTCGGCAGATCGCCTGGTTGCTGATCGCGGCCCCCTTCGCGATCGTGCCGGTCGTGGTGGTTCGAGTGTTCGGCGATCTCGGGCTCGACCGACTGGAGATCCCGATCGCATTGACGATCTCGATGCTCGGAGTCAGCGCCGGCCTGACCGCCGTGAACTCCGTACGCGGTGCCTACCCCGTGCCCGAAGCTACGAAAACGTTTTCGATGAACACGCGGGGATCGTTCACCGGCAACGCATTCGGATTCCTCGTACTCGGGATAGTGGTCCTGGCGGTATCGGTCGTGCCTGTACTGCTGCTCGCGCTGCTCCTTCCGGGAGCGTGGGCGTATCTGTCGATTCCGGTGGCCGTAACGATCGGCTGGCTGGGGATGTGGTGCGGCGCGCGGATGGCAGTCGGCGCGTTGGTTCGTGACTCCGACAGAGTCCTGAACTCGGTGATGTCACGGTAGCGCGCGGATTGCCCGACACGGGTTACCCGCAGCAAAGGTGTGCGACGGTACGTCGCGGGTGACGACACTCCCCGCTCCGATCACCGAGTTCTCGCCGATGGTGACTCCCGGGCACACGATGACGCCGCCGCCGAGCCAGACGTTGTTACCGATGGTGATGGGAAGGGCGCTCTCCCAACGTGTCCGGCGAGATTCGTGATCTTCCATAGGATGCAGAGCTGTCAGTAGTTGGGCGCGCGGGCCGATCGAGACGTCGTTACCGATGGTGATGGGTGCGCAGTCCAGCAAGATTGCATCGTAATTGAGGAAGGTGTTCGAGCCTATGGAAATGTATGTGCCGTAGTCGCATTGGAATCGGGGCATGATCCACGAATCCGCTCCGATGGATCCGAGCAGCTCGCCGAGCAGTTCACGCCGTTCTTCGGTCCGGTCCGCCGCGGTCGCATTGAACCGATCGAGCAGCTTTCCGCACGAGACCCGAGACGCCACCAAGTCGGGATCACTGTCTCGGTAGAGTTCGCCGCGCAGCATCCGATCCCGATTCTCACCCATGTATGTCACGCTACAAGCCGGTCGACATTTCGAACAGTGCGACGCTGAACCACGAACTCCCATCGCCGAAATCGCGCCGACCGACGTAGCGAAACCCCTGCCGTAGGTAGTAGCTGCGCAGGTCGATGTTGGTCTCGGCGCAATCCAGACGTAGCAGCGCTCTACCTTCCTGCCGGGTCCGCTGCGATGCCCACTCGAGCAGCGACGCGCCCAGTCCCGTGCCGGATTCGCTTCTGTCGATCACCAGTCCGTGCACGTAGCCTGCGGATTCGCCCTGCTCCGGCCAGATGCCAGGGTCGGCCCAGATCAATCTCAGCGCGCCGGGCAGCCAACCAGTCCTCGGCGGCGTGCCGGAGGCCGAGTATCGTTGCTGCGTCGGCGGCGGATGCGAGTTCTACGGTGAGCACCGTGCCATCGTACGGAGGTGGCGAGTCCTGTGGTGAACGTGCTTGTGGTCGAGAGTGATTCGGACCGGAAGGCCTTTCCGTCGATCGCTGGAGTCCAGTTCCGGCGCTGCGCGATCGATGAGCTGGCCGATACGGTCTCCTGGGCCGAGGTGCTGCTGTTTCGCACGTTCGAGGCCGTCGATCTGCAGGCCGTGTGGCCGAATGCCGCCAACCTGCAGTGGATTCATGCGTCCAGCGCGGGAGTCGATCGACTGTTGGACCCGGGTCTGCGCGAAGGGCCGTGGCTGCTGACCAACTCGGGAGGCATACTCGACCATGCGATAGCCGAATATGTCGCAGCAGGAATTCTGGCGTCGGTGAAGAAGCTGCCCCAGGCACTTCGCCGTCAGCGTGAGCGAGTCTGGGAGCATCGAGTCAGCTCCGGAGTTCGCGGCAAACGTGCGCTTGTCGTCGGACCGGGCTCGATCGGACGTGAAATCGGCCGGGTACTCGGCGCTCTCGGCATGCGCGTCGATGCGTCGGGGACATCCGAACGCCCGGGGGATGCGGAATTCGCGCGAATTCGTCACGTCCAAGAATTACGTTCGTATGCAGGCGAATACGCCGTCATCGTGCTCGCTACACCGTTGACCGAGAGAACCCGTGGTCTCGTCGGTACCGAGGTGCTCGCGGCCATGAGTCCCGATGCGGGTCTGGTCAATATTTCCCGCGGTCCGGTCGTCGACGAACAGGCTCTGTGTGCGGCCCTGGCCTCCGGGACGATCGGCTGGGCAGTGCTCGATGTCTTCGAGGTCGAGCCGCTGCCGGCATCGAGCCCGCTGTGGAACCTGGACAACGTGATCCTGACCGCCCATCTGGCCGGGGACGCCGACGACTTCGCCGAGCGGTTGTGGCAGCTGTTCGAGGAGAACCTGGAGCGATATCTGCACGGTTCGCCGCTGGTCAACGTCGTGGACAAGCAGACGGGATATGTCCAGCGGTAGATCGAACCGACAAAGTGTGTGTAACAGTGCGTAGCGTGTACTAGGGTGCACGAGTGCGGGTAATCAATCATTCGGCGATCGCGTCGACCAGTCGGGAGGCGGCATTCGCCTACCTCGACGATTTTCGTAACGTGCCGCAGTGGATGTTCGGCATCACACGGTTCGAGCCGACGAGCGAGATCACATCCGGTCTCGGAGCTACGTACGACGCGACGATGCAGATCGGCCCCAAAGCGCTGAAATCTGTTGTGCACGTGACAGAGTGGGTCCACAACGAGCGACTCACCCTCGAGTCGGTCGAGGGGCTGTCGAACTCGTCCACGTGGTCGTTCGAGGACGCCGGTGACGGCCGAACCCGACTGGTGGTCGTCTTCCGCTACAGCCTGCCCGGCGGTATAGCCGGTAGGGTGCTCGGAGCTGTCGTGGAACCCGTTGTGGGTCAGGCAATCCGGCACACCGAGTCGACTCTCCGGGGCCGCTTGGAAGCGGCCGGTCAGTAAACGTACTTGTCCAGAGCGTCCAGTGCCGGTCTTAGCACTGGCTACCGAGGCGTATGTCGGTACTCTGGCTAACATGTCAGAGGATGTGCGACCAGAACGTGGACTGACCTTCGGCCGAGTTGCGGAGGATTACGACCGCGCCCGACCAGGTTACCCCGCCGAGCTGTACGTGGACATCGTGTCCGGAGGAAGGCTGCGAGTACTCGAGGCCGGAGCCGGTACCGGTAAAGCCACGGTTGCCTTGGCCGAGCTCGGCGCATCCCTGGTTGCGGTGGAACCGGATTCGGGCATGGCAGAGGTCGTTCGGCGTCGTACCGAGAACCTCGACGTCGAGGTGCAGGTGTCGCGATTCGAGGAATGCGTAGTCGAGCCGCGGTCGTTCGATGTGGTCGTCGCCGCGCAGTCTTGGCATTGGGTGAACCACGAGCAGGGAGTAGCGGTGGCGGCCCGCGCGTTGGTACCGGGCGGCGCGCTGCGGCTGTGGTGGAACATGCCGGGCGACCTCGACGGGCCAGCGTGGGATGCCGTGAGAGCTGCCTACGACGCAACCGAACCGGAAGCGGCACCGCTGCTGGCGCGGTCTCTCGGTGCGCAATCGGAGTCGAGCGTGCCTCGAGCCGACGGCTTCGGACCCTGGTCGTCCTCGACGTACAGGTGGGTCCAGCGCTACACGGCGGACGAATTCTGTGCGATGGCCGCGACGTACTCGAGTCATCTGGTACTCGACGACACGCGGCGCGACGAGGTGTTGAACGCGGTGCACACGGCTATCACCGAGCACGGACACCTGGATTATCACTACGTCACCCAGATGATGACAGCGCAGTTGCAGTGACAGAGAGGGCTAGGAGATCGTCGTGGTGCACACGACGAACTGTCTTGCCTCGTAAGCGAACCCGCCCTCCGGGCAGTCGTTGGGGTCGGCGGTACCTGTCTTGATTTCGGTGACCTGTTCGACGTCGGTCGCGCTGGGGTCGCTGCAGTCGACACGTGCGGGCTCGTCGATACCGCCGGTGGGAACGCTCATGCATCCGTCGACGACCCAATCCACGTCGAGGCACAGAGCGCCCTGCTCCACGCCGTCGAGAGTCTCGTAGTACGTCTGATTGACATCGGTGGGGCACTGCTCGTTCTGCTCGGCCTTCGCAATGACCTTGTAGTTCGATTCCATGCTGCCGCACTCTGCGTTGGCGATGGTGGCGGCGGTCATCGTGCCGCCGAGCTCGACGCATTGACCGATCTCGACATCGATATCGGTGGAACCACCGGCGTCGATGCCCTCCTGGCCGGTGACGTCGTCGGTGGTGCTGGCAGCGGCCGACGTCGAGGACGAGGTGGTGGTGTCTGCGGCAACGGCGTTGCCCGCGTCGGACGACGAGCAGCCTGCGGCGAAGAGCAGCGTGAGTGTTGCACCCGCGGCGAGGAACCCTCTGGACAGTGCGTGCATCGTGGCGTGACCTTCTGGACCCATCCAGGCGAAGGAGTGCTCCTTCGTCGGCAACCCCGCGGGCTACCGAAAAAATATTCTTTACTATTCACGGGGATTTTGAAAGTCACGAACGGAACACGATCGACGAAACCCACTTGGTGTTGTGCACGCCCGGCAGTGCAGGCACGATCACCCGTGCGGGATAGCCGTGATCGAGCGAGAGATCGACGCCGTTGACTCTCAACGCCAGCAACGAGTCGGTATGTGTTACTTGATTTCCCTGCAGCACTGCGCGAGTGAAGGCACCGTTCTGCTCGAGAGAGGTCACCTCGGCCGAGCGCGGTTGGGATACACCCGCGAGGGCGGCAAGTTCTGCCAACGGGACGCCGGTCCAGGTCTGAGTCGTCGACCATCCTTCGACACAGGCGATGGGAAGTTCGGCAGTGCGCTGCGGCATCGACAGCAGTCTGCCGCGGGACAGCACCACCGGAACGGCGTCGTCGGCTGCGCCTGCGATCGTCAACTGCCAGTCGGCTCCGGTCTGTGCCTCGGTGATTCCCGCCGCCTCCGCGGTCCGATTGATCTGAAAGTCGTTGGGGCCGTCGCCGTAGGAGCGCCCGCGCGGCAGCAGAATCGCGGCCTTGCGGAGAACGCCTCCGACCGTCTGGCCCACCGTGAGCACAGTGACGAAACCCATTCCAGCAGCGACCAATCCGATTGCGCCGCGGCGGTTCATCGTTGTCGTGTGGCCGTGGTCGGGGGACTCGTTGCGCGCGCGCAGCACGTCCATCAGCGACTCGGACCGCAGGGTTCGCCACATCAGCGGCACCTTGAGCCCGAGATGGACGAGGAATCCGGCGATGAACACCCAAGCGCCGAAGTAGTGGGCGGCATAGAAGTCGAAGCCGAAGACGTAGTCGTACTGGATGTTGAGTACACCGGTGACGATCTCGAACAGCAGACCGCCGACGAGCGCCAGCAGGGACAGGCGTTCGAGTGCATGCGCAGGCGAACGAACCGGCGGCAGTTCGACGAGCTTGGGCATCACCGACCACAGCTTGGCGATGACGAGAGGCACGATGATCAGGCCCAATCCCACGTGCAGACCCTGCGTCAGCTGGTAGAGCCAGGCAGGGTTCGTAGGCCAATCGAAGAACGGCAACCGCAACCACCCGACGGCACCCGGCTTGGCCTGGCCGAACTGGGGCCCGTACGCGATGTACGACAGTAGACCGGTCACGATGACGATCGGTAGGGCAACGAGCAGCACTGCGCCGAACAGCGACGTCAACCACGTGCCGCGCAGCGGACTGCGAAAGCGCACGAGAGAATTGCGGGCGTCGGCCATGTAGGGCATTCGCTGCCCTGGCAGTCCCGGATGTGTCGTGCCCAGCTTCCCTGCCTGTTTCATTGCCTCGTAGAAGGCCTGTGCATCTGCGGCCGTGGATATTTTCGGACGGCCGGATGCCCATCGGTGAAAGAGCTCGTCGTACCTCTCCCCCATCGCCGACGGCACAGCCGGGTACCGAGCCGCGATCTCGGCTGCCCGCTTGCGCAGGAGAGCTGTTCGAGCGGTGTCGATGGTGGCCGAATCGAACCCCGGGGGCAGCGGCTCTCCCGCCACGAGCGCACGGATGAGCTCCTTCTGACGGCGAGCCAGGTCCTCGCTCACACCGTCGGACCCAGCACCCGGTCCGGCGTGATTCGTTCCAGGCCCGCTGAATCGGCGATCGCGTCGAGTTCGTCCAGCAGCTCCACTTCGGGTGGGTAGTGTCCGTCGCGCTCGAGCATGAGTGGTGTGCGGTGCCCGGCTGCAGTGAACGTTCTGAGCAGCTCGAGTACCTCTTCGGGAACTGCCGCGGTGTGCGAGTCGTGGTAGACGCCATCACGTTCCGTGCCACCGGCAATGTGGCAGTACGCAATTCGGTCCAGAGGCAGCCGGGCCAGTTCGGTCCACGGGTCACGGCGTCGGTTTCGCGCGTTCGCGTAGACGTTGGCGATGTCCAACACCAAGTCGACGCCGGTACGCTCTACCAGCTCGCTGAGGAACTCGCCCTCGGTCAGCTCGTCATCGGGCCAATCGAACAGTGCTGCAATGTTTTCCACTGCCAATGGCACCGAAAGTCCGTCCTGCGTTCGCGCTATGTTTCGAGTCAGCACAGTCAAGGCCTCGCGGGTCCGCGGCATCGGAAGCAAATGCCCGGCCTCGATGCCATCGGCACGAACGAACGCGATGTGTTCGCTGACGATAGGCGACCCGAGCAGCGAGGCGACCCGCTCCAAGTGCGCTATTCGGTTGTGCTCCAACGGCTCCGCACCGCCCAGAGACAAACCGATTCCATGAGTGACGACGGGGACGCCCAACGAGGTGAGGCGCTCCG
>NZ_NPFX01000001.1:0-14594 GCF_002259335.1 Rhodococcus sp. 14-2483-1-1 | reverse complement strand
CGGCGTAGACAGCGACACTGGCCAACCCGGCATCAGCAGCCGCCCGGATCACCCGCACCGCGATCTCACCACGATTGGCAACAAGAACCTTGGTGATCTGAGCACTGGCATGGCTGGGCACTGAGCCTCCTACGGATGTATTTTTTTCGTTGCGAACGTCACGTCGGAGTCTAAGCACCGGCCCCGTCGTCGCTGCAATCGGACTGCATCGCCACGCCGAGTGGACAGGGGCTACTGACTGGTAGCGATCCGACCGCTGTCGATGTTGCCGTCATGGAACGGCTCGGGGGCGGTGCCCTGGATTCGTGCGGTACCGGTGTCCGCAACTTCGGTCAGCAGCCTGCGCAGTGCGCCGACGTACTCGTGAACCCGTGCCGTCGCCTGTTCGGTGTTGGGGTACCGAGCGGCGATGTTGATCCCCTGCGGCGTGCGGTTGATCCACACGTACACGTCGTGTTGGTACTGCTTGCTGCGCAGCGCACGGGCATTCCAGTCCGGCCAGTGCTCGGCGGCAGGCGCAAACCGCACGTCCATGAACGAGACGACGAAACGTGGGCGGGCGGAGTATCCGAGAGTGGTGAACACCCGATCGAGAGGAACGCGGGCGATCGGTTTGGTCTTTTTCACCTCCGCCGAGGCGGCTGCAATCACCGAACCGAACGAATCGTCACCGTCGATGTCGAAGGAGATGGGGCACAGTCCGACGAACCATCCCAGCGCGGATGCCCACTGAGGTTCGTCGCGGGTGTGCACCGGAGTAACCGTGCGGAAGCGAGTACCGCCGCCCAGCTCGGCACCGGTGATGGCCAGGACCGCGAGCAGTCCGGCGAACAGGCTGTGTCCTGTCTTACGGCAGGCCGTCGAGAACGAGTCGGCCTGCTCGGCGTCGAGCACCCACGCCGACAGACCGCCTTGCGGCACGTCCTCCGGGCTCGGATCGCCGATGTCGAGCGGAAACGCAGGTAATTCGCCATCGCCGTCGACCAGGAAGTCGCGCCACATTCTCACCGCATCGTGAGAATGCTCGAGTTCGGCGTGACGCTCACGTTCGGAGGAACCGAAATCGAGGTAACTGCCGGCCTCGAACAGAGCGGCAGCCGGGCCACCCAGTGCCTCTCCGTACAGGGCAGCGATCTCGTGCGCGACCAGGACCGTGGACAGACCGTCGATGATCGAATGATCGGCCGCGAAGAACACGGTGATCGGACGCGTGTCGTCGAGCGGTTCGAGAGTGACGAAGGCGTACGCGGGCCAGATCAGCGGTGAGGTGAACTCGTCGAACAGATATTGCAGGTGCTCGAAGACCTCACTCGACTGGCTGCACCGCTCCTGCTCCACCTGCCAGATGTCGACGGCTCCCTCGGCGGCGGTCACCCGCGACATCTCGCCCGTCGTCTCGTCGATCGACGCACTCGACCGCATGGCTTCGTGCCGGTCGATCCAGTTGAGAACCGCTTGTCGGAATGCCGGCTTGTTCAGTGGGCCTGCGACCTCGAAGGCCGCACCGAGCCACGATTCTCTTCCGCGACGGGGACTGCTCAGACTCGTACGAAGGTGCGCCTCGTGGACGTAGGACGTCGGTCGAGTGTCCGGACGCCACCCTGCGGCTTCAGGAGTGCGGGCCTGCGGGCCGACGCTGGGTATCCACTCGGTGAGCGTGCCTGCGGGAACCGCGTAGTCCGCTAACTCCGTGAACTCCATGTCGGCAGCAACCAGCCTTCGTTCGACCACATCGGGGTGAGGGTGAATAGAGCATCGACGCTCGTACGACGAGTCTACCGATCACGTGATGTATCGATCAAGACGACAGCGACGTGCGCAGTCAGCGCAGGTGCCGCTTGATTCGAGCCAACATCGCCGACATCCCGCGCAGGCGCAACGGGCTGACCGCGTCACTCAGGCCGAGAGCCGAGTAGAAGTCGTCCGGTACATCGAGAATCTGCTGCGCGCTGAGACCGTCGAGTCCCTGAGCGAGAATCGAGGCGAAGCCGCGGGTGGTCGGGGCTTCGGGCGGGGCGCTGAAGTACAGACGAATCCGGGACGGGTCGCCGGCATCGACCGACAGGAACAGCGGCGACTGGCACTCCGGCACCGGCTCCATCGCATCCTGAGCCAGGTGCTCCGGCAGGGGAGGAAGTTCTCGACTGAACTCCAGCAGCAGCTGTAGTTTGTCCTGTCCCTCCACTGCGGCGAAGTCCTCGACTATCTCGGCGAGTGATTCCGGAAGCGCGCTCATCGAGTGGCCGGTGCCGATCCGGGCTCCTCGCCCTTGGCGATCGGAACTCGAACGGCGTTGCCCCATTCGGTCCACGAGCCGTCGTAGTTGCGGACCGAGTCGTAACCCAGCAGATGGGTCAGAACGAACCAGGTGTGGCTCGACCTCTCACCGATGCGGCAGTACGCGATCACGTCGTCGGTTGCGGAGGTACCGGCGTAGATCTCGTCCAATTCCTTGCGGGAGCGGAAGCGTCCATCCGGTGCGGCCGCCTTGGCCCAGGGAATGCTGACGGCGGTGGGAATGTGCCCGCCGCGCAATGCGCCTTCTTCCGGGTAATCGGGCATGTGGGTGCGTTCGCCGGTGTACTCGGCGGGGGAGCGCACGTCGATCAGCGGAACGGTACCGAGTGAGCCGAGCACGTCGGACGCGAACGCGCGAATGGGCGCGTCGTTGCGTTCGATCACGGGGTAGTCCGTTGCCGGGTACTCGGGCACGTCGAGAGTGGTGTCACGGTTCTCGGACAGCCAGGCGTCGCGCCCACCGTCGAGCAAACGCACGTCCTGGTGACCGAACAGCGTGAACACCCACAACGCGTAGGCGGCCCACCAGTTGCTCTTGTCGCCGTAGACGACAATGGTGTCGTCTCGCGAAATGCCCTTGCGGCTCATCAGTTTCGCGAACTGCTCGCCGTCGATGTAGTCGCGGGTGACCGGGTCGTTGAGGTCCAGATGCCAGTCGATCTTGACCGCACCGGGGATGTGGCCGACGTCGTAGAGCAACACGTCCTCGTCGGATTCGACGACGCGAAGGCCCGGGGTGCCGAGATGAGCGGAGAGCCATTCGTTCGATACGAGTCGATCCGGATGCGCATAGTCGGCGTACGTTGCGTTGGAATCGGTTGGTACAGGCACGTATCGGCTCCTACGGAAGATATTCGTCTGGCGGCCCGCCCGGGGGTGAGCGGTCTGCACCATCGATCCTATGCGGTATCGCCGCCGGGAGGTGCCAGTGGAGCCTGCGGATCGGAGTGCGGTCAGGTCGTCAGCGCACCGATGTCTGCGTTCGCCGTGCACGCACGCATCAGAGTGGCGAGTTCGTCGACGAACGCGGTCATCACCGCGCGTGCCACTGCGGTATCGGGGAAGCGCGATCGCAATGCCAGACCCGATCGTGTGCGGGAGATCCAGAACTGGGCATCGTCGGACACGGTCGCGTTGCTGATGTGATGTGCATTGGACTCGTCGAACCGTTCGTGTCCCTCGGCTCTGGTGTAGTCGATGTACGACACCATGAACACGTCCTGCCGCGTCAGCGAGAATGCGTCCCCGAGGTTGGCCAGGACCTGCGGGATCGGAACGGTACTGAGCGGGAGAGCCGAGCGAAACGCGCTGTGAGCGGCGCGGATCGTGTCGGGCAGGTCGGCTCGGACGGGCACGGTCATCGGTGCGTTGGTGGTGAACCACCCGAGTGCACGTGAGAACTGCGGACGGTGTCGGGTGTGCAGGGGGAACAGGAACGGCACCTGATCGGGCCCACCGATGCAGACAACGGCCTGCGCGATCGCCGCGACGACTCCTGCGAACATTCCGGCACCGGATCGGGCGCAGAGGTGCTCGAAGTCGAGAGTCCGTGAGGCGTCGAGCAGTGTGTCCACCTTCGTGGCCTGCACGGCTGTTTCACCCTCTGCCACTCCGAGATCGAACGGGAACCTCGGCGTTGTGCCGCCGCACTCGAGGAGAAAGTTCGACCACGCCGCCATGCGTTCGTCCGCGGGGTTCACGAGTGGCTCGGTGGCTTCGATGCGGCAGTACTCGACGAAACCACCGACGGGAGGTAAATCGACCTTCGGGTTGGAGGGGCAGCGGCGGTAGGCGTCGTACAGGGCGTGGATCTCGTCGACGACGACCGCTATCGACATGGCGTCGACGTTGACGTGGTCGAATGCGCACAACACCGTGGAGGTGTCGGGTCGATCGATTCCGAAACAGGTGTACGACGGGAATCGCCTTGCATCGCAGTGCAGTTCGAGTGAGGTCCGGAGGTGGTCTCGGAGCGTGGGTGTCGAGTGGAAGGCGGATCGGGCGGTGAGTTCCATCTCGATCGCACCCGGCCCGTAGAGCATCCGTTCGATACCTGTTGTCGTGGAGACGAAGGAGCTGCGCAGCGTGTCGTGTCGGTCGATCAGGTACCCGAAGGCCCACCCGAGTGCCTCGACATCGAGGCTGCCCGGCACGTCGAACGCTCCGGCGATCCACACGCGTTCGGCCTCGCCGAGGTCGCCCAGGTGAAACCGCTGGTTGAACGACGGCGGAATCGACGACGGCTCCGGATCGCCGACGACGTGTGCAGAGAATTCGACCAGGGCACCTGCCCGAGGGGCGTACTCAGTTATCGAGGTGACCTGCACCGGCCGGCTCCTGAACGAGATGGTCGAGCGAGAGCGTGTAATCACCTTCGCGTGCAATGGTTTCGAGCACGTTCGCCAAATGCGAGTGATAACGCTGTACCGATGCGGCAGCGGTATCGGTATCGGGGGTCTGCGCTACCAGGTACAGGTGCTCTTCGTCTCGGTTGATCCACATCGATGCGTTCGATGTGGAGCCTTCTCCGGTGAAATGCTTCGCTCGCGTGTCCGCGTCCCGTCCGACTCCAGGAAACCAGCGAAAGTCGATGTAGGAGAGCATGTTCGGGCTGACGGCGAGCTCGCTGCCCAAGGTCCCGTCTGCGGCGAGTGCACCCAGTACGGCGTGCACGGGTGCCTCCGCGATCTGCTTGGCCTGCTCGAAACCCGAGTGAGCCAGTGGCGCGACATCGGAGAATTTTCCGTTGCCCGCCACCTCGAACGCGACCGGCGCGAAATTGACGAACCAACCCTGAGACTGTCCGTAGTCGCCGTGGTGGCGGGTACTCAGCACGGTGATCCCGAAATACTCTGCAGTGCCTGCCAGCTCGAAATCGGTGATCGCAACGGCGGCGAATATGCCGCTGCTCATCCGGGCCCCAGCGGACTTGCATGCGGCGTCGAACGCCGCCGTCGCGCCTGCGTCCAACAGATGGCGTTCGACGATACGGACCGGGGCTCGTTCCCCTGGTGCGAGTCCCAGATCGAGTGGGAATCGTGGCATCAAGCCGTCGTGCCGGGTGAAAATATCTCGCCAGGCGGAGATTTCGGGGGAGTCGGGCCCGTATGTCGCGGCTCGCGCTCGCTCCTCTGCGGCGTAGGCGAGGTGACTGCCTGCGTCTGCCGGCTTCGGTGCCGGGTCGCCGATCTCGAGCGCGTACAGATCGGCGAGTTCGCTGATGACCAACGCCTGCGAACCGCCATCGGTGAACGCGTGGTCCGCGCCGTAGTACAACGTGAAGCTCCCCGGCCTCGACACGACGCCGAGGACGAATCCGGGCCAGACATCTGCGGTTGCCTCGGCCCCGAAGCGCTGCCGCACATAGCGTTGGAACTCATCGTCGTCCGTCGACTCGCCGGCGTCCAGGACCTCGAATTCGGCGACCTCGGGTTCCGCGAGGTGGCGTACGACACCGGTGCTCTCCACCTCGAACCAGCAGCGAAGGCCCTCGTGCCGCAGAACGTAGGTCGCAAGGGCTCGGCTCATCGCAGCGGTGTCCACGTCGCCGTCGATCTCGGTGGCCACCCCGGTGTACGCGGTATGAACATCACCGCGCTGCCGCGCTGCCCATGCCGCCTTCAGATGGTCTTCCTGCAGGAACGAGGGCGGAGTCGAATCGACCGGTGCCGTTGCGGCTCTGGCCTGGGCAGCCGGTGTCGGATGCCACTCGAGCAGACGGCCCGGCGCAGGATTCCAGCTGCCCATGGCGGTGATGATCATCGTTGCTTCGTCCTTTGCGATACGAGCCGCGGGCCGGTCGAGTGTCTCACTCCGCGGCGACGGTCACCGACTGCGAGACCGACGTGAGCACCGTATCGGTACCGGCGTCGGAATCGATCACCGCAGTCAATACCGCCACGAACTCGGTGATGAAGCGATGAACATTGGTGGACGCAACATCCGAGCTGGGGAACCGCGCCGAGATGTTCAGTCCTTCGAGCGTCCGGTTGACCCAGAAGTAGACCTCGTCGTCCGCGTGGCAGTTGCTCCGCAAAGCGCGACCCTTGCGAGCCTGCCACTGGGCAGCGTCCGGAAGAAACCTCAAGTCGATGTACGAGACGACGAATCGGGGGATCTCCGTCGACTCCAGAATCTGGGCGATCTTGGAGTAAGGCATGCGTGCGAGCCCCTTGTTCGCCGAGCCCGCCGCTGCCGCGGCCTCGAGCGCCTCGCCGAAGGTGCGCGCGCTGTCGAGTTGGATCTCCATCGGCAGGATCCCGACGTACCAGCCGACCGACGCCGCCCATTTCTGCTCGTCTCGCGTGTGCATCGGCATCACGGTGCGCAGCGACGTGCGGCCGGACAGGCGCGCGTTCGTCAACGCCAGGGCCGCGAGTATCCCGGCCTGCATGTTGTACCCGGCGGCGCGGCACGCGGCATTCACGGCGTCCGACTGATCCGCGGTCAGCAGCCACGAAGAGATGCTGCTCTGAGCGGCAGGACCGTCGGTCGTGGACGCCCGTTCGACCGCCACGGGAAGCGGGAAGCCTGGAAAGCGTCCGTTTTCCACGGCCAGGAAGTCCTGCCACGTGCGGACGGCACTGTGGTCCCTGGTCAGGCTGTCGCCCAGCTCGCGCTCGGACTGACTGAAGTCCACATAACTGCCCACCTCGGGCAGTTCCGGATCGGTGCCCTCCAGCGCCTGCGCGTACAGCCGGTCGATCTCGTTGATGGCGTAGATCTGGCTGTAGGCATCCATCACCGAGTGGTCCGCAGCAAATGCGAGCAGGAACGACTCCCCGGGCCCGTTCGAGAGAGCACGCGAGGCATCGTCGGGTTCGATCGTCGCCAGTACGAAGTGCGGCCATGCCGTCGGCGATACCGTCTCGCCGAACCAGGAGTGCAGATGGCTGAAGACCTGTGTTTCGGTTCGTGGCTCGGTGTGCGCTCGATCGATGACCCGCACAGCATCCGTCGGCGCGGTGTAGCGCTGCCACGATCCGGACTCCTCGTCACGACTGACCTTGGTCCGGAAGGCCTCGTGTCGTCCCATGTACGCAACGATGGTCGCTCGCACTGCTTCGACGTCGTAGCGGCGATGAATCTCGAACACGGTCCCGATCCACGATCCCGGTGCGCTGCGCTCGCAATGGTCCTGATGAGTGAACGACAGCCCGCGGGAATCCGGTGCCCACCGGTCGTCGTCGACGCGTGGGACCCACTCGGTCAGTCGTCCGGCGGGAAGCGGGTAGTCGGCGAGTTCGGTGTATTCCATGTGAGTCCTCTTCCATTCCGGGCCCGGCCAGCGGTGTTCGGCGTCAGTTCGGTATCGGCAAGGCTTCGATTACGGTCGAGCCGAGTATGTAAAGCAAGGTGTCATGTGACCGTGTATTCGACTCGTCGTTTATCGGATTGCTGCTTTCCGCATTGAAAGAACAACGTCATTGCTGTCGATCCGAAGTGAGTCAAGAAGTCACGATAGGGGCTACGTGGAACTATTTCGCGACGCGTAGAAGTAATACTTCTCACTACCGAAGCTCTTGACCGCCGGTCGTCGCTCACCTGCGGTGGTTGTGCTCGGTTGTCGTATCGTACGACCTATTCACTGTATTTGCACTTCGCCATGATGACGAGTCACAATAACCGCCCGATCGGTATTGATTTCCGGGTGACACGCGACCCGCGCCACCTCAGAGCGCGAACATGGCGCGAGACACAGCGCGGCGATTGTCGACGGATCCATTGCCGAATGCGAATGCATTTCGCGGGCGAATTCACACCGCTACTTCGATGCGTGGATGTAGTAGGTTCGGCGCGTGACACGAATTGGATTTGCCGATCACCTATTCTTGCGAATGCACCACGGCATCGGATATCCCGTCTATAACCAGTTTCTTTGGTGGTTCGACGAATCGGTCCGGCGGGAAGACCTGGAAAAACTACGCGACAACCTGTCCGACGGTTTGCTTGCGCGTCGCGTGTGTGCGCCTTCGGTGCCCACTGCTCGTGAACGTTGGGTGAACTCCTCTGTTTCTCACGCACTCGATTTTCATCCCGAGTCCATCGAGTCGACGGAGGTGCTGGCTTGGGCAGACGGCTGCCTCGGTTCGGATATCGACCCCGAGACAGGCCTCGGCTGGCGGCTGGCGGCTGCCCCGCTTGCGAAGGGTGGGACGGTTCTGTCGTTGACTGCCTCGCACATGGTCGCCGACGGCGGTGCATTGGTCGCCGCGTTCCGGTCTGCGAATTCCCGTTCCGCGAACGTCCGGGGCGAGCACCCGCAGCTGGCTCCACCCGAGCGCGGACTGGCAGCGATCGGCGCGGACGTGAAGGACGCGGTGGAGCAACTTCGGTCCGCCGCCGGCTGGCTGCTGAACTCCGCGGTATCAGCCCTACCGATCCCCACCCGATCCGTTCCGGCACCCGCATCCCCCCGGGTGAGACCGAGGCGCTCCGATGTTGCGACCGAGCCGGCCGCGGACTCGGCGTGGACATCGCCTCACGTGGTTGCCGAGGTGGACGCCGCGACGTGGAATGCGGTGGCAAAAAGATGGGGCGGCACGTCGAACTCGCTGTTCATCGCGGTTCTGACGGCCGCGTCCGGGAACGCCGGACGCGCCTCGGTCGGAGACACCGTGCAGTGGTCACTGCCCGTCAGCGATCGCGCCGCCGACGATATCCGTTCCAACGCAACCAAGATCGTCAAGATCGAGGTCCCTGTCACCGACGCCACCGCTCTCGACCTGTCGCGCATCCGGTCGATCAGCAAAGCGGCGTTCACCGCGTTCGCCGCGACGCAGGCGGCCGGTCACGCTCCTGCCGGAATCTCGCAGGCTCTCGTTCAGATGCTGCCCGACGCCGTGGTTGCGCGCGTTCCGCAGCCTCGGGACGGTGCCGAAGGGTTGGCATCCAACCTGGGTGTGTTGCCCGACGACTTCAGCACGGTGGCAGGTGTTCGTGCTCGTGCGGTGTCCGGCAGAGCGACTTTCTTCGGTGCCGACGCGGAGTTCGCTCGATCGCTGGACGGTGGACTCACGGCCTGGGTGTGCGAGACGGACGCCACCGTCACCCTGACCGTTCACGCCATGGACCCGGATCGATTCCCCGATGACCGAGCGCTGACCGACCACGTGGCCGATGCGTTGACTCGATGGGGATTGTCCGCGCACTTCTGGTGAGTGCGTCAGTGATCGCGCGCAGTGGCCTCGGCGATGTCGGCCGCGGCCGCCACGGCTGCTTCGGTCGGTGCCACGGTATCTGCGAGCTCCCGTGCCGCATTCCTGGCTGCATCAGTGGTGATGTCGGTAATTCCTTGTAGCAGAACGGTTTCGGACAACGTCGAGAACTTCGTACTGGCCCCGGCCCCGATTCGGCGAAGCGCAGCTCCCCAGAACGGCTGGTCGGCGCTGAACCAGCACACGAGCGTCGGCAGGCCTGCGCGCGCGCTCGCGGCCGTCGTGCCTGCGCCACCATGGTGAACGGCTGCACGACACCGCGGAAACACGCTCGCATGATCGACCGATTCGACGATCATGATGTTCGGATTCGCCCGAGCCGCAATCGATTCGGCACCGGTGAGATCGCTCCAGCCGGCACAGATCAAGGCCCGCAGACCCAGCTGTCCGGTCACGTTGTCGATCATGCGCAACAGTGCTGCGGGGTCGGGAACCGGCATGCTGCCGAATCCGAAGTACACCGGCGCGGGACCCGCTTGCAGCCATCGCTCGAGTGCGGGATCGGTCTCCTGCCGCCCGGTGCTCAGCCCGAGAAATCCGACGAACGGACGCAGTGGCCCCCACTGCTCGGCCAGCCCGGGAAAGAGTGCCGACTCGTACGCCTGAATCTCGACGCCGCCGTACCGCTCGGATCGTCTGGGTAACGAATCGCGGGTGGTTGCCAATCCCAGGTTTCTTCTCTGGGTGTTCTCGCGAGTCTTCATCGACTTCCACCGCAGCGCCTCGGCCAGCGCCCACATCGATCGGTTGACAGTGGGCGGCAGGGTGACCCCCGGAATCACCGGGACCACTCCGTTACGTCGGAGCGGGCAATAGTGCAGAGCCACAAAGGCATTGCCGGTCGCCTCTGCCATGTTGAAGGCCATTTCCTGCCCCAGTGAGCCGGTGACGATCGCGTCGCTGCCCTCCGCCATCTGTGCGAGCTCGGCCGTCATCTGGTCCCAACCGTGATTGGCCAACTCCGCCAGTGCCGTCATTCGGGTCCGCGGGTTCGCCGACTTGATTCGCACCCGAATGAGCTCCGACTCCAACAGGCGATGGGTGTCCGGGCCGAACGAGACCACGTGCACACGTTCGGACCCAGCCGTATTCGAGCGCGCGAAGTCCAGCAGATTGGGGGGTGCGCCGAGCACCACTTCGTGCCCGCGATGCGCAAGTTCCACACCGAGCGCCACACCGGGTGTCACGTCACCGCGGCTCCCGTTGAAGGGCATCACGAACTTCATACGGTCCTTCGCAGCACGTCGACTTCGGATCGGAGACAACCTATCAGTACCGTCTGCTTCGATTCGATACGGAAAACATATGGCGGGAAACACAATTGCGGCCCACCTGCGTGCGTACGCCCACAGCGATAGGCTCTCGTGGTGGAACGACTGACGTACGACGACGACCTCTTCCTCCGCATGGAATGCGTTCTCGGGGTACCCGTGGTCAACCAGATCGTCTGGCGATTCGATCGCCCGGTCTCGGTCGACGCACTCGAAGCGATGTGGCACCTGCTCGCCGCCGGCCCTATCGATCGATCCGTTCGGCGGGCACGAGTCCCGGGAGCGCGTGACAGTTGGACCGCGGCCCGCAGACCTGCCGATCCCATCGTCGTCGCATCACCGATCGACCGTGCGGCAGTCGACCGGTGGATCGAGGACGAGGCCGCCGTGAGGTTGGACCCGATCGAGGGACCGGCGTGGCGGTTGTCCGCCACAGCGGTCGAAGGTGGCGGCACGATCGTGTCGTTGGTGGGCTCCCACGTCGTCGGCGACGGAGGTGCTCTGACCTCGGCCGCCGCGTCCGCGCTGTCCGGACGCGCGGTTCCCGACGATTTCGAGCGAGTCGGACTCGACGATTCCGACTCCGTGTCGGCTCGCTCCGGTGCCGACATCGTCGACGGTGTCGGACGGATCGGTGCGGCGCTCTCGGGTGCGGCACGAGCTCTCGGCGGTGCCGCGGTCGAGGCGGTGCGAGCACGGACCACGGGCTCCGGCTCGGCATCGACCGACTCTGCCTCCACGGACCGCCCGCGCGTGAGGGTGGCACCTGCGGAGGGCGCGTGGGTGCCGAGCACCGTCGTCGTCGACTGCATGTCCGCGGACTGGTCTGCTGCCGCAGCCGGCAAAGGTGGCAGCTCCAACAGTCTGCTGGTCGCTGTCGTACTCGGCATCTTGACCCGCAGTGGACGAATCACCACGGAGGAGCGGGTTCGCGTCGCTCTCCCGGTCAGCACCAGGAGGGCGGGAGATCGGCGAGCCAACGCCACATCGGGCGTCTCGATCCATGTCGACGCGGGAGGGGCGTACCGCGACGATCTCGGGCCGATTCGCGCATCGAGCAAACAGGCATTCCGGGCCCAGGCCGACCGAACTGTCACGACGACCTTCGAGCTGCTCAAGCCCCTGATGCAACTGCTGCCCGACGCGATCGTGGCCAAACTTGCCGCATCGGGATCGGCACCGCTGTGTCTGTGCTCGAATCTCGGCAGCAGAGGCGTCGCGCTGCGCACCATCGGAGGTGTCGACGCCACCGCGGTGGCAATGAGGTCGATCACACAGAACACGGATGTGGCGCTGCTCCGGCGCACCGGAGGCGGCGTCAGCGCATGGTGGAACGAATCGGGCGACCGCGCGACTCTGTGCGTGACCGGGCTCGATCCGGACAGATTCCCCAGCAAGGAACACCTGCGTGAGCTCGTCGAGGCGGAATACGACAGTTGGGGTCTGACGCCCGAATTCTGGTGACCTCGAGACACATCACAAATGTGGGGGCACACGGATTTTCGACCGGATCCCCGATGCCGCTATGCTTGCCGACTGTTCGAGTGTTCGAGCAGGTGTGAGAAAGGGGAGCGATCCATGGCAGTGGTCGTGTTGTTCGGGTCCGAGACCGGTACGGCCGAGGAGGTCGCCGACAAGATTGCGGACGTTCTGAGCGATCATGACGCCGAGGTACGCGACATGCTCGAGTACGAGGTGTCGGACATCGACACGGACGACGTCCACGTGATCATCTGCTCCACCTACGGCGACGGCGAGCTCCCCACCGGTGCAGAGCCGTTCTTCGATGCACTCGTCGAAGATGCTCCCGACCTCGCGGGGCTTCAGTTCGCAGTGTTCGGACTGGGTGACCGGGTCTACGAGGACACGTTCAACCGCGGCGGCGAGATCATTGCAGAGAAGCTCACCGAACTCGGTGGAAAGCAGATCGGCAGCCACGCTCGGCACGACAGCTCGTCCAACATCAAGCCCAAGACCATGGCCGAGGAGTGGGCTCGCGAACTGATCGACCTGCTGCCCTGACACCGACACGGCTAGGACGAGGCTCGACCCCACAGCTCGGCCAAGGACGTCCCCACCCGGTTCAACAGGGTTCGCACCAGCGGTAGGCCTATCCCGATCACGGAGGACGGGTCGCCCTCGATGCGGTCCACGAACCAACCGCCGAGCCCGTCCAGCGTGAAGGCCCCAGCAACCAGAAGCGGCTCACCGGACGCGAGGTAGGCCTCGAGGTCCACCGACGACGGCGTCGCGAAATGCACGACGGTCGAACTGTGCGCTGCAGCCTGCGCCACGACTACGCCGGCCGTCACTCGAAGCACCGCATGGCCGGTCAGCAGCTCACCGCTGTTCCCCGCCATCGACTGCCATCGTTCCCGCGCCACCTCCACCGAATGCGGCTTACCGTGTAGCTCGCCGCCGATCGACAGCATCGAATCGCAGCCCACGATCACCAGATCGTCTGTCGAGTCCGTGAATGTCTCGGCCACTGCGGCTGCCTTGGCTCTGGCCAACTCGGTCACCACTGTTTCCGGAGACGCAGAGGGCCCGAGAGCCTCGGCGAGCGCATCCTCGTCCACACCCGATACCTGGACGATCGGTTCGACGCCGGCTCCGCGCAGCACCGACAGGCGGGCAGGGGAAGCCGACGCCAGGACCAGACGTATCGGACGCCGATCGTCCTCCGCGGGTGGCACAGTCACCGCGAGTAGCGACCCGAGGCTGCGTACGAGTACGCCGACTGAGGCGCGAAACCTCGGTGAAGGAGCGTCGGTGATCCCCACAGCTCCGGAGGCCGAGAGTCGCCCACCGATGCAGGTCCACCCTGGGCAGCCGTCAGAACAGCCACCAGCGCGGCGAGTTCCTCGTCGCTCGGATTGCCCTTCACCACGCGAACTTCCGGAGACGTGGCGGAGGCATCCTCCGCCACCACGACCTCGCCGCTCGTTGCGTCATCATTCGCGCTCACTGCGTCATGATTCGCTTCGCCGCTCATAGTGGGATGTTTCCGTGCTTCTTCGGCGGCAGGGTGACTTGTTTGCGTTCGAGCAGACGCAGCGCGGTCACGATCTGACCGCGGGTATGACTCGGCGGTATGACGGCATCGAGGTACCCACGCTCGGCAGCGACGTACGGGTTGACCAACGTGTCCTCGTATTCCTGCTGCAACGTCAGCCGCAACGCATCGACGTCCTCACCGTTCTTCGCCGCCTCCAACAACTGCTTGCGGTACACGAACCCGACCGCACCCGAGGCCCCCATCACCGCGATCTGCGCCGTCGGCCACGCCAAATTGACGTCGGCACCCATGTGCTTGGACCCCATCACGTCGTACGCCCCGCCGTACGCCTTGCGGGTGATGACGGTGATCTTCCCGACCGTCGCCTCACCGTAGGCATACAACAATTTCGCGCCCCGCCGAATGATGCCGTTGTACTCCTGACCCGTCCCGGGCAGAAACCCCGGCACATCGACCAACGTGATGATCGGAACGTTGAAACAATCACACGTGCGCACGAACCGCGCTGCCTTCTCCGAGGCATCGATATCGAGGGTTCCTGCGAACTGTGTGGGCTGGTTGGCCACGATCCCCACACTGCGGCCGTCGATCCGCCCGAACCCGACGATGATGTTGCGGGCCCGCCCCTCCTGGACTTCGAGGAACTCGTCGTCGTCGAGGATGCGGGTGATCACCTCGTGCATGTCGTAGGGGGTGTTCGGTGAATCCGGGATCAGGGTGTCGAGTTCGAGATCCTCCGCGGTCAGCGAGTCCTCGATCGCCCCGGTGATCGGATCCGACGGGACCGTC
>NZ_NPFX01000029.1:0-545 GCF_002259335.1 Rhodococcus sp. 14-2483-1-1 | reverse complement strand
GTTCCCGAGGATTTCGTCTCCGGTCTCGAAGGTGTCGTCGCGTTCACCTCCGACATCGCCGAACCCGACAAGGACGGCGGCGCACTGCGCTACCGCGGCGTCGACATCGAAGAACTCGTCGCACAGAACGTCACCTTCGGCGACGTCTGGGCCCTGCTCGTCGACGGCGCATTCGGCCGCGGCCTCCCACCGGCCGAACCCTTCCCCCTCCCCATCCACACCGGCGACGTCCGCGTCGACGTCCAAGCCGGCCTGGCGATGCTCGCCCCCATCTGGGGCTACCAACCCCTGCTCGACATCGACGACACCACCGCCCGCGACAACCTCGCCCGCGCCTCGGTGATGGCCCTGTCCTACGTCGCCCAGTCCGCCCGCGGCATCTACCAACCCGCCGTCCCCCAGACCCGCATCGACCAGGCCGCCACCGTCACCGAACGCTTCATGGTCCGCTGGAAAGGCGAACCCGACCCCGCCCACGTCGCCGCCATCGACGCCTACTGGGTCTCGGCCGCCGAACACGGCATGAACGCCTCCACCTTCACCGC
>NZ_NPFX01000009.1:0-18931 GCF_002259335.1 Rhodococcus sp. 14-2483-1-1 | reverse complement strand
GTCGGGCTTCGAGCAATTGGATTCGGTGGGAGACATCGGCAGCGTCGGCGAGGAGTTCGCTTTCGCTCAGTTGCCAGATCTCCGTTGTCATGGGCCAAGCGTATCGAACGTGCGTTCGACTGGCAATGTTAGTCGAATCGAAAACTATTGCCCTGCATAAGGATTCGGGAAAGCAAACCTGTCGGAGGGGTGTGCTAACAGCCACGTCGAGAGTCGGAGATCTTCACGCTTCCTCGGGATCCCAGCTGACCGGACCGCGCAGACGTACCGTCGCATCGCTGTAGGGATCGAAATTCGACCTCGAAGTCGACGTACTCGGAGGCCGTACCGAACCGGGCTTCGAGGTCTGTGGACCGTTCGTGGTCTTCACGCGCGTCAACTCGCGTCGCATCGTCGCGGGCCAGATCTCGAAGAGATAGTCCTCGACCGGTTCACTCACGTCCGAATCCCAATGGGTACCTCTACCTATCGAACTCACGCGGACTCCCAGAAAGCCGCTCACGGGCGGCGAGACCGTAGTCGCGTCCGAACCTACGTACCCCAGCGCGGAGACGAAAGTTAGCGTCGCGTCCACGGCGATCGAGACCTCGGCCGCGTCCTCCCACGACCCGTCGATTTCGACTGTCGGTGCTTGCGCCAGGACGTCGACGGCAACGCGAACGGGCCCCGATGCAATTCCCGTGTGGACGTGAATGCAGTTGTCGGAGGCGTCGATGAGCTCGCCGAGGGCACCCGGGGGCACCGGCTCACTGTGCGCTGCTACAAGCGAGAACAGGTGGTAATCGACATCGACGGTCGTCCAGGTGGTCATGGCCGATTCTGGCCACAGACCCCTACCGCTGTCGAGTCTTTCGCAGCCACCACAGTCCCGCGATGGGGAGCACCACCGGGATGAAGACGTATCCGGATCCGAAGTGCGACCACACCGTCGGCTCCGGGAAGTCCTGGGGCTGGATGTAGCTGAGGGTGCCGATGCCGATGACTCCGACGAGTTCGATGATGCAGGACACCGTCACCACGCGTCGGGATGCTTCGGTTGCCCTCGCCAGTCCCACCGTCGCGATGATGTAGACCACCGCAGCGAAGGCCGACAGGAGGTACGCCACCGGTGCGTTGTCGAATCGGGTGGTGAGCTGCACTATCGAGCGCGATGTCGCGGCAACGGCGAACACCGCATAGACGGCGATGAGAAAGCGCCCGAAGCCGGTGCGCGTCGCTTGCTGGAGGTTGTCAGGCATATCCGGCCCAAATCTGGCTCAGGCGCAGCACCATGGCTGCGAGGGTAAGGACGGCGACGAGCAGCACCGCTGTGCCGCCGCGGGAACGGTCGCCCAGGGACCACCACGTTCCCAATGGAAGCAGGAACAGCAGTCCGACGAGATAAGAGCCGAACGTCAACCGGTGTATCTCGCGATCCGAGGTGAACATCATGACGAACCCGATCACGGCCTGAAGCGCGACAACGGCCTCGGTGGCTGCGATGGTCCAGAAGAGTGCTCGGTCGGCCTTGTTCTTCAACAGAACGGGCCGGTTCGTGGCGAGCTTCACGAGCACCCAGATGCCCACTACCAGGGACAACGCGTACAACAAGCCGGTGACGGCGCCGATCATCGTGTTCCTCGTCCTGCTCGCAATGGATGGGTGGACCGGCCTTCACAGTAGCCGCGTAACACCACGTCAACACTGTGAGGCCCTCGAAACACGGCGTTGTTCCGAGCGTGACCAACCGGAAATGGATGGGGCTTGTACTTGTCCCATGGCCGAAGAGGATCTGCTCTTTCGCCGGACATGACCTCTCTTCCTCAGGTGGCCATCGACGCCCACCGCATCTCGAGTAGTTGCCCACTGCATTCAGCCAGCTCTGCGAACCTCAGGAGACACCCGTGTCAGACCTCGACCAGTCCATCGCCGAGAACATCAAGAAGTCCCTCGAAGAGATCCCGCACCCTTCACTTCCCAAGGGCAGCAACATCTACGGCTCCACCAAGATCTTCCCCGACTACAAGGCCGAGAACGGCGAAAGCTACTTCACGCTGGTGCACGGCATCGCCCACGAGTCCTCGGTATCGTTCGTCGCGGTACTCCAGGCGACGCGCGCCCTGCGTAAGGGCTTCGAGTCGGCCATGTACTTCTACGGCCCCGGTGCCATCAATTGTCTTGCCACTCGCGGATTTCCGACCACCGGCGACTCCGGCTTCCCGGGCGAGCAGAACATCAACGATTCGCTTGCGACGTTCATCGCCGAGGGCGGCACGGTGTTCTGCTGCCGCTTCGGGCTGGCTCTGCACGGCGGTCGTGAAGAGGATCTCATCGAAGGTGTCATCCCGGCCCACCCCCTCGACGTGCAGGACGCGCTGATCCACTACGCGCGCAAGGGTGCCATCATCAACTCGACCTACATGGTCTAGGAGCGAACCATGTCGGTCAGTACGCGTGTAGATCTGGCGTTGCTCGGAATCCGAGGATCCACGCCGGTCTCGAGAACGGCAGGCGCCGGGCCGAGCGACGACGGGCATGTCACCATCGATGGCCTCGGCGCAGCCATCCCCCGCAATCCGCTCAGCCCGTACGTACTCGAAGAAGGACGAGTGTTGTTCGACGGCAACGACATCGGTCTCGATGTGCAGGCTGTCGATCGTCCGAAATTCTACGACCTCGCCACCGCCGACGGGATCGCCTACGAAAAGATCGCCAAGCTCCACGGCCCCAGCGTTCTCGCTACAACCGTGGTGCAGACGTGCATCCGTTACGACGCCGACCAGCGGTGCCGCTTCTGCTCCATCGAGGCCTCGCTCGAGGCAGGCGACACCATCGCCGTCAAGACCCCGGCGCAACTGGCCGAGGTGGCAGAGGCGGCGGTACGGCTCGACGGCGTCACCCAAATGGTCATGACGACAGGTACTTCGGCCGCGAAGGATCGCGGTGCCCGTCATCTGGCCCGATGTGTTCGCGCCATCAAAGCCGTGGTTCCTGATCTGCCGATTCAGGTGCAGTGCGAACCTCCGGGCGACCTGCAGACGATTCAGGATCTGTACGACGCCGGAGCCGAATCCATCGGCATCCACGTCGAATCTCTCGACGACGAGGTTCGACGCCGGTGGATGCCGGGCAAGGCGTCGGTATCGATGGACGAGTACCGCGCGGCCTGGAGAGAGGCAGTCCGGATCTTCGGACGCAACCAGGTCTCGACCTACATTCTGGTGGGCCTCGGTGAGGATCCGGACGAATTGGTTTCCGGTGCTGCGGAACTCATCGAGATGGGCGTGTACCCCTTCGTCGTTCCGTTCCGTCCACTTGCCGGCACGTTGGCAGTCGATGTCGATCGTGCGACGGCCCCGGGCCGAGACGTACTCGAAAGCGTCACCCGACGCGTCGCCAAAGAGCTCCAGGCAGCAGCGATGCTCGGCTCCGATCAGAAGGCAGGCTGCGCGGCATGCGGTGCGTGCAGCGTCCTGCAGAATGCAGGAGGCTGAGATGTACGGGGTGGACGGGCAGGATCTAGCCGGATTGTCGGGTGCTGCAACCACTGTCGTGGAGCCCGAGTTCATGGTCCAACCGTGCGAGAACCCGGCGCAACTGAGCTCGTACCGGGCGCTACGCAGAGCGACGTTCGTTGCCGAACAGGGCCTGTTCTCGGGCACCGATCAGGACGATATCGACGACGACCATCGCACTGTCGTTCTGGTCGCCACCGACCGGGACGGTACGGTGCTCGGTGGAGTACGCCTTGCTCCCTGCACCGCAACGGATCTGGGATGGTGGGCCGGCAGTCGCTTGGTGGTGTCTGCTTCGGCGCGCACCTCCGGTGTCGGTCCTGCACTGGTTCGCGCAGCCTGTGCGCATGCCGAGAGCCGCGGTGTACTTCGGTTCGATGCGACGGTGCAGAAGCGCAACGAGAGACTGTTCACCGGTCTCGGGTGGATCAGACGGGGCGACGTCGAGGTGGCCGGTACCCCGCATGTGGCGATGTACTGGCCCATCGACCGAATCGAACGGCTGGTGTCGTCGACCAAAGCGATGCTCGCCGGTGTGCTCGCACCCCTGAAGGCACAGCCGCTCGGGCTCGGGGCCAAAGGCTTTCGAGGCGACGACGGGGTGCCGGTACCGGGCAGCGACATGATCGCAGCCTGCGACGCAATCATTCCCTCGATGGTCGATCGTGACCCGGAGTGGGCCGGGTGGTGCGCTGCCCTGGTGAACTTGAACGACCTGTCTGCCATGGGAGCCCGCGCCGTCGGCATGCTCGATTCCGTCGGCGCACCCACACAGTCCCGACTGACTCGCATCATTCGCGGACTCGCCAATGCCTCTGCGGCATGGCAGGTCCCGGTACTCGGTGGCCATACCCAGGCCGGGGTGCCGTCCTCACTGTCGGTCACTGCGCTAGGACGCACAGCCAACCCGGTGCGGGCCGGCGGCGGCAACGTCGGCGACCGGCTGACGCTCACCGCCGATATCGAAGGCGAATGGCGACGCGGATACTCCGGTCAGCAATGGGATTCGTCCTCGCGACGCAACACCGAGGAACTGACAGCAATGGCGTCGTTCGTTGCCCGAACCGCGCCCAAAGCAGCCAAGGACGTCTCGATGGCCGGCCTGGCTGGCACTACCGGGATGCTGGCCGAGGCAAGCGGAACCGGTGCCGTACTGGACATCTCCTCGATCCCGAAGCCCGACGCTGCGTCGATGGGCGAGTGGATCACGTGTTTTCCTGGGTTCGCGATGATCACCGCGGACCGTCCCGGTGCACCAGTTGCACCGTCCGGACCTGCACTGTCCGCAGTCTGCGGAGAGCTCACCGATATTCCGGGCGTCGCGCTGCGATGGCCCGACGGAATCACCACTCGCGCGGTCACGTCCACCGTGACCGGATTGGGAGAAGCATGAACGCCATCACCATCTCCGTTGCCGCAGCCGAATTCGGGCGCGACATGGAACAGAGCTACGCCACCATCGCCGCGTTGCTCGAGGAAGCGCGCAATCGCGGCAGCCAACTGCTCGTCCTGCCCGAAGCCTGCCTCGGCGGTTACCTGCCCAGTCTCGGCGGAGGCGACGAGACCGAGGAGTCTCGGCAGCGTCGCTTGAAGGCACTGCCTCCGGCTCTCGAACTCGACGGGCCCGAGATCAGGCGGGTCATCGACATGGCGGGCGATACCGTCGTCACCTTCGGCTTCTGCGAGAAGGACGGCGACACCCGCTACAACGCCGCAGTGACGGTCGACGGCAGCGGAATCCTCGGCTCGTACCGAAAGGTGCACCAGCCGCTCGGTGAAAACCTCTGCTACGACGCAGGAGACAGCTACTCCGCGTTCGATACTCCGGTCGGCCGAATGGGCATGCAGATCTGCTACGACAAGGGATTCCCCGAAGCCGCCCGCGAACTTGCCCTCGACGGTGCCGAGATCGTCGCCTCCATCTCCGCATGGCCGACGGCACGGACCGCGACCGTGGAGAACATGGAGGAGGACCGCTGGAAGCAGCGCTTCGACATCTACGACCGCGCTCGTGCGCTCGAGAACCAGATCATCTGGGTCGCGGCGAATCAGGCCGGCACCTTCGGATCCTTGAGATTCGTCTGCAGCGCCAAGATCGTCGGGCCCGGCGGAGAGATTCTGGCGGGCACCGGCGTCGAACCGGGACTGGCGACGGCCACCGTCGACGTCGATGCGTTGATCGGGGCGGCACGTGGCGGCGGTATGTACAACCTGCGTGATCGCCGGCCGTCGGTCTATCGGACCATAACCAAGGAGCCGGTCCATGCCTGAGATGTCGTTCGTCGTTCGTTGGCCCGATGGGCGCGAACAGTCCTGCTATTCACCGTCGCTGGTGATGCACGATTACCTGACGCCCGGTGCGGAGTACACGGTCCAGGACTTCGTCGAGCGCACGTCCGAGGCGCTGACGGTGGCGAGTGATCGAGTACTCGCGAAGTTCGGTATGCGGTGCACCTCGGCCGCACAGCAGATGGAAGAGATCCACGGCGTTAGCGCTTCGTACCGGGCCGGTGCCGTTCGCGTACTGAGCATGTCGGGAGCTGAATTGCTATGACAGAGAACCACAGTGCGATAGAAAACTACTCCGTGATCGTCATCGGCGGCGGGCAGGCCGGCCTCTCCATCAGCTGGCATCTGACGCAGCGTGGCGTCGAACATGTCGTGTTGGAGCGCGACACGATCGCGCACGAGTGGAAGGACTCCCGCTGGGACAACTTCACCCTCGTGACGCCGAACTGGCAATGCGCACTCCCCGGGTACGCCTACGACGGTGACGATCCCGACGGATTCATGCAGCGCGACGAGGTCTACGCCTTCGTGCGTCGTTACGCCGAGAGCTTCGATGCACCGGTGCGAGAGCATGTTTCGGTGGATCAGGCCTTGCAGTCAGCGGATGGTGGTTTCGACCTCCAGACCTCTGCCGGACCGATGCATGCCGACCAGATCGTCGTTGCGGTCGGCGGTTACCACATCCCCACCATTCCGCGATTCGCCGAGAAGCTTCCACGGGACGTCGTCCA
Source organism: Rhodococcus sp. 14-2483-1-1 (assembly GCF_002259335.1). Lineage (NCBI taxonomy): Bacteria > Bacillati > Actinomycetota > Actinomycetes > Mycobacteriales > Nocardiaceae > Rhodococcus > Rhodococcus sp. 14-2483-1-1. The sequence goes on along the minus strand of NZ_NPFX01000009.1, from coordinate 12,417 downwards.
GATCCACTCCTCCGAATACCGCGGCTCGCATCAGTTCCCGGACGGTGACGTCTTGGTCGTCGGCACCGGCCAGTCCGGCGCGCAGATCGCCGAGGACCTGCATCTCGACGGCCGCCGCGTTCATCTGGTCGCCGGTACCGCTCCCCGTGTCGCGCGCTTCTATCGTGGGCGCGACTGTGTCGCCTGGCTGCACGACATGGGCGTCTACGATGTCTCCATCGAAGATCAACCCGGTGGCGTCGGCAAACGCGAGAACACGAACCACTATGTCACCGGACGTGACGGTGGTCGAGACATCGACCTGCGTGCATTCGCCACCGAAGGCATGCAGCTCTACGGCCGCTTGCTCGGAGTGGAGGACGGCGTGCTGCAGTTCGCGCCCACGCTCGAGGCGTCCCTCGATGCGGCCGACCGTGTTGCCGAGAGCATCAAGGACAACATCGACGCGTACATCGAGCGCGAGGGCATCAGCGCGCCCACCGAGGAGCGCTACGTACCGGTGTGGCGTCCCGAAGCCGAGACCACCGAACTGGATCTCGCTACCTCCGACGTCACCGCCGTTGTGTGGTCGGTGGGCTTCCGTACCGACTATCGGTGGCTGAAGGTCGGGGCCTTCGACGGGGAGGGTCACCCGACGCACAACCGAGGCGTCACCTCGGTGTCCGGCCTGTACTTCCTCGGCCTGCCGTGGCAGCACACCTGGGGCTCGGGTCGTTTCGCCTCGGTGGCCCGAGATGCCGCGTTCCTGGCGGATCAGATCGGTCTCGAGATCAGTGCAGCACAACCCCAGAGTCAGATGGTCTGAGCTGACGTGGCCCCCATCAAGATCGGCGCGCTGGCAGCGCATTTCGGCAGAGATGTCGATAGGGCCGTACTGAAGATCACCACGATCATGTCCAGTGCGGCCCGAGAGGGTATCGATCTCCTGGTGCTGCCCGACGCCTCTCTCGGGGGCTACATCGACAGTCTGAGCAATCCGGATCCCGCGGAGTTACCACCGACGCTCGATCCGGACGGTCCCGAGCTGGCCGCGATCATCGCGGCGGCAGGGGACATGACGGTATGCATCGGCTACACCGAGTTGTCGAAAGGCCTGCGGTACAACGCTGCTGCATGCCTGACCGGTGACGGAATTCTCGGCAGTCACCGCAAGGTGCATCAGCCACTCGGGGAATCCTTGGCCTATGCAGCCGGCGATCGGTTCGAGGCCTTCGATACTCCGGTCGGACGGATGGGCATGCTGATCGATTACGACAAGACGTTCCCGGAATCGGCGCGCGCATTGGCGCTCGACGGTGCGAGAATCATTGCGGCACTGTCGGCGTGGCCCGCCAGTGTCACCGATCGGGCGTCCTCACTGCCGAACGACCGTCAGTCCCGGTTGTTCGATCTGTACGACGCCGCCAGGGCGGCGGAGAATCAAGTGGTGCTGGTGTCGTCGAACCAGACCGGGGTGATGGGGTCGTTACGCTTCCTGGGGCAAGCGAAGATCGTCGGACCCGGTGGTGACGTCCTGGCGAAAACGTGGTCCAAAGGCGGCCTGGCCGTGCACGAGATCGATGTCGACGCCGAAGTGGACCGGGCCCGCAGAGGGTTGCACCACCTCGCCGAACGTCGTGTCGACGCCTACCCCAATTTGCTGCAGGAGAAGCCGGATCAGTGAAGATCGCGCTCTTGACCTACTCGTCCAAACCGCGTGGAGGCGTAGTACATACGCTGGCCTTGGCCGAGGCGTTGGCGCGCTCCGGGCAGGACGTCTCGGTGTGGTCTCTCGGCCGCGGCGGCGACAGTGAGTTCTTTCGGACGGTCGACCCAGCCGTCACCGTGCGGATGGTGCCGTTTCCTCAGCGGGAGAACGAGAGTGTCGGTCAGCGGATACTGCGGTCGATTGACGTTCTGCGACAGGCGTTCACACCGGACCGATACGACATCGTCCACGCTCAGGACTGCATCTCCGCAAACGCCGTAGGTCGCTGTATCAGGACCATCCATCACCTCGACGAGTTCACCACGCCCGAACTGGCGGCGTGTCACGAACGCGCGATCACTGCGCCCTACGCGCGCATCTGTGTATCGGCAGCGGTGGCAAGCGATGTTCGCCGCGGATGGGGACTAGAACCAGCGGTCATCCCCAACGGCGTCGATGCCGAGAGATTCACTGCCGCTGCGCAGTCCGGTCGAACGCACTGGCGTGACAAGCTCGGCCGATATGTGCTCGCCGTCGGCGGTATCGAACCACGCAAGGGCAGTCTCGATCTGCTCGATGCCTTCGCCGGGCTGTCCGAGCGGAACGTGCAACTGGTGTTCGCCGGCGGGGAGACGCTGTTCGACTATCGGGACTACCGGGCGGAATTCGACCGTCGTGCTGCAGAACTCGGCATCGAGCCGGTGATACTCGGAACCGTCGACGACGACGAACTGCCGCACCTCGTGGCGCAGTCCGCTGTGCTGCCGTTCTTCTCCACGAAGGAGGGCTTCGGTCTGGCTGCCATGGAGGCGCTCGCCGCGTCGATCCCGGTGGTGGCGCGTGATCTGCCGGTCTTGCGAGAAGTGTTCGGAGACAGCGTGACCTACGCGTCGTCGGTGGAGGCCATGTCGAGCGAGTTGGACCGGGCGTTGCACGAGCCGCGGGATCCGCTACCGGGGCTGGCGCTGGCGCGCAGCCTCACCTGGGACGAGGCTGCGCGTCGACACCTGGGGTTCTACTCCTCGCTCTTGTGACCGCCCCGCTTGTTGCGGCGGAGCGCATGCGGCTTGAGCTTGTGAAATCCCTTGACCCGCAGTGAGCGAATCGATTTGAGGTAGAACTCGGAATCGTGGCGGAGTTCCTCGGTCATGACCGTATCGACGAGTGTCGTGCCGGGATTGGCGGAGCTGGTCAGCCGCGCGGCAATGTTGACCACCGAGCCGTACAGATCGCCGTATCGGGCCAGTACCGGCCCCCAGGCCAGCCCGACCCGCAGGTCCGGCATATCCTCCTGCTCGTCGAACGCATCCTGCAGGTCGAGGGCGATGTGGGCGGCATCCTCGGGTGTCTGCGCGCTGAACATCACCTCGTCGCCGACGTTCTTGATCACCGAACCACGTCCGCGGGCAATGATATTGGTGGCCAGCGACTCGAACTCTTCGAGCAGAGTGGTCAACTCACCGATGTCCAGCCGACGCGTCAAACTGGTGTAGCCCACCATGTCGGCGAACCCGACGGCCATCGTGGGACTGTCGGTGGCGTCGTCGGGCGCGGCGATGGACCGACCGGCGGCGGCGGCCAGGTGACGACGCCAGGTGTATCCCTGGAGTGCCTCGAGGGTGGGGACGGTTTCTGCCGCGATCGCTCGGGCGTTACGCCGAATCGCGTCGATGTCGTTCTTGTCTTCGTCGCTGTCGATGATGCGCTCGAGTATGTGAGAGTTCACAACGCCCACTTGCCATTCCGCGAGCCTGGACATGGATTGCCCGAGCGTCCGCGCGATCGCGACCTCCATCTCGGGCTTGATCACCTTCTGCGCGGTGAGTGCAGTGATCAGCTTCAGAGCTTCCAGATCGGCATCGGTGTAGACGAGTGCCTCGGTGTCGGTGTGGATGGGGAAGCCCATGCCGATCCACAGGGCAATGACTCGTTCGAGTGGAATGCCGGACTTCTCGACGATGTCCGCACGGTTGTACTTGGGCTCGCCGCCCAATAGATTCCGCTCGATTTCCGTCTGCACTACCGAGTTGATCTGGTTCTCAGGCATATCCCAACGTTCTGTCGAAATAGGAACGAACATCGTCCACGTACTCGTCGATCTTGTCGGGCTCCCAGTCCGTGGTGGGAATGGGCTCGCCGACGGTGACCTTGACCGTACCGGAGTGGACGGTGAAATCCTTTTTCCACATCACGTCACCCGCGTTGTGGATGACGATGGGCACGATGGGCACACCTGCTTGCATAGCCAGGTGGAAGCCGCCCTTCTTGAATCGGCCGAGACGTGACGTCGGCATGCGCGTCCCCTCGGGTGCGATGGCGACGGAGATACCGCTGTGGAGCTTGTCGATTGCGGGTCGCATCGCCTCGCGCGCTTGTGAGGGATCACCACGATCGACGTAGGCGACGTCGAAGATCCTGCCCAGCAGTGCGAATCGCGGGTCGCGTTCGAGTTCGCGTTTCGCCACGGCGGTGATGTCTCGCCGGAGGATGGACGTGACGATGATCGAGTCGGCAGTGCTCTGGTGGTTGAACATGAAGACGGCCGGGCGGGCCGACCAGGCATTTTCCGTGCCGGTGACGTCGAGCTTCACGCCGGCCAGAGTGAGCGCGATGTCGGGCGCGATGGTGCTGGTGATGTTGGCACCGGTGCGGCGACTCCGCGTCAGAATCCCCAGGCCCAGTCCGATCGACGCGCTTGCGAGCACCGATCCGAGCGCCGCCGTGCTGCGTACGGCCGACGTGATGTCCGTGCCGCGCTTCGGGCTTTCCAACGTCAGAGCAGGCCACTTCTTCTTGGCGGCATACCGTGCGAGATCGGGGTCTGGGTTGAGGGCGACGGGTCGTCCCACGGCCTCGAGCAGTGGCACGTCCTCGCCGCCGTTGGAGTAGGCGAAGCAGCCCGCCAAGGCGATCCCTTCACGTTCGGCGTAGTCGATGGCTGCCTGCGCCTTGCGCGGACCCCACAGTGAATCGCCGACGAGTTCGCCGGTGAGGATTCCGTCGGTGACGACGGGGGTGGTGCACAGCAATTCCTCGAACATCATGTCCTGTTGCACGGGCAGTGCCTGGTACGGCGTGGCCGAGGTGGCCATCACCAGGCGATGCCCGGCATGCCGGTGAGCCTCCACGAGGGCGCGGGCCTGCGGGTAGATCATCGGCGCAATCTCGTTGCGGAACAGCGTGTATGCCTGTTCCATCAGATCGTCCTCCCGACGGCCCTCCAGGCCCCGGACGGCCTTGCCCATCAGGTTGTCGACGGGGGAGTTGCGCATCCGCATCTCGACGACGGCACTGGAGATCTCCCACAGCTCCTTCACCGTCACGTCGAGGGTCTTGAGACGTTCGAGAAAGACTGCGCGGGCGGAGAATCCGTTGATCAGGGTGCCGTCGAGATCGAAGAATGCCACGGTGTCTCGGCCCGGTGGTGCGGCGGCGATCGCGATCAGTCGATCGTCGAACTCGGTCATGAATTGTTCTCCTCGGGGGCCGAGATCGGTTCTACCGCACGCAGCATCTGGTGGGCCATGTCTCGGATCGTGCGAACCTTGCGGGCCCACTCGTCGATCTCGAGCGCAAAGTCTCTGCGCCGGCGCGCGACACCGTCGGAGCCGGAATCGACGAGATCCCGGTTCTCGGCCAATTGCAGTGCAGTATCGAACAACTCGCCGGAGATGGACTCGCTGTGATCGAGTTGCTGACGCAGTCGCCTGGCCTGAGCGGCTCCGAGGCACTCCGCGATGAACTTGGGCTTGTCGAACTCGCCGCTCTGCGGCAGCAGCATGAGCTGATCTGCCACTACCTGGTAGGCCTCGAAGATCGGCTGCAATACACGGTGCGCCAGGTGCAGATCCTGTGACTGTAGTTGGTGCGCAGCATAATCGGGGTCGCTGATCTTGGTCCGCCAGTCCGGATCGATCAGGTCGACCTCGGATTCCAGCCGCTGCCCGAAGTCCTTCTTGTCACCGAAGAAGAACTCGAACTTGAGCAGATCGCGCAATTGCAGCGCCGACTGCCACAGCGACTCCTGCGTCAGAGGTGCCGAATCGCCGCTGGTCGGAAGCACCACCAGTTCTCCGATGGCGCGCATGACGAAGAAGTGAATTGCGTTGTTACGGAAGAATGCTGCAACCAGATGCTTGTCCTGCGCCAGATAGAACAGTGGCTCGGGGCCATCGTCGAAACGCTTGACCACGTTGGCGTTGACCTGAGCGACGACGGCCGATCGCACCACATCGACGTCGGCGATGTCGACGCCGCCCGCGGTGGGCAGGTTGCGGCGTTTGATGTAGCGGGCGAGCGGGGCGATGATGGCCCACATCTCGTTGACGTTGAGTGCGCGATCCTCGATGCCCAGCAGTGCCATCGTGACCAAAGCCGCCGGAGTCACCGGTGTTGCGTCGTTGATCGCGTGGGAGACGCCGAGCGCGATCTTCTGGACCGCGACTCGCTTGTCGGTGTTCTCGGCGACGATCGACGCCACCGACATCGGTTCGCCGAAGTTCAGATACACGTTTCCGCGCAACGTTCCCTGCGCACGGATGTACCCGATGGCCATCCGAATGCCCTCGGCCTGCTTCTTCGCCCCGTGCGATTCCTCGGCCATAGCGCCGACCTCGTGCAGACGGTCGTAGGTGATGGACGTCGGAACCAGATAGACGTCCTCTGCGTCGCTCGACTCCAGGGCGTCGACCAGATAGGTGAGCAGGCCGAACCTCGGCGGGCGAAGCTTGCCGGTGCGGCTGCGTCCACCTTCGATGTACCACTCGAGGTTGAACCGCTTGCTGAGCAGAAAGCTCATGTACTGACGCAGCGTCCACTTGTAGATCGCGTCGGAGAACTTTCGCTGAATGAGCACGACGCCACTGCGTTTGGCGATCGGACCCAGCGGCCAGAAGCCGACGTTGATGCCGCCCATGACGTGATTGAGCGGCAGACCCTCGGCCAGCAGCGCTGGGCGTAGCACGAGCGGGTCGAGGTAGGAACGGTGATTGGGTAGGAACACCAACGGATAGTTCTTGTTGAGTTCGCGGACCTTCTGCAGTTGATCGCGATCGACGTCCACCTTGTACGCCCGCGAGAAATACGCCCCGAGGGTTCCCCACATCTCCACAGCCCGACGGGTCTCGGTTGCGACCATCTCACCGAGAATGTCGTTGACGCGCTTGTCTACAGCGTCGCGATCCTGACCGACCTCGTCCGCGAGCGCGGTGATGCCGTCGTGGAACTTCTTCTGCTCCGTCATGTCCTCGACGACGAATCGCGGAATCTTGTACTCGGAGCCGATGACGCCACGCTCGGCCTTGTCCAACGCCAGACTGGCCTGTCGCAGGATGAACGACGAGAGCGAGGTGCCGCCGCCCCGTTCGAACCGATCCTGCAGATCACGGAGGGTCGCGGGTTCGCCGACCAACACCGCCGAATGATCGGGATCGTCGTTCGCCACCCACCGCTGCCATACCTGGGTGGGCTTCGATCGACCGCGCGGAGCGAAGATGCGGTGGAGAATGCCGTTCTTGCGATCGGACAGCGTCACGCGCAACGGAATGAGGAGTGGATCGTCGGCGTACCCGCGAACACTCTCCGCCAGTGAGGTTCTCGCTTCACCGGACAACACGACCGACGGCGGCCTCGGCTCGCCGTCGGGAGTGGTCGCATCGATCCACTGATTCAGAGCCTGAACCTCGAGGGTGGATTTGGCGTCGAGCAAATACACGTGCGGACCGTCGCTGAGCGATTGTTCGTCCGCGTCGAGGTGGTACATCGAGGCTCCTGTTCCGTACCCATACAAGAAGGCACGGTCGCCAGGCTACGCGGGAGATACCGGCCGCGAGGGCGGTTCGGTGAGGTCGTAACGGGACGAAATCTCTCGACGCCGCGCACCGCTACTCGCGGGTACCCGGCGGTAGTCGATGTGACGTTCAGTGTCCTTTTGGTGAGTGAATGTCACGTCGAGTGGACTTGGCGGGCGTTCCTGACAACGGTCGTATAGAGTCAGGACATCGGCCTTCTCGGCCACCCAAATCTAAGTGTTAATCCAAGTAACAGTTACTTGCGGTTACAGTTACTTGGATTAACAGATACCTCTCCGATATCCATTCCGAACGTGTGCTAACGACATATCCCGCGCTCGGTCTATGACATCGGCCCAGTATCTGTGCGACAGTATTCGCAAACACTTTCGAGAAAGGCCGGTAGTCGATGCCACCCCGTGGGCGCGCCGTGAACGATTCGTTGACCCCAGAGAATCTGACGACGCTGGCTGCGGCGCTAGCCGAGGGGCGTCGGGCCACCGTCTATCTTCGTGAACCGAACCCGAGCCTCGGACTGTCCGACGGTACGTCGGCGAAGGTGATCTCGATCGACGGCACCACGGTCACTATCAGTCCGAAGGGTGTCAACGACGAATTGCCTTACGAGGCAGAGGAACTACGTATCACTCGCAACGCGGCAACCCCGCCTGCGCCGGCCAAGCGCGTACCTGCGAAGAAAGTGGCGGCGCCGGTGTCCGCCGCCCCGGCTCGGGCGGAAGCAGTCGCGGCAAAGCCGACGACAGGCCCGGCACCTGCCAAGGCCGTGGTGGAACAACCCAAGGCCGTGGTGGAACCACCCAGGGCGCAGCCGCAACAGCAGGCTCCCCGTCGTGGCAAGAAGGCTCCAGGCGGGGTCAGCGTCACTATTCACGCCGGGGCGGACAACGATTGGTCGGTCACGGTCACCCAGGGGGCGAAGCGCCCCACCAAGGCGCAACCGGTGAGTCCGGAGTCGGTCAGCAGGGCCGTGCGAGAGTTGGGCGATCCCATCGCACGCGACGCAGTCGAGGCCGTCATCTCCCACGCGCGCGAGGAGGCTGCTCGCCGCGTTGCAGAACTGAGTCGCCAACTGGAGGAAGCGCGCACCACCCTTGCCGCCCTCGAGCAGGACGTATGAACCACTCGCTCGTGTTCGTACACGTGTTGTTGCTAGGGTTCTGCCGACACCGCTGAGAGGGAGTACATGTTCAAGAAATTCATGCTCGTCGTCGTGGGGGCGGCTGCAATCGTAGCCAGCGTCGGCGTGGGGACCGCATCCGCGGCCGCTCCAGCTGCTCTCGGCGGTGGGTCGGGAATCATCGTCGGTGGTCAGGCCGAGTGCACGCTGACGACGATCGGTAACGACCGCAGCGGAAATCTCGTGGGCTTCACCGCCGGCCATTGCGGTCGCGCAGGCGATTCCATCGTCCCGGAATACGACACCTCTCTCGGCGAGGTCGGCCGCATCGCATTCTCCAACCCGGAGTACGACTACGCCGTCATCGAATTCCAGCGCGACAAGGTTGCACCGATCAGCCGCGTGGGCAACGTGACCATCTCTCAGGTCGGCCCGCCGACGGCGTTCCCGAACATCGTCTGCAAGGAAGGCCGTACCACCGGCAACACCTGCGGCCTCGCGTACGGCGACATCCTGCAGTCGCAGGAGACCTGGGCGCAGCTGTGCGTCGTCGAAGGTGACTCGGGTAGCCCGGTCGTCGTCGGCAACACCCTCGTCGGCATGGTCAACGCCTACCTCGGCGTCGCGTGCTTCGGTCCCGAGGTCGGCACCAACTTCGATGCGATCCTTCGTAACGTCGATCAGGGCAACGGACTCGGCGCAGGATTCGTCCCGGCTCCCTGACAGTCCACAGTTCGCACCGAATGTCCCGCTCGAGCAATTCGTTGCTCGAGTCGGGACATTCGTCGTTTCGAAGGTCCCGGAGTTGTCAGCGGGCGCGGGCGGACGAGTCGGACGCCCGGACATCGGCGACGATTCGCTCCGCATCCTCCGGGGCGATCCCCAGCAGAACAAGGCTCGACGTCGTGGCGGCCCCTGCCGGGTCGGTGAGCAGCCCGGCGTTGGTCGCATCGAGGATGGACAGCGCAATCGCCTCGATATTGAGGATGAGTACCTCCGCGGCTTGATACGAGGAGAACACGCCCTCCCGCTGACCGCGCCGGATGACGGCGGCGGCCGCTTCTCGCATCGGACCGAGAAGTTTGTGAATACCGTTGTGGCCCAAATCTGTTCGCGCAACAGCGAGAAGTAGACGGTACTGGTCGCCGACGCGAGTGAGAGCCAGCGTCTGCCGGACGAAGACCGTCACTGCCGATTCGTCGGCGGCGGGAACGCGGCCGAGAGCCGCCGAGATGCTGTCGGCCGCCTCCAGGGCAATGCCGTCGATCAGCGCTTCGCGAGAGGCGAAGTGGGCGTACACGGTTCGCCGAACCACCCCTGCCGCGGCTGCGACGTCGTTGATGGTTGCATCCGGATTGTCCGCCAGTACCCGTTGCGCGACATCGAGAATTCTCGCTCGGTTCGACCGGGCGTCACGGCGCTGCACGGGCGGCGCTGCGGCACCCCGTGCAGTCGATGTCGACTCCGTCGTCTTTCGCACAGGTCAACAACTAGCACGATCGTGTGCGGAGAGTGTGGCTGCCGCCACAAAAGATTGCCGATCCTAGACGATTCTTCTTAAGCTGCACAGCACTGTGCAAGGTGTGTCGGCACTTTGCCAACGGGGGGGAACACAATGACGTTGCTTGCGATGACGCCTGTCCAAGATATGCACAAACCGTATTCACGACGCTGGTCGGCTCTGGTGGTCCTGTGCCTGAGCCTGCTGATCGTGGTCATGGCCAACACGTCCCTGCTGGTCGCGGCACCGTCGATGACTCTCGACCTGAGTCTGACGAGCAGCGACCTGCAGTGGGTGATCGACGGCTACACCGTCCCCTACGCGTCACTGATGCTGCTGTGCGGCGTCATCGGCGATCGCTACAGCCGTCGTGGGGCACTGATTCTCGGCTTGATCATCTTCGTGGCGGGTTCGATCGCCGGGGCACTCACCGATGCCACCCTCGGCGTCATCCTGGCGCGCATCGTCATGGGAGTCGCCGCGGCGATCGTCATGCCCGCAACGCTGTCGCTGTTGGTCGCCACGTTCCCGAAGCGGGAGCGCGCTACCGCCGTCACCGTGTGGGCGGCTACCTCGGGACTCGCCATCGCAGCGGGACCACTGCTTGCGGGTTGGCTCCTCGAGAGCTTCACCTGGCATTCGACTTTCCTGATCAACGTTCCTATTGCGTTGGCGGCCATCGTCGGAGCCGTCGTTCTGGTTCCGCCGTCGCGGGCCGTCGACCCCGGCGCGATCGACTGGGTCGGTGGATTGCTGTCGGTCCTGGCCGTGTCGACCGTCGTGTACGCCATCATCGAAGGAATGCACTTCGGCTGGACCGTCGGGCCGTTGTACTTCGCGCTCGTCGGCCTGCTGTCGATCGTGGGCTTCGTGGGATGGGAAATGCGCCATCCCAATCCGCTGCTCGACGTCCGAATGTTCTCCTCCCGCATCCTCAGTGGCGCTACCCTCGCGGTGCTGGTGTTCTTCCTGGTCACATTCGGTGCGATCTACTTCGTCGCCCAGTACCTCCAGTTCGCCCTCGGATACGGCCCGGTGTCCACGGGCGTGCACCTCTTGCCGTTGGCCGGCGCAGTCTTCGTCGGGTCCGGAATCACGATGTGGCTCACACCCAAGCTCGGACCACGCATCACCGTGACCGCGGGCATGGTCGTGGGAACGCTGTCGGTCGTCTCGTTGATCGGAATCGACCCGACCGCAACGTACTCCGACTTCCTACCCGTGCTGACGCTGCTCGGTCTCGCGATCGGCTTGTCCGTCTCGCCGTGCACCGACGCCATCATGGGCGAGTTTCCGGACAGCAAGCTCGGTGTGGGCGGCGGACTCAACGACACAGCGCTCGAACTCGGCGGCTCGCTCGGAATCGCCGTGCTCGGTTCGGTGCTCGCCGCGTCCTATCGCCAGGGAATCGAAGGCTTTCTGCAAACCTTCCCCGGTAAACAACCGAACGGCCAGTACACCGGGCAGGCAGCGGAAGGGCTTGCCGCGTCTCAGGATTCGCTCGCCGGTGCAGTGATCGTGTCCGACATCATTCGCGCTCAGAATGCGTTTCTCAGTGGATTCGCAGACAACTTGCAGGCCAATGCCGTTGCCGCGTTCGGCGACGCGGTGACGCACACCAGCCTGGTTGCCGCCGTGGTGTTCGGCGTCGGCACGGTGATCGTGGCGCTGCTGATCCCCTCGCGGAGCGCGGCACTGGCGACGTCGTCGGAGAGGATCCCGTTCGAGCCGATCGTGCCCTTCGTCGTTCCGCCTGCCAAGGATGGAGCAGCCGACCGTGAGGTAGCCGAACTCGAGCAGCTACTGGAACGGCCGTCGGCGGCAAAAGTCGAAAAGCCAAGTGCGCGGCACGCACTACGTGCCGCCGAGGAAGACACACCGAAAGTTGTGCCGAGGACTGTGCCGACGCGCACCGTGGCCGAGCCGGCTCTGGTGGACGCAGAACTCGAACGCCCCAGCATCTACCAGCTGGCCTCGAAGGTGTACGAACTCGATGCATCCGTTGCCCGACAGGCCCGCGTGGACGCCAAGTCCGGTGAGCGGGTGACGATTCACCAGCTCGCGTTGTCGAACCTGGCGCGCACCCGACGCGTCGAGGCAGAGGAAGCCCTCGACGCTGCACTCGAACTCAGCGATCTCCCGGTTGCGCCCGCTCCGGAACCGGTGCAACCCGCTGCCCCTCTGCAGACCTTCTACCAGAGGGCGAGCAAGCAACACGCGAACTGCACCGAATTCAAGGAACGCTCGAGCTCCATGTGGGCAATGCCGCTGTAGCTCTCCCTGCCCGCCCACCACCCAACCC